>NZ_JAYRLV010000002.1:0-309152 GCF_041912815.1 Allobrachymonas sp. | reverse complement strand
GGCACGAGCACGACCAACATCAAGCCTGGAGACACCGTCACCGTCACGGCGGGCAACAACATAGCCGTCACGCAAAGCGGCAACGCCATCACCGTAGCCACCAGCCTGACGCCGAGCTTCACCAGCGTCACCACCAGCGACGCCACGGGCACCACCGTGACGAGCGGCAGCGGAGTCACCATCACACCCACGAGCGGCAACGCAGTGAGCCTCACCACCGCGGGCCTCAACAACGGTGGCAACACCATCACCAACGTGGCAGCAGGAGCCGTCACCGCCGCGAGCACCGACGCCGTCAACGGCAGCCAGCTGTATGCCACCAACCAGGCAGTCAGCAACCTCAATTCCGGCACGGGCAATTCCCCGATCGTGTACACGGATGCGAGCGGCAACCGGGTGTACAAGCAGGCCGATGGCAGCTTCAACACGGCAGCCAATGGCACCGGCAGCACAGTGGCTGCTGCGGATGTGGTGCTGAGCACCGTCAATCCCGATGGAACGACGACCAGTGCGACCAAGATTGCCAATGTGGCGGCAGGAACGGTGAGTGCAACGAGCACCGATGCCGTCAATGGCAGCCAGCTGTATGCCTCCACCCTGGGACTCGCGACTGCCCTCGGCGGTGGCGCGACCGTGGATGCGTTGGGCAATCTGGTGGCACCTACCTATGTGGTGGTGACCAATCCTGCCACCGGCGCCACGACCACCGTCAACAACGTGGGAGATGCGCTGACCGGCCTCAATACGGCCGTGAGCCAGCCGCTGACCTTTGCCGGCGATTCGGGCAGCACCTCGCAGCCGCTGGGCAGCACCCTGAATGTGGTAGGTGGGGCTTCGACCGCCAATCTCTCCGATGGCAACATCGGGGTGGTGGCTGACAGCGCCACCAATACGCTGACGCTCAAGCTGGCCAAGGATCTCACCGGCCTCACGAGCGTGACCACGACCGACACGGCAGGCAACACCACCGTGACCACGGGCAGCGGCGTGACCATCACGCCGGCAGGCGGCAGCAGCAATGCCGTGAGCCTCACCACTGCGGGCCTCAACAACGGCGGCAACACCCTGACGGGTGTGGCAGCTGGCAGCGTCAGCGCCACCAGCAGCGACGCCGTCAACGGCAGCCAGCTCTACGCGGTGGCCACGCAGGCAGCGAAGACGACCACGGTCAATGCAGGTTCCAACATCGTGGTGACCCAGACTGCCAACGCCACAGGCGGGGTGGACTACACGGTCAGCACGGCAGACAACCTCAATGTCACCAGCGTCACCGCAGGCAACACGACGGTCAACAGCAGCGGGCTGACGATCACCAACACCACGGATGCGTCCAAGACGGTCAGCGTGACAAGCTCTGGCCTCAACAATGGTGGCAACACCATCACCAACGTGGCCAGCGGTCTGGAAGGCAAGACGGTGGCACAGGTCGCCAGCGAGGGCAGCTCCAGTGCGCAGTGGAACAATGCCGCCACCGTGGGCGATCTCACCCAGGTGCAGAGCAATGTGACCAACGTGAGCACGACGGTCAACAACCTGACCACGAATGTGCTGGGCGGCAGCCAGTACATCAACAGCGACGGCACCCTGACGTCCGATGGACAGAAGGCGCTGACGACCTACGACGTTTCCGGGCAGACCGCCACGGACACCAACACCATCATCTCCGCCATCAACAACATGAATACGGGAGGTATCAAGTACTTCCATACCAACGATGGATCGGGCCAGACGACCGGCGGAACGGTGTCCGATACGGGAGATGCCAGTGCCTCGGGCAAGTATGCGACCTCCATCGGAGCGAGCTCGGCTGCCACGGCGGAAAACGCGCTGGCCATCGGCTACGGCGCACAGGCCACCGGCATCAACAGCATCAGCATCGGAACCGGCAACGTCGTGAGCGGCACCAGCTCCGGGGCGATCGGTGATCCGAGCTACGTCTACGCCAACAATGCCTATGTGCTGGGCAACAACAACGTGGTGGCCTCCGGCTCCGACGGGGCCTTCGTGATCGGCAACAACGTGACCCAGACGGCCGCGAACTCGGTCAACCTGGGCAGCGGTTCTGCCGCCCAGACCTCCGCGACCGCCCAGACGGCCGGCATGACCACCTATGGGTCGATCACCCTGGGCAGCGTGACCTACGACTTTGCGGGTGCTACCCCCACCGGGGTGGTGACTGTGGGAGATGTGGGCCAGGAACGCCGCATCCAGAACGTGGCCGCCGGGGCCATCAGCGCCACGAGCACGGATGCCATCAACGGCAGCCAGCTCTACGCCACCAACCAGGCGGTGACCCAGCTGCAGAACGGCGGGGCCGGTCCGGTGCAGTACGCCAATTCGGGGGCCACCACCTCGAACGGCGGCACGCCCACCAACACCCTCACGCTGGTGGGTGCGGACAGCACTTCGCCCGTCACGCTGACCAATGTGGCACCGGGTGAGGTCTCCTCCACCAGCACGCAGGCAGTCAATGGCGCACAGCTCTACCAGACCAACCAGGCCGTGAACACCCTGGGCAACCAGGTGAGCGCTCTGGGCAATCAGATCGGCAACGTGGATCGCAATGCCAGCGCCGGCACAGCCAGCGCCATGGCCTCTGCCGGTCTGCCGCAGGCCTATCTGCCGGGCAAGAGCATGGCAGCAGTGGCAGGTGCCACCTACCGCGGCCAGTCGGCCATGGCGGTCGGTGTGTCCACCATCACCGACAACGGCAAGTGGGTGTTCAAGGGCAGCCTCAACAGCAACACCCGCGGCTACGTCGGCGCCACCGTCGGTGCCGGCTTCCAGTGGTAAGGACCAGCGCCATGACACAGGCATCGCATCACCAGAAAGGGAACGGCTTCATCATGAAGAAATCGATTGCACTCATGGCCCTGGCCTGCGCAGGCGCGGCCCCGATGCTCGCAGGCTGCACCTATGCGGTCAGCCACGGCATCACCGACCAGGGTACGGCCAGGGAAGTGGTCTTCCCCAAGGCCGAGGACACCAGTGGTGTGCCTGAAGGGGTCTTCCCGAACGTCGAGAATCTGCGCAAGATCGGCAAGGGCGTGACCAAGGACGACCTCTACCATCTGGTGGGACGTCCGCACTTCAGCGAAACCCATGGCGCCCGGGAATGGGACTATCTCTTCAAGTTCCGGGATGTGCCGGACGGGCCGGTCACGGTCTGCCAGTACAAGGTCATCTTCGACAAGGACATGAAGGGCCAGTCCTTCTACTGGATGCCCGAGGGCTGTGCGGCACGGGTGAATGGCGCTGTACCTGCACCTCGCGCCGAGGTGGTGCATCTGCAGGCGGATGCCCTGTTTCCACTGGGCAAGGGGGGCGCAGCCGACCTGAATGCCAAGGGACGCACGGAGCTCGATGCCCTGGCCGCCGATGTGGTGGCCCATCGCCCGCAGGCGCATGTGACGGTGACCGGACATACCGATCGCCTGGGGCAGGCGGCCGCCAACCAGCGGCTGTCCCTGCAGCGGGCCGAGACGGTGCGACAGCATCTGATCGCCAAGGGGGTGCCTGCCGACCATATCGTGGCCGAAGGCAAGGGCTCCAGCCAGCCTGTTTCCCACTGCGGCCGCAGCCTCAAGGGGGCGGCGCTGGTGTCCTGTCTGGCACCGGATCGTCGCGTGGATGTGACCATCACGCAACCCTGATGCCGGCGCTGCCCGCAGGGCCTGTCTGACAAGGCAGGCCGGGCGGGATGTCGCCAGCCCCGTACCGCGCGCCCGCGCAGACCCTGGAGTCTGCCGGGCGCGCTGCTTTTGACGCCTCCTCTTCCCCTGTGTGCAGAGAGGGCGATGAGCTCAGGAGGACAAGGGTTCGGGCCGGATGCGCATGGCCAGCGTGACGCCTGCGATCAGGCAGGCGATGCCGGTCAGGGTGGGAAGGGCGGGCCATTCCTGGCGCAGCACGAAGGCATAGGCCAGGGCCGAGAGGGTCTCGAAGACGATCATCGGGCCCAGCAGGGTGGTGGGGAGCCGCTGGCTGGCGGCATTCCACAGCAGGGTGCCGAGCCATGAACACAGCAGCCCGATGGTGAGCATCAGACCGGCAAAGACCAGCGGGCGCGGTCCCAGGGGCAGGGCAAAGCCAGGCTGGGCCACGGCCAGAACCGCGCTGACGCTTCCGTAGGCCAGGCAGGCAAGCGGCAGGGTGACCAAGCCCTGCGCGGTGGCCCAGGTGGTGGGGCTCTGGTCGGGGTGGGCCCGCATCCAGCGGGCGTTGCGCAGGGGATACCAGGTCCAGCATCCGAGCGCCAGCACGGCCAGGGCCAGGCCGCTGGCGTAGCGCCAGCCCCAGGTTGGGGCGTGGCCGCCGCGCAGCTCGGTCAGGTTGACGAGCAGCAGCCCGGACAGGATCAGCAGCAGCGGCAGCGCCAGGCGCTTCCAGGGGAGGTGGCCCTCCTGCTGGCCGTAGAGCCAGTTGGCGCTCAGGCTCATCACCACCGGCAGCGTGCCGATGATCATGGTGGACACGGGAGCGCCGGTGCGCTGGATGGCGCTGGCAAGGCAGAAGTAGTAGAGCAGGTTGCCCACCAGGGTGAGGCGGGTGGCCTCGATCCAGTCGGAGGCGTGCAGGCCGCGCAGGCGGGCCCGGTCATGCCAGGCGAGCGGCAGCGCGACCAGACCGAAGGCCACGTAGCGCCCGGCCGACTGCAGGGCGGCCGGGTAGTCGGGCACGATCAGGGGACCGACGAAGACCAGTCCCCAGAGCAGCCCCGCGCCCAGGGCGTAGAGAATGCCGATGCCCATGCTGGAGTGCGTGTGCGCTCGTGCAGTCAGCCGCCCACCGGCAGGTAGAGCCGGGGCGCGGCGCAGCCGCAGAGACAGGAGCGGCTGCCAGAGCGCCGCACCGGGGTGCTTTGCACGGTCGGCATCAGGCGTCCTTGCGCAGGTGGGCGCCGATCAGTCCGGCGAGCGCGAACATGTTGGCGCGGTCGGTGCCGAGCACGGCACGCAGGGCGGCATCGGGCACGATGGTGCGCTTGTCCTGCGGGTCCTGCAGCTGGTGGGTCTTGATGTAGTCCCAGAGCTTTTTCATGGCCTGCGGGCGCGAGACCAGGTCGGGACCAATGACGGCCGCGAGCGCCGCATCGGGGTGCAGCGTGCCTGCCGCAGGGGTGCGGGCAGGCTTGGTGGCGGTGCCGGTGGCCTTGCGGCGGGGCGTGGCCGGGGTCTTGGCTCCACGGGCAGCAGGAGCAGCGGCCTTGGCGGTCGGCTTGGCGGCACTGCGGGCCGAAGGACGTGCGCCGGGGCGCGGCTCGAAGCCGAACACGACCTTGCCGGCGGCGGCATCCCACTGCAGGAAGGCCTTGAAGGGGCGGCGCGTCTTGTTGGAGACGAACTTGTCGAGCAGGTCGGTGCGGCCTTCGACGAGGAGCTTGGCGAGCTGCTCGTGGTCGATGGGCTGCTGCAGGATCACGGTGCCGGTCTTGAAGGTGCAGCTCGGCGTGGGATGGGCGACGGTGGGAACGGCCTTTTCGCAGACGTAGTTGCTGCCGTGCTCGACCACGTTGCTGCCGCAGATGGGACATTTGCCGAGCACCTGGGCCTCGGCAAAGTCGGCCAGCGTGCCGGAGTCGGTGTCCTCTTCCTTGCCGAAGTCGAATTCGAGCCGGTAGTTGTGGGTGTCGTCGTCCAGCACCAGCTGGAGCTCGGCCGTGAAGGGCCAGCCCGCCTTGCTGCGGAAGCCTTCGAGCGGGCCGATGCGGTGGTCGCGCAGCAGCTGCTCGACCTCGGCCACGTCAAAGGTGCGTCCGCCGGGGGTCTTGGAGATGGAAAATCCGCAGCCGTGGTGTTCGCCCGCCTCGTCGCCTGCGGTGCTGTCGGGGCGTCCGGTGCAGGCATAGCGGCGGTAGTTCTCCTTGACCACGCCGCCACAGTGGGGGCAGGGGGTCTGCAGGGTGGCGTAGTTGCCGGGCACGGTGTCGCGGTCGTATTCCTTGGCCTTGCGCACGATGTGCTCGGTCATGGCCGCGATTTCCTGCATGAAGGCTTCGCGGCTCAGGCGGCCCTGTTCCATCTGGGCGAGCTTGTATTCCCACTCGCCGGTGAGTTCGGGGTGGGTGAGCTCGGCCACTTCGAGTCCCCGCAGCAGGGTCATGAGCTGGAAGGCCTTGGCGGTGGGAATGAGCTCGCGCCCTTCGCGCAGCAGGTATTTCTCGGAGAGCAGGCCTTCGATGATGGCGGCGCGGGTGGCTGGCGTGCCCAGTCCCTTTTCCTGCATGGCCTCGCGCAGTTCGTCGTCGTCGACGAGCTTGCCGGCCCCTTCCATAGCGCCGAGCAGCGTGGCTTCGGAGTAGCGGGCCGGGGGGCGGGTGTGCAGGCCCTTGGCCTCGGTGTGTTCGGTGCGCACGAGCTCGCCCTCGCGCACGGGCACGAGGTGCTTGCCGTCCTTGCCTTCGTCGCCGGTTTCGGATGCGGCTTCCTTGCCGTAGATGGCGAGCCAGCCGGGCTGCACGAGCACCTTGCCGTCGCTGCGGAAGTGGTGGCTCACGGCGGGGCGGCCAGCTCCTGCGGCGGCGCCATCCCCGTCCGCCGGGACCGAGACGGTGCTGGTGCGGGTGGTGACCATGAACTCGGCGCTGGGGAAGAACACCGCCATGAAGCGGCGCACCACCAAGTCATAGAGCTTGCGCTCGGCCTCGCTCAGGGCTCCGGGAGCCTGCAGGGTGGGAATGATGGCAAAGTGGTCGCTCACCTTGCTGTTGTCGAACACGCGCCGGCTGTGCCGGATGTAGCCCTTGTCGATGGCCGTCTGCGCAAACGGGGCCAGGTGGCGCATGTCGCTTGCGGAGAGCATGCCGAAGGTCTTGTGCACCACGCTCAGGTAGTCCTCGGGCAGGTGGCGCGAGTCGGTTCGCGGGTAGGTGAGGGCCTTGTGGCGCTCGTACAGGCTCTGGGCGAGCGAGAGGGTGGTCTTGGCCGAGAAGCCGAACTTGCCGTTGGCCTCGCGCTGCAGGCTGGTGAGGTCGAACAGCAGCGGGCTGGCCTGGGTGGCGTGGCGGCTTTCCTCGGTGACGCTGGCGGCGCGGCCGCGTACGGCCGTGGCAATGGCCTGGGCGTCGCGGGCGTTCCAGAGGCGGTCCGCGCGGGCTTCGGGGTCGGTGCCTTTCTTCCACTGCGGATCGAACCACTTGCCCATGTAGTCGCCGGCTTCGGCCTGGAAGGTGGCGTGCACTTCCCAGTAGTCGCGGCTCACGAAGGCGCGGATTTTTTCCTCGCGCTCGACCACGATGGCCAGCGTGGGGGTCTGCACCCGGCCCACCGTGGTGAGAAAGAAGCCGCCGTCGCGCGAGTTGAAGGCCGTCATGGCCCGGGTGCCGTTGATGCCCACCAGCCAGTCCGCCTCGCTGCGGCTGCGGGCTGCGTCTGCGAGGCCCTGCATGTCACTGTCGCGGCGCAGGTGGTCGAAGCCGTCCCGGATGGCCTGCGGCGTCATGCTCTGCAGCCACAGACGGCGCACGGGCTTGCCCAGCGGCTTGCTGCCGCCGGCGTACTGCTCGATGAGGCGGAAGATCAGTTCGCCCTCGCGTCCCGCGTCACAGGCGTTGATGAGGTCGGTCACATCCTTGCGGCGGGCCAGCTTGACCACGGCGTTGAGCCGGGACTTGGTCTTGTCCACCGGCTTGAGGTCGAAGTGGGGCGGGATCACCGGCAGGTGCGCGAAGCTCCACTTGCCGCGCTTGACGTCGTAGGCCTCGGGAGCCTGGATCTCCACCAGGTGGCCGACGGCGCTGGTGACGAGGTAGTGCGCGTTCTCGAAGTAATCGTCGTGCTTGTCGAACTTGCCAGCCACCGGGGTGAGGGCGCGCACGATGTCCTGCGCGACCGAGGGCTTTTCGGCAATGACGAGAGATTTGCTCATGGCAGTGTGTGTCGGGATGGAGGGGGGTTCCGGAGGGGCGCGGCGCAGGGCGGCCTTCTCCTACAATGGCCGCAGACCGTGTCGCGCGGGCCGCAGCGCATGCAGGAGGCATGGGCCGGCCGTTCGGCCGCATTATTCCCTTTTTCTAAATTAGCACAGAGTCGCGGTCGAAATAATTCACGCCGCCGCACAGGCTCTGTGTGCAATCTCCGTCATTGTCCGCCATGTCCTCGCTGTCCCTGCAGTGGCCGTCCGAGACGCTCTGGAGCCAGATCGAGCCCCTGTGGCCCGGCTTCAGCGTCGAGGTGCAGCCCGAACTCACCTCTACCAACACCGTTCTCATGGAACGCGCCCGCGAGGGGCACCTGCAGCCCACGCTGCTCGTGGCCGAGCGGCAGACTGCGGGCCGTGGGCGTCTGGGCCGGCACTGGGCCCCCTCGACCCCCGGGCAGGCACTCACCTTCTCCATGGGGGTACCGCTCGGGAGCGGGGATCTCTCCGGGCTGTCGCTCATGGTGGGCTGCTGCGTGGCAGCAAGTCTCGATCCGCAGCATCGGCAGGAGCTGCGCATCAAGTGGCCCAACGACCTCTGGTACCACCAGCGCAAGCTGGTGGGCATTCTGGTGGAGGTCTGCCTCGTGGGGCAGGAGCGCTATGTGGTGGTGGGCGTTGGCATCAACATCGCGGCCGTGGGGGCTCTGCCGCCGCCCGAGCCGGGCCGTCCCGCGCCCCAGCCCCCGGCCTGCGTGCAGGAGTGGGAGCCCGATGCCACGGCGCCCGGCATTCTGGCGCGTGTGGCGCCGGCACTGGCGCAGGCCCTGGCACAGTTCGCCCGTGCGGGATTTGCCCCGTGGCAGGCCCGGTTTGCGGCACGCGATGCCCTGGCAGGGCAGGCCGTGTGGCTTTCCGACGGCAGTGTGGGTACGGCCTGCGGCGTGAGCGAGCGCGGCGGACTGCGGGTGCGCATCGAGCAGCCCGGGGTGGCGCCGGCCGTGCGGGAAGTGCTCAGCGACGAGATCAGCGTGCGGCCCCTGCCGCCGTCCGGCGGGCGCATTCTGAGCACGGATGCATCCGCATGAGTCCGTTCCCTGCCTGTGCGGCAAGGGGCGCGTAGGGCACAATGCCCACTGAAAGGAAGGTGTTTGCCCATGTTGCGCTGGCTGTTTGCCCTGGTTCTGCTGCTCAATGTTGCCTGGTATGCGTGGGCACATGCCTGGCTGGCGCCCGTGGGGCTTGCGCCGGTGCCGCCCGGCGAACCCGAGCGGCTGCAGCAGCAGGTGCGGCCCGAGCGGATGCGCATTCTCAAGGACACGCCGGCCAATGTGCCGCATCCGGTGCCGAGTGTGCCGGCAGCCCCTGCCCCGGCCGCCGCTCCCGAACCCAGGGCCGAAGCGCCCGCGCAGGACGCCGCGCCGGTGGCGGCACCCGTGTCCGCTGCGGCGCGAGTGCCCGTGGTGCACCGGCGGCTGGCGGCTCCGGTGGGGATGCGTCCGGCCTCGGCGGCATCGGGTGCAGTGGTGCGCCGCCGTCGGCCCCGCGTGCGGCTCCATGCCTCTGCGGCGGTGCCCCGGCCCGCCCGGCCCGCAAGGCCGGCTCCCGCACCGGCTGCCGCTCAGCCCTGAGCACCCATACCACTGGCAAGTATCGGGTCGTGCATGCGCGCGCGGCCCGGTGCAGGATGTCCGGATGGTTGAATGGAGGAGATGGATTCCATGATGACGACTTTTCAGCCACAGCCTCTGACCGTGCATGCCATGGACTGGCAGCCCGCCCTGGCGGAACTGGCCGCTGGTGCGGTGTCCGCTGCAGGCGCGGCCGATGCGGCAATCGAGGCATGGGCAGAGCGCTGCCGTGCCGATCTGGAGGCGGCCCTGCCCGGGCAGCAGCATCTGGTGCTGGCCCATCCCGGAGCCGTGCGGGAGGCAGCGCGCGTGTACCTGAGCAGTCCGCAGGCGCAGGGCTGGCTGCATTCCCCGCTCGCAGGCGGGCCCGGCGCGCCGCACTGGAGCGCCCGTGCCGCGGATGCCCTGTACATGGCGGCGCTGCAGGCGCAGGAGCACGGCTTCTGTGCAGCCGACTGCGGCGTGCTGGGCATGATGGGGGCACTGGCCAGCATCGAGGCCCTGGATCAGGCGCTGCCGCTGGCCTTCACGGGGGCACGGCGGCATTTTCCGCTGCTCGGGGCGGCCCGGGCGCAGGCTTTCCAGGCGCTGCCACGCAGCGTCCATGCGGCAGGCCATCCGCACGGGCTGTATGCCGTCATGGGCGATGCCGACTGGGTGCTGCGCGCGCTCGATCTGGGCGTGCGGGTGGTGCAGCTGCGCGTCAAGCACCCGGAGGCCGGCCAGCTCGATGCCGACGTGGCGCGCTGCGCCGAGGCGGCCGCGCGGCATGGAGCGCTGCTCTACATCAACGACCACTGGCAGGCGGCCCTGCGCCATGTGCTCTACCGCAACGGCCACGGCATTCATGGGGTGCATCTGGGGCAGGAGGATCTGCAGACCCTCTCCGATGCCGATCTCGACCGCATCCAGCTTGCCGGCCTGCGGCTGGGAGTGAGCACGCACAGCCTCTGGGAGCTGGCCCGCGCCCTGCGTGTCCGGCCCAGCTACGTGGCCTGCGGGCCGGTGCACGCCACCACCACCAAGGACATGCCCTGGGTGCCGCTGGGTGATGCGAACGTGGCCTGGTGGGCGCACCTTGTGCATGACGAGGCGGGGGCCGATCACCCCGCGCTGCCGCTGGTGGCCATCGGGGGCATGACGCCGCAGCGGGCCCGCGCGGCTGCTGCAGCCGGAGCCGATCTGGTGGCGGTGGTGAGCGCCCTGACCACGGCAGCCGACCCCGCACAGGCCGTGGCGGCCCTGCGCGAGGCCATCGCCCAGGGGCAGGCCGTGCGCACCGAGACGCCGGCACCGGCCTGGCCGCTGCTCACGCTGGTGCGCTGAACGATCGCGCCCCACGCCCCGTCTGATGCAGGCCATGTGCGCATCAGGGGGGTGGGCCTCCGGGCCTGATGCTCGGGCCTGTTTCTTGGCTCTGCTTCAGCCCTCCCTGCAGCACTGTGCGTGCAGCCGCAGTGCTCAGTCCCGCGTGTACACGAGGGGGTGGCTGGCGGCTTCTTCGGGGCTCATGCTCTCGGTGCCGATGCGTTCCAGCGTGTTGCGGCCCACGCGCAGGCGGGCGCTTTCGTCCTTGGAGGCCAGAATGATCACCGTGCGCGAGGCGTCCCAGCGGAAGCGCGCCGAACTGGTGAAGGTGTAGGGCCTGCCGCGCCGGAGCATGGTGGTGGTCAGGCTGTAGGTCATGTTGGGCCGCAGGGTGAGCGCCAGCTCCATGCCCCTGCAGGAGCCGGGGGCGGCGTGCGGGCATACGGGGTCATGGGCGCGATAGCGCCCGACCCAGGCGGGCAGGTCGCTGCCGGGTGTCGTCCGCACGGGCGGGGCACGGCGGACATGGGTGTCGGGAGTGGGAGCGGGGGTGCCACAGGCGGCCAGGAGCAGGCTCGACAGGGCGGCAGCCCACCAGCCGCGAAAACGGGTGATTCGGGACAGCATGATCGGTCAGCAGGAAACAGGCCCGCGCGGCCGGCACACACACCGGCCCCGGCACGGGCCACACAGCATGAAAATGGATGGAGGGGTGGCTGCCGGCACCACAGGCACGGGCATGCATCGGGGGCACCGGCTCCATGGGCGATTACACCATGCAGGCGCCGCGACCTCCGGCCCTGTTGCGACTCGCAACATATTGCGGCAGGGCACAATGGCAGGCTGCGGCGCCGAAGCGGTGCCGCGAGGTTTCCTGTCCATGGCCCTCTCGCGCCATGGCCATCTCCATGGCCATGGCCGTTTCCATTTCCGTATGGCTGCCTTCCCTGCTGCCGGAGCACTGTCTGTCCATGTCTGCCGATCTGTCCCCGTCGTCCTTCCGTCCTGCCCGCATCGGCATCGTCAGTGCCATGCATGCCGAGCTTTCAGCCGTGATCGAACGGCTGCCCGACGAGCGCCGCAGCGTCACCGGCGGGCGTACCTTCTGGCAGGGGCACTGGCATGGCCATGAGGTGGTGGCCGTGCGTTCGCGCATCGGCAAGGTGGCAGCGGCCACCACAGCCACCGCGCTGATTGCGCAGTACGGGGTGGACTGCATGGTCTTTACCGGCGTGGCCGGCGGGCTCGCCCGGGATGTGCGGGTAGGGGACATGGTGGTGGCCCACAGTCTGCTGCAGCACGACATGAACGCCTCGCCGCTGTTCGCGCCCTACGAGGTGCCGCTCTATGGGCGCTCGCGCTTTCCCGTCGATGCGCTGCTCTCGCGTGCGCTGGTGGAGGCGGCGCACAGCGTGCTGGCCCATCCGCACGACACGCTGGGCAGCGAGGCGGTGGCGGAATTCGACCTGCAGGCGTCGCGCGTGCACGAGGGGCTCATCCTGAGCGGCGACCGCTTCGTCGCCACGAGCGCCGAGAGCGCTGCCCTGCGCGAGGCGCTGCCCGATGGCCTGTGCGTGGAAATGGAGGGCGCGGCCGTGGCGCAGGTCTGCCATGACTATGGCCTGCCGTTTGCAGCCCTGCGCACCATCAGCGACCGGGCCGACGACGACGCCCATGCCGATTTCACCCGCTTTGTCGACCGCGTGGCCAGCCGCTACAGCGTGGCCGTGCTCGATGCCTGGCTGCGTGCACTGCCGGCGAGGGGACCGCAGGGCGCTGCCCGGCTGGTGTCCTGACGCGCTGCTGCGCTGCCGGGCGGGAAGTCCGGGAGCATGCCGGTGGAGTTCGCAGGTGCCGATGCGGCCACCGGGGTCTTTGGGGCACCAGCCCGGCGGCAGAGTGTCATGGGAATGACACCTGGCGGGGCAGTGCTTGTCCGACAATGTCTGCTGAGCCCCTGACACGCGCCGGACAGGGCCCTGCGGGGTTTTCGGGTGCGCAGGCGGCCTGCCGACCAGGGCATGGGCCCCGGCCGTACCGGAGAACTCCATGCCGTTGGCCTTTCGGGCATCGTTTGCCCATTTTCTGCGTACCCGCCACTTTGCGCGCCATTTCCGGCGCTTTGTGCTGGCCGATGTGTCGGCGGCGCATCCGGGCGCGCACAGCCTGCCGCCCGATCTGTCGGCCGGCATGCTGGCCGCTTCCGATGCCGGGGCGGCCGAGCTGCTCACGCAGCTGGGCAGCCAGCCCGGCGGACTCACGCAGGCCCAGGCGGACGCCGTGCGCGAGCGCACCGGGCCCAACGAGATCCAGCAGGAAAAGCCGCTGCCCTGGTGGCATCACCTGTGGCACTGCTACAGCAACCCGTTCAATCTGCTGCTCACCGTGCTCGCGGGGGTGTCCTGGTCCACCGACGACATGCGCGGCGCCATCGTGATTGGCACCATGGTGGTGTTCTCCACGCTGCTGCGCTTCTGGCAGGAGGCCCGCTCCAACCGCGCGGCCGATGCCCTCAAGGCCCTGGTCAGCAACACGGCCACCGTGATGCGCCCCGACCCGGTGGCCGAGGTGCAGCCCGATGCCGAGCGCTACTTCGGGGTGCGCCTGCAGGCCCAGGGCCCCCAGCGGCTGGAGGAGCCGCTGCACGCGCTGGTGCCCGGCGACATCGTGGTGCTGGCTGCGGGCGACATGATCCCGGCCGACTGCCGGGTGCTCACGGCCAAGGACCTGTTCATCAACCAGTCCGCCATGACGGGCGAATCCCTGCCGATCGAGAAATTCCCCACCCTGCGCCGCGCGGCCACCGGCGAGGTGCTGGAGCGCGAGAATCTGGTCTTCATGGGCACCAACGTGGTGTCGGGTTCGGCCACTGCCGTGGTGGTGCACACGGGGGCGCGCACCTACTTCGGGGCGCTGGCCGGGCGCGTCACGGCGGCCAGCCGGGCTCCCACCTCGTTCCAGACGGGGGTCAACCAGGTGAGCTGGCTGCTCATCCGCTTCATGCTCGTCATGGTGCCGGTGGTGCTGCTTCTCAACGGCTTCACCAAGGGCAACTGGACCGAGGCGCTGCTGTTTGCGCTGTCGGTGGCGGTGGGGCTCACGCCCGAGATGCTGCCCATGATCGTGACCTCGACCCTGGCCAAGGGGGCGGTGTTTCTCTCGCGCAAGAAGGTCATCGTCAAGCGGCTCGACGCGATCCAGAATTTCGGCGCCATGGACGTCCTCTGCACCGACAAGACCGGCACGCTCACGCAGGATCGCATCTTCCTCGCCCGCCACGTCGATGTGTGGGGGCAGGATTCGGACGAGGTGCTGGAATTCGCCTACCTCAACAGCTACTACCAGACCGGCCTCAAGAACCTGCTGGACGTGGCCGTGCTCGCCCATGCCGACGATCTCCGCGCCCTCGACCCCGCACACCGCTATGCCAAGGTCGACGAGATCCCCTTTGACTTCACCCGCCGGCGCATGTCGGTGGTGGTGGCCACCCCCGCGCACGACCACCTGCTCATCTGCAAGGGCGCGGTGGAGGAGGTGCTGTCCATCTGCACCTCGGTGCGGCATGGGCAGGAGGAGCAGCCCCTCACGCCGGAGCTGCTCGCGTGCATCCGCAAGGTGACAGCCGACCTCAACGAAGAGGGCATGCGCGTGGTGGCCGTGGCGGGCCGGCGCACGCCCGGCACCCAGACCACCTACGGCCTTGCCGACGAGGCGGGGCTCACGCTCGCGGGCTATGTGGCCTTTCTCGATCCGCCCAAGGAATCCACCGCCCCTGCCCTGCGCGCGCTGGCCGCGCATGGCGTGGAGGTCAAGGTGCTCACGGGCGACAACGACCTCGTCACCTCCAAGATCTGCCGCGAAGTCGGTCTCGCGCAGCAGGGCCTGCTGCTCGGCAGCCAGATCGAGGCCATGGACGACGCCACCCTGGCCCCCGAGCTGGAGCGGCACAACGTGTTCGCCAGGCTCACTCCCGCGCACAAGGAGCGCATCGTGCGGCTGCTCAAGACCCGGGGCCATGTGGTCGGCTTCATGGGCGACGGCATCAACGACGCCCCCGCCCTGCGTGCCGCCGACATCGGCATCTCGGTCGACTCGGCCGTGGACATCGCCAAGGAGGCAGCCGACATCATCCTGCTCGAAAAGAGCCTCATGGTGCTGGAGGAGGGCGTGCTCGAAGGGCGCCGCACCTTCGCCAACATGCTCAAGTACATCCGCATCACCGCCAGCTCCAACTTCGGCAACGTGTTCTCGGTGCTCATTGCCGGGGCGTTCATCCCGTTTCTGCCCATGCTGCCCATCCACCTGCTGGTGCAGAACCTGCTCTACGACATCTCGCAGACGGCCATTCCCTTCGACCATGTGGATGCCGACACCCTGCGCCGCCCCCTGCGCTGGAACCCGGCCGACATAGGCCGCTTCATGATCTGCTTCGGGCCCATCAGCTCGGTGTTCGATGTGCTCACCTTCCTCATGATGTGGCACCTCTTCGGGGCCCAGACCCCCGCGCAGCAGACGCTCTTCCAGTCCGGCTGGTTCGTGGAGGGGCTCGTCACCCAGACGCTCATCGTGCACATGATCCGCACCCCGCGCATTCCGTTTGTGCAGAGCCGCCCGGCCTGGCTGCTGGTGGTCATGTCGGTGGCGATCATCGCCGTGGGCATCTTCCTGCCCATGGGGCCGCTGGCCCCCGTGCTGCGGCTGCAGCCCCTGCCGCTGCACTACTTTGCGCTGCTGCCCCTGCTGGTGCTGGGCTACATGCTGCTCACCCAGCTCATGAAGCGCTTCTACATCCGCCGCTTCGGCTGGGAGTGAGGCGGTGCGGGCCATGGTACTGCCCCTGCCGCACTTCCGAGCCCACAGCGCCTGCTCCAGCGCCATGCTCCGGTGGATCTGCGGCCTGCTGGGGGGTGCGCTGCTGGGGATCGGCCTCGGCGGGCTGCCCCTTCCTGTGCGGGCGCAGCAGGCCCCTCCGGCACAGCAGGGCATCTTTCCTGCAGACGCGATGCCCGTGTCTGCCCTGATGCCCCGCTGGCCGATTCCCGGGCTGGCGGCAGGCTGGGTGCCGCAGGGGCTCGCCTTCGACCACTCCGGCTGGATGTACCTCTCCAGCTACCGCACCGCGTCGGATGCCGGGAACCATTCTGCGGCTGGTGCAGAGGTGGCGGCGTCGGGCGATGTGAGCAGTGCGGCCGCTGCCATATCTCCCACCTGCCGCGTGACGTGGCTCGACCCGGCCACCGGGCAGGCACGCGGCCATCTGGACTGGCCCGCCGGCACCTGCCACCATGCCGGTGGGCTGGCATGGTCGCCCGCGGGCGCACAGGGCAGCGGCCGGCTGTGGATGGCCGACACCACTACCCTCTGGCGCATCGACCTGCCCCGCACCCACGCCACCGGCCCGGTCATCGGCGCCCGACGCGCATGGCGGCTCTGCGGGGCGCTGCGCGGCTCCTTTGTCACCTGGGAAGGGCAGGCCCTCTGGCTCGGCGTCTGGGCGCGCCACACCCGCACACAGCCACCGCCCCGCCTGTACCGGCTCGATCCAGCCACCCTGCAGGCACTGCCCCCGGACCAGTGCGTGAACGAGACGCTGGCCACCGCCGCCGTGCCTCTGCCGCCCCGGGCACAGGGCGCGGCGTTCGACCACGACGGCACGCTCTGGGTCGCCACCAGCGACAGCCACCGGGGCACGCTGTACCGGCTCGATGCCCACGGGCGCACGCAGGCCCGCTACACCCTCGTTCCCGGGCTGGAAAACCTCGCCTTCGACCCCCAGGGTCGGCTCTGGAGCCTGTCCGAATCCGGCGCCCTGCGCTATGCAAGGTGGGCCGTGCGGTTTCCGTATGTGTTTGGCATCGACCTGCCAGCCCTGCAGCACTGGGCCCTGCCCATGCCTCAGCAGGCCCCGGCGCCATCCGCACCCGGCGCAGACAGTCGGCCCGCCCTCAGCGCCAGCCCGCAGCCATGCCCGGATAGGCCGGCCAGTAGGGCCAGCCCTGGGCTTCGCGGCTCTCGTTCAGCGGAATGCGGAGCGGCCCCGCATCGGCTGCGTGAGCGTGAATGGCAGGTGCTGCAGGCGCAGGCTGCAGAGCGGCAGACGGCACCGGCAGGCTCCACGCCAGCGCCGTGAGCGCCAGCACGTCGCGCGCCTGTGGCACAAGGGAATCGGAAGACGGAAGCAACGAGGCCGTCGGGGCAATGGGGATAACGCGGGACATGGCAAAGTCTCCAGACAGTCGGTAAGCCGAACAAGGGCGAAAAGAGGCAGAAAAAGGCGGCAGAGGCACAGCGCGCATCGCGGCGACAAGTACCTGAGCCTGGGCCTGCGCCGCCTGCATCCCACACCGTCTGCGCATCTGCAGGCAGGGGCGGGTAGGCAGGGCATGCCGTTCAGGCGGGCTTCAGGCGCACATTCGGCAGGTCTCGGCCGGCTGGCGCACCGCATGCGGCGGCGCAGAGGCCACTCGCTGCAGCACCCCCTGCAGAATCTCCCACCCCTCAGGCCAGGCGCCATGCCCCGAATCGGCGTTGATGTGTCCCGCACCCGTCATGCGCACCAGCTCGCTGCCCCAGGCGTCGGCGTATTGCTGCACCAGATCGAGCGGGCAGTAGGGATCGTTGTCGCTGCCCACCACCACGCTCGGGTAGGGCAGCACCGTGCGCGGCACCGGGGCAAAGCCCTCCAGCGCCGCCACGCGCAGCGGATTGGCCGGCGCCACCAGCAGCGCCGCCTGCACCCGCGCCGCCACGGCAGCCGGCAGATGCACGGAAGTGATGCACCCCAGACTGTGCGCCACCAGCACCACCGGACCGGGCCGCGCCGTGATCGTGCGCGCCAGCTGCGCCACCCACGCCCCGCGCTCCGGCGCCTCCCAGTCCTGCTGCTGCACCCGCTCGGCCTGCGGCAGCCGCTGCTCCCAGCACGTCTGCCAGTGCGCAGGCCCCGAGTTGTGCCAGCCCGGCACCATCACAATGCGCACCGGAGCGGCATGGCGGGCGCGAACAAGCGAAAAAGCGGCGTGCATGATGGATTCTCCTGACATCTGAACCCCCATGATGCCGCGCATGCTTCAGTTTTAAAAAGAATAAGAAGCGATTTTTATATTTCTTTTTGTGATTTTGTGGTTGGTGCCATTGTTTCGTATTTACCTCTGAAATATCGATAGCGACTGAAACGATAACTTTTCCATGAACATCCTTGAAATTTTCCAAATTTCTGGTAAGTGAAGCGCCCCGGGTTTTGCAGAGGCCAGTTGGTTTAAGTCAGACAGTCGCGGTCTGACCAGCGCGTTGTTGATGGTAGTTTGCCTCGAACTCTGCGGGCGGGACATTACCAAGTGGCCCCATCAACCGATGGTGGTTGAACCAAGAGACCCATTCCAGCGTGGCCAGCTCGACGGCCTGCTTTGTCTTCCATGGGCCACGGCGGTGGATCACCTCGGCCTTGTACAAGCCGTTGATGGTTTCGGCCAGGGCGTTGTCATAGCTGTCGCCCTTCGAGCCGACTGACGGTTCGATCCCGGCCTCGGCCAGTCGCTCGCTGTAGCGAATGCAGAGGTATTGCGAGCCCCTGTCGGAATGATGAATCAGACCATCTTCCTCGGACGGCTTACGGTCGTACAGGGCCTGCTCCAGTGCGTCGAGCACGAAGTCTGTGTGCATGGAGCTGCTCTGGCGCCAACCCACGATGCGACGGCTGAACACATCAATGACGAAGGCCACATAGACCCAGCCCTGCCAGGTCGATACGTAGGTGAAGTCCGAGACCCACAGCTGATTGGGGCGATCAGCCCGGAATTGGCGATTGACCCGATCAAGCGGGCAAGACACCTTCGGATCAGCCATGGTGGTGCGCTGTGCCTTGCCTCGGCGCACACCCTGCAGGCCTTGCTGGCGCATCAGCCGCTCGACGGTGCAGCGCGCCACAGTAATGCCCTCGCGATTGAGTTGCAGCCAGACCTTGTCTGCGCCGTAGACCTGCAGGTTGGCGTGCCACACACGTTGAATCTGCGGCACCAGCACCGCATCGCGCTGGGCTCGCAGCGAGCGCAAGCCTGGCTGCCGCTGACGTGCGGCATGAAGCCAGTACGCGGATGGGGCAATCTGCAAGACGCGGCAGATCGACTCGACCCCAAACTGCTGGCGGTGCTGGTCGACGAAGGCCTTCAGGACTTGATGCGGCGGTCGAGCTCCGCCTGGGCGAAAAACGCGCTGGCCAGCTTCAGGATCTCGTTGGCCCGGCGCAGTTCACGGTTCTCTCGCTCCAGATCTTTGATGCGTTGAGCATCTGCGGTGGTTACGCCGTCACGTTGACCGGCATCCACCTCGTGCTGGCGCACCCAGGTGTGCAGGGTTTGCGGCACGCAGCCAATCTTCTCGGCAATCGATTTGATGGTCGCCCATTGCGACGGGTGCTCTGAGCGGTGCTCCAGCACCATGCGCACGGCGCGCTCACGGACCTCTGGCGAAAACTTTGCGGACTTCTTCATGGCTCCATTCTCCAATGTTGGAGCCTCCGTGAAACCCGGGGCGCTTCAGAGACATCTGGGTTGATGAACTCGCGAACTACAGCGAGCAGATCGTCCAAGGGTAAGAGCAACAGGCGACGCAGTTCCACGGCAATAGCCTCTTGCACCGGCAACAGGGTCGTGTGCAGTGTGTGAGGCCGATGCGACAGGTCTTCGCAACTGTCCCGTCGCTTCCATTTGCGCGCCGTGGCCGCAGTGATGTTGTAGCGCTCGGCCAATTGCCCTGGCGTTGCCGATGAGGCCTTGATCTCGGCTCTGGTTCGCGGCGTCGTGCGTGCCCCGCGGGTGGACTTGGCTCATGTCACTTACTCCCGTTCAAAGGACTCCAGCACCCCGAGCATCACTGCTCGGGCTTCAAAGAATGCCCAGCTTTTACGGGGAACATGATCACATGGGACTCGACAGATAATTTCTTGAGGTAAATCTGAAAATATTGACAATTACCTCCATGATGTACACATCAGGATGGCGAGATCGCGCCGCGACAAGACTTCTGTGAACTCACGCCAATCTTTGTCCGGTGGCATCATCGTGCCGGTGTAGCGCAGGTCGAAGCCTGTCGCTGTCTTCTGGGCGTTGATGTACTCGTCCAGCTGTTCACCGAGTGTTTCAATGTCATCGATCCACTCGTCCTTGATGGTGTCAGGCAGCGACCCGAAGAGGTCATAGCGGTTCTTCATGCGCTCCGACAGGCGCTCGTAGATCTTTTCGTCCACGGTCTGCTCGAACACGAGGTTCAGCATATCCACGGTTTCACGCCGCTGTCCGAAGCGTTTGATCCGGCCAATCCGCTGTTCGAGGCGCGTTGGGTTCCACGGCAGATCGACGTTGATCAGCGTGCCCAATGTTTGCAGGTTCAAGCCTTCGCAGGCGGCATCGGTCGCCACCATAACGCGAATCTGGTGCTCGGCGACCATCCGCTTCAAGGTCTCACGCTCGACACTCACGCTGTCGCCGCGCTGGTACAGACGGCTCCGACCCGCACCCGCATACAGGCCGACAGCTTCTTCCGGGTAGCGCGCCGCCAGTGAGTCCGCCAGCCACTTGGCCGTGTCGTAATACTGACTGAAGATGATGACGCCCAATCCCAGCCATTTCTCCTTGTCGAGAAAGTGGACGACGGCCTCCATCTTCGGATCGGCTTCCAGTCGCTCGAGTCGGGTAATCAGGCGTTGCAGAACTTCGCGCTCCTCACCCGTCTCGACTTTGAGATCGACTTCCTGTTCTTCGTCTTCCTCGTGCTCGGCATCGCCTTGCAGTAAACGCCGCGCTGTCGCCAAGCCCGCGTGGACACTAGAGCAGATGCGCTGTTCCATCAAGTTCTTCATGAAGCCGCTGCCCTTGCCGCGCTTGGCCAGTGCTTTGCCGAAAGCGCGAGCCTCGCCATAGGCCTGTCGGAAGTCTTCCGACGTGCGCAGCGCCTTGCCTTCAAACAAGGTATCGAAGGCGCGTTGTTCCGAAACCTGCTCGCGTTCCGGGTGAACGTCCACGGCTACACGCGCCAGCAGCCCCGCCTCTTCAAGCTGCTGACGTTTACGCAGTACCACATGGCGCACTAGCGGGTTTTCGCGCTGGAACAGCGTGGCCCCCGCAATGCGGCGCTCCAGTTCTTCTTCCAGAATCTCCCGCGTTTCTTCCGTCAGGTCGGCCAGCGTTCGGTTGGTTTGCCACTCGCCGTTTTGCAATCCCAAGTCCTGCCGGATGGCGGAGAACAAGCGCCGCGCGCGCGGCTCGCTGGTCGATTCCGTGCGTGGCAGTGGCGAGCGTAGCAGCTCCCATGCGTGTGCCAGCGATTCCACCTCCACGCGGCCCGCGAGGATGTCGAGCACTTCGTCAGGCCGGTGCCACGGCGCAAGATCGTGGCCAAGCACGAAGCGGCCTGGGCCTTGGTGCAGGATACCCAGCAAATCCCATAAATCAGCAGGGTTGGTCTGGATCGGCGTGGCCGTGCCCAGCAGCACGTGATCGGCACGGGAGGCGATTTCACGCATGAAAGCCAGTAGCTCGTTCGGTGTTCCGGCTTCCTTGCCGAAGCCCTGGCGAGTTCTGGCCTTGTGTGCTTCGTCCAGGATCACGACACCGAAGCGCATACCGAGCAGGTGCTGCTTTTCCAGCGAATCGCGCATCATCAAGCCAGTGGAGACAATGCCGATGCGCAGCGGGCAATGGGCAATTTGCTCGCGCCCGGCAGGCGACAGCACGCGCTCGTCCGCATCCAGCCAGACTTTGCTCACGGTATCCCACCGTGCGGTTGGGATGCCCAGCTTGTCCAGCATCTCGGTTTGCCATTGTTCGGTCAGTGTGGCCGGGGCAAAGATCACGACCGGGCGGCGCGGCTCATTGTCTTTGTCGGCCAACAGGCAGAGCGTCAGGGCGGCCGTGGCCAGCGACAGCGTCTTACCCAGTCCGACTTCGTCGGCCAACAGCAGGCGCACCGTGCCGTAAAGCCGTTGATGGCGCAGACATTCGGTCAGAAATCCTTGCTGCCACGGCTGTAATTGCTGGCCTTCCCGGTAGAGCGGCGATTCAATCAGCGCCGCAGGGGCAAGATTTTCGTCATCATCGATCTCGATGAATTCGATCTCTCGCCGATAGCCGCGCCGATGTACCTCGCGGATCACTGCCTGAGGCAGCGGCTTTGCTGCATTCCAGAGAAAGTCAAATTCTTCTTCGATCCACGCCACACCTTCCGGGGATTCGTCCTCCCACAGGATTTCGTAGTGACGCTGCCAGCCGCTGCGCGTTTCGTTCATCGACCCGATGAAGCCTAGCCTGCTGCCATCCGCCAAGGTAATCACTCCTGCCTTGCCGTGCACAAAACCGCAGATGTTGTCGGGTGCGATGCGCACTGCCTGTCCATGCTTGGCAAGAAACGCGTCCAGCCGTCGATAGCGTTCGCGGTTCAGCAGGACCTCGGCCTCCAAGGCGCGCTCGTTCCAGCGGCCCAGCATCTTGCTCTCGCGCAGCTGCGCCACTTTCAGGTCGTCCGGGTGGATGTCCACATTGCAGACAATCTTGACCTCGGGGATATGTTCCAGCGCCTCGCCAGCCACTTCGAACAAGGAGCTGGTGAAGTAGCCCGCAATGCGCTTGTAGCTCTGCGCACCGACCAGATGCTGCATCAGGAAGCTGGCATCCAACCGATGGGTACGCGAAGAAAAACGCCGGATGCTCATACGCTTCAGTTCTTTGGCTTCACGCCGCCCTTGCGGCCCAGGCCGAAGCCGACACGGTAAAGGTCTGGCATGTCGATACGGCCGTCTTTCTTGGTTTCCAGCAAGCCAATGCGCTGCAAATCTTCACGCACCCCGTCCCAGCCGCGATCAACGTGTTGCGCAGGCAAATGGGTCGTGCTGATGCTTTGTGCGCCACCAGGAAACTTCTCTTTCCACTTCGCCTCGACGGCATCGAAATCGATGGGCACGTTCATGCCGCTCAAGCTTGCGAGGACGTCTGGCACCCAAGGGTAATCTTCGGCCATTTCCTGCACGCGGATTTCTGAAGCCTTCTGAATACCCCTCTTGATGCTCTCAAAATGCAGGGCATAGGCATGCTGCGGATATCGTTCGTTGGAATCTTCCGCTGCCCGCCTGATGGCCGCAAGAAAGGAGCGTGGGGACGTTTGGCCGCGTCCATCGGCCAAATGCCCAACTGACCATGTATAAGGCACCCCGCGACGTTTATCGCGTCCCATCCACGGGCCAGCCAGCGTCTCAAACGCCTTCTTCTGCATATCGGATTCCGACTTCATGTCGGCAGCGACATGCCATGCATCATTTGATTCGATGTTTTTGCAGATACTGCGCATCAGCTCGCCATGACCATTCGGTGCATTGATGAGGCGCTGCCATAGCAAGCCATGTAGATCATGTCTTGCCCATACCAGTTCAGCTTTGGTCGCGGTGAGCTTTGAGGCGTCAGGAAAGTTGAATACCGTGCGTTCTGCCTGATCTTCGCGCAGGAACACCTTGGCGAACAGACCAGGAAATGTTTTCAACCAAAGTGCCGCACGTAACAGACCCCGCACGATGTTATCCATGTGTTGCCAGTCGGTGCTGGTGCGATCCAGTGCATCAAAAAGAATCAACCCCTTCCAATTTCGTGGGCGCTGCATCAGTTTTGCAGCTTCTTCCGGTTGTTGCTTCAACCAATCGACCGTTGCCTGCCAGTTGCCACTTGGAATCTGCTCGCCTGCCTTCTGAGCGACCCAACGCAAAATCACTGCCCGCCACAAATCGTAGGGGTCGCCATTCTGCACAAGGAAGGCGGCAAAAACGTCGGCATCGGGGTAATTGTCGATGTCAGGCGCTTGGCTAAAACCAGCAGAAACTTCAATGTCCTGTAGCTCAGTAACCGCTGCCCCCAATTGATTGCGAAGTTGTTGAGATTGCAGCGCTGCCGTCCAGAACGATTTCCCTACGCCACGACCGCCCACAACGATGTGCGCATCTAATCTCAATGCCTTGAGATGCGAAGGCGGCAGATACAGCGTTCCAACCTGCGGAGCCTCTCCGAAGTTACTGGTCTCAAGCGGCGCAGCCAGAATGGCATCGCGAAATTTTTGGGCTTGCGTCATGACGCTTTCCTCCCATCGCAGGCATCGGAAACGCCGCCGATCAATGAGCCAAAAACAGCCTGCACTTCCTGCCCGTCGATGCTGGCGAGTCGCCCCTGCAAGGAGCGCAGACCGGCAAAACTGCGGTGCCAATTTACCGCCCAGGGGTGGTGAGGTGCGCCTTCATCGGCCTCGTCGAAGTTCCAGCCCTCAACCAGATCGTCAACCCGCCATTTCCCGTCGCCGCTCGCAGTTGGGCCAATGGCCGCTGGATTGGCTGGCGCAATTTCGTCGTAGAGCGTGTCGGCAAAGACGCCATACGCACTCTCACGCAAGCCTTCCAGATAGGTGATGCGGTCCAGTTCGGGCACGATGGCACCGACAACCCTCAGGCGCTCACGGATTTGTTCTGCAACATGGGCATGCTGCCACTGCTCGAACAGCATCCGGTAGCCGTTCCAAGTCTGCTCGCCTTCCAAGGAAAACAGCAGAATAAGATTCGCTCCCAGGTCGGTGATGCAAGCAGAAGCAATTTCATCGATGCCAGACCGCGAGTCGATTAGCACCACATCGGGCTGAATACGTGCCTCCAGCGCATGCAGCAAACGGCCAAGGCGGGCAGACCAGATTTCACGCGATCCATCTGCCTGTACCTTCGGCATCCAGACACGTCCCAGCTTGGCGATGTATTCACCATGCGCAGCACCATGCGCCGGTACTACATGGATTTCACCATCGTGGGAAAGATTGCTGGTGGCGACGATGCTGTCGAAGACGGCATCGCCGTTGTTCACCAGGTCTTCAACCAGCCAGTCGGTGATGCCATAGGCGGGTTGACGATCAGGCGGCAGGAGAGCAGACGACAAACCGGGGGATTCCAGATCAAGGTCCAGTACCAGCACTCGTTTACCTTCTTGAGCCAGATGCCACGCCGTGGCAGCCAGCGCGGTGGAGCGACCCACACCACCCTTGATGGAAAAGAACACGACGCGCGGAACTCCCGTCGTTTCCGGTGCGATGCGCGCCCAGTTGGCTTCGGTGGTCAGCCGATCCACTACCCATACCCGGTCGAATCCGTTCAGAGGGTAGCTCGATGCACCCTGCTGGGCATCTTCTTGCGTGGCCTCATACAGAACCCCCATGCTCGCCGCATAGGCATGCGGCGCAAGACGTTCGGCAAGCGCCTGATAAATGGCCTCGATACCTGCACGCTGAACCTCGTCCTCACGGGTTTGTTCCGGCACGATCAAGCGCACCCGGCCATTGAGGTCACGGTTGACGATCAACCATTCCAACGGTGCAAGCGTGTCGTGGTGAGCTGCCAGAACCTCAGTGGCGATCGGCAAAATTTGATCGAAGGTAGTCATAGCAAGCCCTCGCGTTGTGCCTTGGCGATCAGGTCGCGCACAGCCAGAGCACCTGCTTGATGCCCCAGTACTCGTGCTTGATCGAAACTGGACTGATGGGCGTAGCGATCAGAGACTTTCCATTGAGAAAAATGGTTGGTAACAGGCAACACATAGCCGACGCCTTGCGCATAGCCGCTGCGATAGCTCTCGAAACGCAGCCATATTCCGTCAGCATGCGCGCGATCCTCAAACTTGGCAGGCCAATCCTTGTTTGTATCGAAGGGCATTCCAAACACCAGCATCAACCGCTTCAAACCGCACTCTGCAGCCATGCCGTACAGATGATCGGCATTGGCCCAGCGTTGTGCTTGAAACAAGCGCTCTGCATCAGCCCAGTGGCGCTCATGTGCATCTAGAAAATCTGCTTGCATGCAATTTCCCTCACTCGCCGAAGCGCAGGTTTTTCAGGCGTGCGCCCAGCACCTCGGCGGCGGTGCGGGCTTGCGGCTCTGGCGACTTGCGCTCGATGAAGGCCAGCATGTCCACCAGCAGGGAGCGGACTTCCAGGAAGTCAGCCATCTCGGATCGCAGTTGTTCGACGATGACTTGCGCCTCGGTGTCCTTGAGCAGTTGTTGCAAGGCAATGATGAGCTGACCCAGCCGCGTCACGCCGATCTCGGTGGCATCTGTCAGATCGCGCGAAGCGTATTCGCTGACACGCTTGAGACGTGCGTTGTTGGGCCGCATGTCGCCCATCACACGGGTGTAGTCCGTTACGCGGAAGGCCTTGGCGAAGTTCTGGTAGTTGTCCAGTTTGCCCGCGCCTGCGGTTTCCATGTCCATCATCCGCAGTACAAATCGCTCGATGCCAGTGAGGCGGCCCCAGGCGTCGGCGGTGAGATCTTCGGGCACCAGCAGGCTGGATGCGGTTTCCGCTGCCTGCTGGACGATTTCATCCACCACCGTGACTTCACCCCGTGCGCGCGGGCGCAGGGCGAAGCTGGTGACGTCCTCATCGCCAATGCGTGTGTAGGCGGTCAGCACCTTCAGCGCTGCCGCATAACCGGCCATCTGCAAATCGGAGTCACCCCACACCGGCTCACCGTGATGCGCTTCCACGGCATCGTTCAGGTGCATCATGGTCTCGATCTGCCGTGCCACTTCCTGACGTACTGCGGGCAGCAGACGCTGCTTGAAGCCAGTGCGCTCGCCCGCAGCGCGCTTCTTGAGCATCAGGATGACAGTACCCTGGACGTAGCCGCCATCCTTGAGTTTGGAGGTGGTTTCAGTGGCGATGTACCAGGCTGCGACGACTTGCAGCCCTGCCGCCCAGAAGATGCCGATCAGGTCGCCCCAGACGGCGGTGTCCTGATGCGTGAACATCACACACTGCATGCCGTTGTCGGGCATATGCTCTGCCATCGCCTTGTAGGCTGCAACCATACCGTGCCGGAAGTCATCGCCGGAGCCTTTGACTGCCAGAGCACGGCGCGAATCCCATACCCAATCATCGAAAGGTTTGGGCGGATTCTTTCGCAGCCATGCAATGAAGAATTCGGTAATTTCCTCGTAGGCCACAGCATCGGCATACGGCGGATCAGTAATGAAGATATCCTGTTCTTCGGTAATTTCACGACTAGGCGAACAGACCACAGACGCGTTTACATGAATCGGCGTATTTTTATAGCTCTGCACAAAGCTGTGATCGAAGAAAGATCTATTTGCCCAGTTGTAGAGTGTGTTTAGCGCCTGATTCGAGAACACATTGGAAGTGAAGTCACTGCCGCCCCCAGATGAAAACCGCACAATCCAGCGTGATAGCTTAGAGCAAAAATCAAGCGTCCCGCAGAGTTCCGGTGCCAACGCAGGATCACTGATATGTTTCCGCAGTAATGCTAACTTTAAAAGATCCCTTGGTGAAAACAAATGATGCCAGTGCGTCCAGCCGCGCTCACGCAGCAGGCGGGTCGTCTCGTCTCCCTGTTCGATAGCCATGTCAGGCACTAAGCCTTCGTTCTGCCAGCGACTCAGGTTTTCTGAGAGAACTTTTTCAACGGCCCGTTCGTGCTCGAGGTCAGCTTGGGTAGGTGCAGCGAAATATGTCTCTTGCCTTCCTGCGTACAGGGTGTCCTTGGTGATCCACTGGATCGCGTACAGTCGCTCCTGAAATATGTCGTCTGGGCGCGGTTTGAAATCACTCTTCTCCCAAAGGCGCAGACGGTTGCCAGTGCTGCCATCTTCCTTTCGATAATCACCACGTAGGGTTTTGATTGAAGTGCGATAGGTTTTACCCTCAAGCTCATAGAGCATATCGCCGTCGGAAACAGTTCCTTTCTGCGCTTCTTCAATTGCAGATGCGGAAACGCCAAACTCCAACTTAATGTCGAACCGCTTCAATGCAAAATTCGGGACAAGCTTGGCAACGACCCGCTGCCGAGGCGAAACAACCCAGCTTGGCGCTAAAGGCACAAGCCAGCCTGTTTCCGGGCACTTTGCTTCAATGCAGTAAAGGTAGGCCTTTATCCGATTGCCTTGTTCGTCATGCTCGAAGCCAAGGTCGGTGATTTCTTTGTCTACTGCCTTGGCCACCTCACGCTGAAGTTTCTCTATTTCTGTCTGTCGCTTGGGTGAGGCGCCGATGATGTTCAACGCCCCCCAAGTCAGCATGCAGGCAATGGGGTTGAGATCTGAGGCATAGACATCGCAGCCGATGCGCGCGGCCTCGAACGGGATGGAGCCGCCCCCCGAGAAGGTGTCGCCTACGCGTGGACGATGGCCGTAACGCAGGATGCCCAGTTGCTCCACCAGCTCTGAGATAGATCTTACGTTCACGCCCAAATGGGCGTAGTGGCGATTGACCACTGCCCAAACTGGGGCATACAGCCATTCCTGATCTAACTCTTCCGGACGCTTGCCCAGACTGGCCTTTTCCTCATAGCTGGAGTAGGTGGCCATCAACTTGCGATAGATCACCAGCTTCTCGTCGTCACTCAGGCTGCGCTGCCAGCGCAGAGAGATGCCTTCTGCATCCGCGTCAAGTGGAAAGCGCATCCAGCGAACATCCCCACCTGTGACATCACCTCGCCTGAGCGTGGCCTTAAAGTAGTCCCACGGATTTTCAAGTTGGATTCGCGCGGCAATCTCAGCTGGCGATACGGCGTTGCCGATCAGCGCACGGCGCGCCAAGCCCTCGTCGTCGAAGGCCATGAGTTTTTCAAAAAGGGCGAGGTCTGCTTCCGCATCATTAGTTGGCGGCAGAAGGCTGCCCAGCACAACGGCCCGCACCAGGATTAGCGGTTTGCGGCCTTTCCAGAATGATCCAAGCGCAGTTAGTGTCTGGCCCGGTCCTGCTTTGCGCTCCTTTTGTGCCTCGAACGACACCTTCTGGGCGGGGAAAACTGTTTCGATCAGCGCGGGCGCATCTTTCAGGGCCAAGGGCGTGAGAGTGATTGTTGCTTTTTGCATTCCCTGATGAATCCTCAATGGGCCGTTGCCACGTCCGGTGATAGCCAGCCGTGGGAGCGCAGCCGCTCTTCGGCTATGGCAAGCTGGCGCGGGGTGAACTGCTGCTTGCGTGCGTTCCAGCCATAGACCTGACGTTCCACGCTCTCGTGCTGTGTGGCACCCTCGCGGCTCATCACCCAATGCACTGTGGCCAGGAGTTCTAGCCCGTAAGGCGACTCGAAGCCCTCGACCAGCTTGGTTACGCGCTCGAAACGCACGCGGCTGATGTCGTGTTGATCCAGATAGTCCTTGGCGTCTTCCACTGCACCGGGTACCAGTGTGAGCGGCTTGTCCGGCGTATCGCCGCCGTCGGCATAACCCGCGATCAAATGGCCTTCCACCGCCTTCAGCACATGGCGCAGGTTCTCTGCATAAGGGCCGTAGTGGTGCTTGACGTACTGGAGACGCAGCGGCTCACCTGTCTCCTGCATGAAGTACATCAGCTTGTGGACTTCCAGCAGGGTGACAAAGGGGTCAAGCAGGCCGCCAAGATAGCGCTGCATCAGTTCCACCAAGGCGGCGCGGCCCGCCGTCATTTTGGGTACCTCGCGCACGTGCGCCATCTTGTCGTTGGCCGGGGCTCCCTTGGGCTCAAACACCAGCACGCGTACTTCGGCAAGCTCTGCCAGTGCGCGCTCGATGCGTGGTCGCACCTCGTTCCAGTCCAGCCCGCCCAGGCCTGCGCCCAGGGGTGGGATGGCAATGGATCGGATGCCCTTGTCGCGGATGATCTTCACGAGATCGATAAGGCCCGACTCGATGTCCTCGATGCGGCTCTTGCCACGCCAGTGGCGCTTGGTCGGGAAGTTGATGATGAAGCGCGGCAAGGTGAGCTGCCCCGTTTCAAAAACGAACATGCGACCAGGCTGCACGGCTTCACGCTTGCAGGCGGCCTCGTAGGCCTTGAAATTTTCGGGGTAGACGTTCTTGAACTGCAAGGCGATGCCACGCCCCATCACGCCGACGCAATTGACGGTGTTGACCAGTGCGTCGGCCTCACACTGGAGGATGTCGCCCGAGGTGTACTCGATCATGGCTGTGCTCCTCTCATTCAGTAATACCAGTCCGGGCGCACTTCGACCGGAGGCCGGTGTCCGTGGGCCGGAAGGGCGTTGACGACTTGTCGATAGACCGTGGCCGACTGCACGCCGATGCGTTCGATCAGGTGCCACGGAAAATGTTGCTCCAACAGGAACTCGGCTTGTTTGCCTTCTTTCAGGCCGCCACTCCAGTTGTTCGCCTGCACCGCCGCCCAGTTGATTTCACCAAGACGCGCCAAGTCATTGCGGTCTTCAAAAAAATAGGATCCGGCGTTTGATAGCGTGAACGCCCAGCGAGCGGGTTGCGCGTTGGCCCAGGCCACAACTGCGCCCAAATCCGCCTGCAAGTGGATGATGGACGCTTGCCCACCTTGGTAAGCCAGTTCTGCGTTGCGTCGGTGGATCAAATAAAGCATCACGGATCGCGGGCAGAAGTAAAACGGCACGCAGGCACCGACGAACAAGCCGGGATGACTTGCAAGCTGAAGCTCAGTCAAACGACGCTGCTTGATGTGGTTCATCCCAATCATCGTTCCGCCCAGCGCCTGCGCTTGCACCATTGCGTCCGACAATAGGCCACCTGTTGCCACGATGGATGGCAGACGATCTACGTGGGCAATGTGGTAGATCTTCGGCTGCAGGGGCACGGCGTTCATGGCGCTTCGTCTCCGAACAGCCCCAATGAGGCTTGGGCAACTTCCTGTTCCGGCTTGCCGCGTCGGGCACGAGGAGCGAGCAGTTCGCTCTGTGCCACATCGCCCAAGGCGTGTTTGAGCGCTGCGCGCCAGCCCTTGCCCCCATCCATCACCCCGCCGGTGCTCATGGCCGTCATGCCAAACAACCACCAGCGTTCCTCCGGGCGCAGCGCCAACCAGTTGCGCACAGCGACTGGAATCTTCTCCATCTCCATCTGCTCGACGGCCCAGGCCAGTACGCATAATTCCTTGCCGAGCAACCGATCCACCGGGTTGTCGCCGACCTTCCAAGCACCGGGCTTGATGCCATGCGTGGCCAGACGAGCGTTGAAGGCTCGTTGAACTTCGGCGCGAATGGCGGTCCAGCGCGGGCGATCCAGCAGAACGCGGTCGATCACTGCGTTGTCGTTGCTTGCAGACTGCAAGCCGAGGTGTTCACTGATCTGAACTTTGCCTGTACTGGCCTTGGGAATAACGACCTTGAAGTGATGAGGATCAGAAGTCGCAGGCACGCCAAAACCCAGCGTGTGCAGCACTTGCGCACGCGCCTTGGGCGATGGCGTGTTACCTGCGGCTTTAGCCATCCTCATTCCTCCTGATTGATGTCGCCAGGCTTGAGCTCGATCCCGGCGAGCTTGGCGAACTCTTTGAGTGCAAAGCCGGTATCGAAGGCGATGCCGTCGGCAATGGCAATATTGAGCGGGGCGTCGGGCTCCTTGAGCACATCGCGGAGGCTGTTGACGACGCCTTCGATGATGGCGGCGGTGACTTCGCGCTCCTGGAAGCGCACGGTTACGGTGTTCTCGCCCTCACCGATTTCGACGCGCACACCCTTGAAGCGCGTACCCGGCTGATCGCGGAAACGGTTGATGACGCTGAAGACGCGGTCGGTCGTGTCGAGAGCAACACGCTTGCTTTGCAGGCGCGCGGGCTTACTGTCGACGATCTGCACCGTCTTGTCACCGCTGGCAGGAATCTGGAAATCCGCTGTCTTGTTAGCCTCGCCCGCGCGGGCGAACACCAGAAGGCGGCAACTTGCTGAACCGATCTCAAACGGCGCGTTGTAGCGAGTGCCGTCCTTGGGGTTGGAGCCGTCCAGGGTGTAGTAGATGTCAGCGTGCGGTGTGGCGGCCAGGGTGACACGTCGCTTGTCAGCGGCTGGATCGACCTGATGACGGATTTTGAGGTCAGCAAGCCAGCGAGTAGCCGCCGCACTTTCATGCTGGCCAGTGGTGTCCTTAACCCAGAAGTACAAGGTGCCTTCAGTCGAGCTGAAGTTGTCTAAGTCCTCGACCTTGTTGTCTTTGTCGGAAACGTCGGTCTTGGTCGACCAATAGACGACCGGACTGTCACCTGCGTGGCGCGGTGTGAGGCTCAACACCGTCTCCCCGGTGTCCGGCTTGACGTTGATGACGGACACGTTGACGGTAGCCTTGTCCTTGGGGAAGGGCCCCTTCTCGATGTAGCCGTCCTCGCCCAAGCGCCAGCGACCTCGTTTCAGAGCCTCGGTTTTGAGCGTATCCAGCCCACTGGCACCTGGCATCCACGGCCAGATAGGCGAGCACTTGGCGCGGGTAGCGACGTCCTTCCAAGGGGTGCGGCGGTTGTCCTTGCCAGATGGCCACAGGTACTCCTCGGCCTGCGCGAAACATTCATCGAAGTTGTCCTTGCCCAGTTCTGCCACGAGCTTGTAATCGGCGCGTGGGCTGGCCAGCAGTTTTTCGATTTGCGTCTCGGCAGACTGATCGCCCTGGCCGAGCTTCAGCCCTTGGTCAATGCTGACTTTGCCCAGCTTGTTGCTGCCGTCCCCCGCATCGTTGATGGGAATGTAGAGGCAGTTGTAGGCGGCGGACAGCGCCTTGCCGAAGCGGTCTTCCGATTCCTCAAAGCGGTCGCGGGCTTCCTCGAACAAGGTGTCGCCCGATTTGAGGCGCTTGTGGATCTGCTCGATGGCGTACAGCTCGCGCAAGCGCTCTTCGACCGCATCGGCCAGCAGACTGTCCTGACCGCTCAACACCAGCAGATTGTTCTTCTCCTGTTGGTAGTCGAAGAAATTCTGCAATTCACTGGGCGGCACCTTGCCATCCGGCTTGATGACGATCAACGTGCGCGGGCCACCGAGCTTGAGTTCATCCAGCCGGGGCAGTACCTGCACGTCCTGATAGGCGATCTTGCTGACCGGAACGAGGATGCCCGTGAGGCGATTGATGAGCGCCTGATCGACCTTGGGTTGAGGGACGTCTTTGGCGTTGCGCTCAATTTGACGCGACAGGTTTTCGGTTTCCTTGATGAAGAAGCGCTGCTCTTCACGGTGGAGATACCACGCCGATTCGCGCAGGCGCTGCAAAGCATGCAGGAACTCGTCGGGCTTGCGCTGCGGAGCGGCTAGGAACTCGATCAGCTCGCTCTCCGACAGACCAATGCGTCCACCAACGGCGCGCGACAGGCTGGATGACAGCAACAAGGTCATGAGCTGCTGTGCGGCATCCCCGGCCAACTCGACATCGATGTGCTCGGCGATGGCGTTGCCCGCATCGGCGATGTCGCGCGTCACCGCAGGCATCAGCTTGGGCGCAATGCGCTCGATTTCGTCCTTGACCTGCTCATCGTTCAAGTTGAGGTGCTGTGTACCGACCAGGAAGACGTCGTCTGCCTCTCGCTCATCCACGCTCTTGAGCAGGCGCGCGGTGAACTGCATCAGGCCACGGGTCTGGCGGAAGCCTTCGTTCTCCTTGAAAAGCGCGACGAGGTGCTTGAAGGATGGGTGGAAGGGATACGTTTCCCGCACCTGCTCGGCGATCTGCTCGATGCTGCTGGCAACGATGTAACCACCGTCCTCGGCCTTCTTGATCTGCTGCGCGTACTCCTCGGCGATATCGGAGATGACACGCTCGTTAGGCAGTTCGTCGATGAGGCGCTTCTTCAGGATTTCGTAGATTTCGTTGCCCGCCAATTGCACTGGCGTGATGGTCATCGCCTGACGGCGGGTTTCCTGCTGCAGGTTGGAGATGGCGTCGGCCAGCGCCTTAGTCTGGGCCTTGTAGCTGCCCGACAGGTTGGCGACCACGATGGCGCAGTTGGGCAGCTCTAGCGCTGCGCTCATCAGGCTGGAGAGGCTGTAGACTGCCATGTTGGCCAGCGTGCCCTGACCGAACACCTGCGTACTGGCGTTGTCGAGATAGGGCGGCAGTTCGTCAAGCAGGATCAGCGTAGGCTTGTCGCCGATGATTTCCTTCCACTGGCGCTGGTCGACTGCCTTCGGGCCGTTTGCCCAATACGGTTTGATGGCTTCTGCAGCCCCGAGCTGGGTGGCGATTTCGCCCCAGATGAAGTTGTCGGGGTTGTTGCGGCCGTTGAACGCAGCAATGCGTGCTTGCCCAAAATCGACGCGTGAAGCCAAATCGGCAGGCAGAACGTCTTTGCGCAGATACGCGTGCCGTGCCAGCAGACCCAGCGCGATCATCGTGTGCGTTTTACCGCCACCCATCGCTTGGGTCAGTTCAAACACCGCCTGATCTGATTTGCCCGAGAGGCGCAAAAGACTTTCGCGGAAGAGCTGCTCCATGCCGTGGGTGACGAAGTTGCGAGAGAAGAAATCGCTACCGTCACCTGCGTCATTGATGAGGTCGGCGAGGTTTTCGATTCCTTGGCTCATCCGATAGTCGCGGATGACGGGGTTGAACCGGCAGGCTTGCTTGACCGTCTTGATCATGAACGCGCTCCGTTGGGGCTCTTGGTTTCCTTGGGAGGCGAAATCGCAATGTCATGCCGCTCGCAGTAGCCCCTAATCAGCACTTCGACCATGTTAGCGATGGATCGATGTTCCTGATCTGCTGCTGCACGAAGCGCTTCCTTGAGTCCGGGGTCGATACGAAATGTGAGCGTGGCGGTTTTGCCTGTGGCCATGACTCTCCCCCCAGAAACCACTGTAAAAGTACTGCACTTTACAGTATCGATGTGCTCTCGGCAACGTGGAGTGGATCAAAAATTCACCTCGACCTGTGCCTTCTTGATACTCCATGCTGTTGCTCACGCGCCATCCCACGATACGCCGTGCATAGACGTCGATGACGAAGGCCGCGTGTATAGTCAGCCCTGTCCTGCTTCAGTTCTCCATCCGCAGGTCGCAGGGGCTCACCGACCCGCGTGCATCCGGGCCAGCAGGTACAGCAGGATGAGCGTGCAGGCGAGGCCGACGAGGGCCAGGACTTTCCAGAACTGCACGGGGTCGCGTTCCACCCAGGGGGTGCGGTGGCGGCTGCGGTAGCCGGCGTGGGGGTGCCGCAGGTCGTGCAGGAATTCGGCCACGTCGGCCTGGCGGCGGTGGGGGTCGATGTCGAGTGCCTTGCGCAGCGCGTCGTCCACCCAGCCGGGGATGGCGGCGTGGGCAGGGGCGGCGCCGTCGCGGCAGAGGGAGCGGTAGCCCTGCCCGATGCGGCGCTGGTCGGCCCGGGTGCGTGCCTGTGCCAGCCGCGCGCCATAGGGCAGTGCGCCGCAGAGCATCTGGTAGGTGATGACGGCGAGCGAGAACAGGTCCGAGGCGGGCGAGGGGGGCAGTCCGGCCACGTATTCGGGGGCCATGTATTGCAGGGTGCCGGGGGGTGTGTCGTCGTCCGGGCGGGGGTCGAGGCCGGCCACGCGGACGGCGCCGAAGTCCACCAGCCGCACGGTGCCGGTGGTGTCGATCATGATGTTTTCGGGCCGCAGGTCCTGGTGCAGGATTTCGAGGCGGTGCAGGGCGCGCAGGCCCTGCCCGATCTGTTCGACGATGCGGCGCACGGTGTCCAGATCGGGGTGGGGGTGGTCGGTCATCCACTGGGTCAGTGTCTGGCCCTCGATGAATTCGAGCGCGGTGTACAGCGCGGTGCGACGGCGCTCGGGAAAGGCGGCCCCGACCACATGGGGGTCGTGGATGCGGCGGGCCACCCATTCCTCCAGCTGCAGCCGTTCCAGAAAGGCGGCGTTCTCGCGCATCTCCACCGAGGGGGCCTTGATCGCCACGCGGCAGCCGGTGGCTTCGTCCTCTGCCAGAAACAGGTGGCTGCGGCTGGTCACGTGCAGCGGGCGCACCAGCCGATAGCCGTCCAGGCGCAGGCCGGACTTGAGCTCCGGAACGGGCAGGGTCAGGCGCTGCTGCTGCCGGTCGGGGGCATCGGGGGCGGGCAGGGCATCCACCCGCACGAGCTGCAGGCTCAGGTTGTCGGTGCTGCCTGCGTCCAGTGCCTGCTGCACGAGGCGCTGGGCGGCTTCCTGCAGATCACCGGCACAGGCGGCCAGCGTCTGCCGGATGTCGGCTTCGCTCAGGTGGGCATAGGCACCGTCGGTGGCCAGCAGGTAGATGTCGCCCGCCGACAGGGGCAGGGCCAGGTAGTCGATGCGCACCTGCGAGTCGGCCCCGAGGGCGCGGCCCAGGTAGCTTTCTTCGGCCGATACGGTGACGCGATGGTCCTGCGTGAGCTGCTCCAGGCCGTCGGCGCTCAGGCGGTAGATGCGGCTGTCGCCCACATGGAAGAGGTGGGCCGTGGCCGAGCGCAGCACCAGGGCGCTGAAGGTGCAGACATGGCCCTTGTCGCGCTCGTAGCGGAATTCCCCGGCGCGGCTCTGCGCATGGAGCCATGCGTTCAGGGCCACCAGCACCCGTTCGGCCGAGGTCTGGACGCTCCAGGTGTCGGGGGTGCTGTAGTAGTCGGCCAGGAATCCCGTGACGGCGGTCTCGCTGGCCAGGTGGCTCACGGGGCTGCTGCTGATGCCGTCAGCCACCGCGCAGGCCACGCCCTTGCGCTCCAGCAGGGCGCCCTGCGCGATGCGGGCGCCCACGCTGTCCTGGTTGAGCGGCTTGCGGCCTGCCTCGGTGCACTGGCCCACCGAGACGCGCAGCAGCGCGGGAGGTGCGGTGGCGGCAGTCATGTGTGTGGGCCTGTGGGAGTGGCCGCGCGGCAGCGAGGGGCTGGTTCGGTGCCCTGCCGCGCGGTCGGCGTCCGTGGATCAGTCAGGCATGCAGACGGCGGAGGCGGTTCAGGCCACGCGCTTGGGGGCCGTGCGCACATGGGTGGAGTACAGCGTCAGCCCCACAAAGGTGATGCCGCCCACCAGATTGCCCAGCGCGGTGGGGATTTCGTTCCAGATCATGTAGTCGGCCACCGAGAACTTGCCGCCCATCATCAGGCCGGACGGGAACAGGAACATGTTCACCACCGAGTGCTCGAAGCCCATGTAGAAGAACACCATGATCGGCATCCACATGGCGATGACCTTGCCCGACACATGGGTCGAGAGCATGGCGCCCACCACGCCGGTGGAGACCATCCAGTTGCACAGCACGGCGCGCAGGAACAGCGTCAGCATGCCGGCTGCGCCGTGGGCGGCGTAGCCCAGCGTGCGGCCTTCGCCGATGCCGCCGATCTTCTGGCCCACGATGGACGGGGGCGTGGTGAAGCCGTAGGTGAAGATGATGGCCATGATCAGCGCCACGAGCAGGGCGCCCGCGAAGTTGCCCACGAACACCAGCCCCCAGTTGCGCAGCACGCCGCCGAGCGTCACGCCGGGGCGGCGGTCGAGCAGCGCGAGCGGCGCCAGGGTGAACACGCCCGTGAGCAGGTCGAAGCCGAGCAGGTACAGGATGCAGAAGCCCACCGGGAACAGCACCGCGCCCAGCAGGGGCTGGCCGGTCTGGACGTTGATGGTCACGGCAAAGCAGGCGGCCAGGGCCAGGATGGCACCGGCCATGAAGGCGCGGATCAGCGTGTCGCGCGTGGACATGAAGATCTTGGATTCGCCCGCGTCCACCATCTTGGTGACGAATTCGGTGGGTGACAGATACGACATCTTGGGGTTCTCCTCTGGATCGGAATGGGGCATCGCGCCGGATTCGATGCACCGGCGGTGCCCGCATGGGGGCGAATCCGGTGCGCCATGGCGGAAAAACAGGGCGTTTTTCCGCCCTGAGCCCACCGATGGGCTCAGGGTGAGGCCATACATGCAGATTGCATGCCAGTTTCGAGGGGAAACCCGCAGAGGCGCTGCGGGGGAGCGTTCAGGGTGAGCGTGGGGGCGAACGCAAAAGCGCAAGCGCCGTTCAGGCGCGGGAGCGCAGCAGCCGCCCCAGATAGCGGCCGGTGTGGCTCTCGGGCACTGCGGCGACCTGCTCGGGCGTGCCCTGCGCCACCACGGTGCCGCCACCTGCCCCGCCTTCGGGGCCCATGTCGATGATCCAGTCGGCGGTCTTGATGACGTCGAGGTTGTGCTCGATGATCACGATGGTGTTGCCTGCATCGCGCAGCTGGTGCAGCACCCTGAGCAGCAGCGCAATGTCGGCAAAGTGCAGGCCCGTGGTGGGCTCGTCGAGGATGTAGAGCGTGTGGCCGGTGTCGCGGCGCGAGAGCTCGAAGGCGAGCTTGACGCGCTGGGCCTCGCCGCCCGAGAGGGTGGTGGCACTCTGCCCGAGCCGGATGTAGGACAGGCCCACGTCCAGCAGCGTCTGCAGCTTGCGCGCGATGGTGGGCACCGCGCCCAGGAAGGCATAGGCCTCCTCCACCGTCATGTCCAGAATGTCGGCGATGTTGCGGCCCTTGTACTGCACCTCCAGCGTCTCGCGGTTGTAGCGCTTGCCGTGGCAGACGTCGCAGGGCACGTACACGTCGGGCAGAAAGTGCATTTCCACCTTCACCATGCCGTCGCCCTGGCAGGCCTCGCAGCGGCCCCCCGCCACGTTGAACGAGAAGCGCCCCGGCCCGTAGCCGCGCTCGCGCGCCATGGGCACCTCGGCCATGAGCTCGCGGATGGCGGTGAACAGGCCGGTGTAGGTGGCCGGGTTGCTGCGCGGGGTGCGCCCGATGGGGCTCTGGTCGACGTTGATGACCTTGTCGAACTGCTCCAGCCCCTCGATGGCCTCGTGCGGGGCGGGCTCGGTGTGCGCGCGGTGGATGGTCTGGGCCGCTGCGGCATAGAGGGTGTCGTTGACCAGGGTGGACTTGCCCGAGCCGGACACGCCGGTCACGCAGGTCATGAGGCCGACCGGAATGTCCACCGTGACTTCGTGCAGGTTGTGTCCGTGCGCGCCGACGATGGTGATTTTCTGCAGGCCGGCATGGGGGCCCGCAGCGGGGGTGTCCGCGGTCTCGGCGGCACTGTCGGTGTCCCTGCCGCTGCCGCCGGCAGGCCGGGCAGAGGCAAAGCGGGGCGTCTTCCGGGCCGGCACGGGCGCGCTGGCGGCCCGCTCCGGCAGCCAGGCCACCCGGTGCGCGGGCACTTCGATGCGCAGGGTGCCCGCCAGATAGCGGCCGGTGAGCGAGTCGGGCGAGGCGAGCAGGTCGTCCACGGTGCCCTGTGCCATCACGCGGCCGCCGTGCACGCCCGCCCCGGGGCCCATGTCCACCACCCAGTCGGCGGCGCGAATCATGTCCTCGTCGTGCTCCACCACGAGCACGCTGTTGCCCAGATCGCGCAGATGCTGCAGCGTGACGATGAGGCGGTCGTTGTCGCGCTGGTGCAGGCCGATGCTGGGCTCGTCGAGCACATACATGACGCCCGTGAGCCCCGAGCCGATCTGCGAGGCGAGCCGGATGCGCTGGGCCTCGCCGCCCGAGAGCGTCTCCGCGCTGCGGTCGAGGCTCAGGTAGTTGAGCCCCACGTCGTTGAGAAAGCCGAGCCGGTTGGCGATCTCGCGCACCACCTTGGCAGCGATCTCGGCCTTGGCGCCCTGCCACTGCAGGGTGCGGAAGTAGGCGAGCGCATCGCCCAGCGTGGCCCGGCTGATTTCGTAAATCGCGCGGCGCTGTTCGCCCTCGCCCACGTACACGTGGCGCGCCTCGCGGCGCAGGCGTGTGCCGTGGCAGGCGGGACAGGGCTGGATCTGCCGGTAGCGGGCCAGATCTTCGCGCACCACGGCCGAATCGGTTTCGCGGAAGCGCCGCTCCATGTTCGGGATCACCCCCTCGAAGGGATGCTCCTTCACCACTTCGCGCGCCTTGCCGCCCCGGCCTTCGGCCTGGTAGGTGAAGGCGATGGCCTCCTCGCCAGAGCCGTAGAGCACCACCTGCCGCACCCGTTCCGGAAGCGACTCGAAGGGCGCCTCCACATCGGCGCCGTAGTGCCGGCACACGCTGTCGAGCAGCGGGAAGTAATGCGGATTGCGCCGGTCCCAGCCCCGGATGGCCCCGCTGGCCAGGCTCAGGCTCGGAAAGGCCACCACGCGCTCGGGGTCGAACACCTCCACCGAGCCGATGCCGTCGCAGGCCGGACAGGCCCCCACGGGCGAGTTGAACGAGAACAGGCGCGGTTCGAGCTCCGAGAGGCTGTAGTTGCACACCGGACAGGCATACCGCGCGTGGTAGGCGTGCTCGCGGCCGCTGTCCATTTCCATGGCGATGGCGCGGCCATCCGCCAGGCGCAGCGCAGCCTCGAAGCTCTCGGCCAGCCGCTGGCGGGCGTCGGCCCGTACCTTGAGCCGGTCCACCACCACGTCGATGTCGTGTTTCTCGGTCTTGACCAGCGCGGGAATGCGCTCGCTGTCCACGATCTCGCCGTCGACGCGAAAGCGCACATAGCCCTGCGCCTGCATCTGCTCGAACAGATCGGCGAATTCGCCCTTGCGCTCGCGTGCCACCGGCGCGAGCACCATCACGCGCATGTCTTCGGGCAGGCCGAGCACGGCATCGACCATCTGGCTCACCGTCTGCGCCTGCAGCGGCAGGTGGTGATCCGGGCAGTAGGGCGTGCCCGCACGGGCAAACAGCAGCCGCAGGTAGTCATGGATCTCGGTGACCGTGCCCACGGTCGAGCGCGGGTTGTGGCTGGTCGCCTTCTGCTCGATGGAAATCGCAGGAGACAGCCCCTCGATCAGGTCCACGTCGGGCTTGTCCATGAGCTGGAGGAACTGCCGCGCATAGGTCGACAGGCTCTCCACATAGCGCCGCTGCCCTTCGGCATAGAGCGTGTCGAAGGCCAGGCTCGACTTGCCCGAGCCCGACAGCCCCGTGATCACCACCAGGGCGTGGCGCGGAATGTCGAGGTCGATGTCGCGCAGGTTGTGCGTGCGCGCCCCCCGCACACTGATGTGCGTGAGTGCATGCGGCGCACGCAGGGCTGCGGGCCGTGCGGTCCCCGAGTCGGTGGCGGCAGGGGCGGAAACGGAAGCAGACGGGGAAGAGGTTTTCTTGGCAGGCATGCGGCGGGGCCGGCGGGCTGAGTGCCGGAAAAAACAGAAGGCAACCGGCAATCATAGTCCGCCCGTCGCGTGGACGGAAACAGACGGATATCGCTACCCTCCGGCCACAGTGGCGCGCCTACGGCTGCGCTCCCCGCGCCGCCGCCTGGAAGAAGGCAATGCGGTCGACCGTGGCCGGATGGCTCGAAAACGCGATGCCCAGCCGCGACGGGCGCGAGGCCGCCCCCTTCTCGTGCGACAGGGCCTGCATGCGCTCGAAGAACCGCACCATGGCCTGCGGCGAAATGCCTGCTGCCCGCATGAAGCGCACGGAATACACATCGGCCTGGTGCTCGGCACCGCGCGAATATCCCATGTTGAGCAGCAGCACCGGCGCCATGGTCACAAAGCTCGCATAGTCCCCGAACGCGGCCGCTGCCACCACTCCCAGTGCGGAGGTCTGCACCAGCTGGCGCATGCCGTCGCGGTGCACCACATGGCCCATTTCGTGGCCGAGCACGCCCAGCACCATGTCGTCGTCGTTGCCTGCCGTGGTCACCAGTTCGTCGAGCAGCACGATGGTGCCGCCGGGCAGCGCAAAGGCATTGGGGCCCATGCGCGGTGCGCTGCGAAACAGGAGCCGGTAAGTCGGCCGGGCCCCACTCGCAGGCGCCAGCGCAGCCATGCCCGCCTGCAGCCGCTGCGTCAGCGCTGCCTGCCGTGCCGCGGGCAGACGGCTCGGGGCCAGCAGCTGTCCTTCGACGCTCTGCAGGGCCGAGTCGCCCACCATGGCGTCGATGCGTGGCGGAATCAGCGTCACCACGCCGCGGGCCATCAGGGGCAGCCCCCAGCGGTAGGCAGCCAGCAGCAGCACTCCCAGCACCAGCAGCGCCAGCAGGGTGCGTCGCCCGCTTTGCTGCGCGCGCACCACCAGCGACTCGGGACGCACGGCCTGCAGGTGGGTGGCAGCCCAGGCATCCCAGGCCGCGCGGTCGAGCGATTCGGCGCTGCTGCCGTCGGCCAGCGTGACCGTGCGGGTGCCGCCCTGTGTGCGCTCGGTCCACCGGGCCTGTCGCGCCGGGCAGGCGGTCAGCACACGGCCTGTCACGGCATCGAGCACCTGCACGCTCTCTTCTTCGAGGCGCAGCCGTGCGGGGCGGCCCTGCGCGTGCTGGCCGTCGAACCAGAACACCCGCACGGTGTCTTCCGTCCTGCCGGGAGCTGCATCGGGGGGCAAGGGGGCTGGAGCGGGCATGACCACGGCGTGCCCTTCTTCAGAGACCGAAATCGAAGTTCACGAACTCCATGGCGGCGTCCCCCATGGCGTCGTTGTCGCCGTCGCGGCTGGACCCGTGCAGGCGTTCGAGCGGCATGCGGGCCCGCAGCACCGTGGATTCGAGCACCAGCCGGCGCGTGGCCATCACGGCATAGGGCCAGTACAGCCCGAGCGTCAGGCCGATCAGGAGGTAGTTCTTGAACTGCAGCAGCAGGTAGCGGCCCAGCGAGAGCGTGGTCCGCAGCCGCAGATGGCGGTTGCCCGTGCGCGACCACTGCAGGTTGTAGAGCCGCACCTTGAACCAGTGCCGCCCCACCAGCAGCGCAAGGAGAAAGCCGGCAATGCTCCCGAGCAGCGACAGGGCCAGCATCATGCCGAAGCTGGCATGGCCCGAGCCAAAGACCAGCCGCTTGAGGGCCGCACCCCCCGCCACCAGCAGCAGCCCTGCCAGAAACAGGGCCACGAAAACGCCCACTCCCGACGCCAGCAGGCGGTAGTAGTCGGCAGCCGTGGCGCGGTATTCCATTTCCTCCTGCCCATAGCGGATGTGGCCCTGCTGGTAGCGCTTGTAGCGCCAGTAGAAATAGGGCAGCGCCAGCGAGAACAGCACCCCCGAGCCCAGCATCCAGGCCTGGTAGACCACAGCATGCGTGCCGGTGCGCAGCGTGCCGCGCCGGTCGAGCTGCGAGAGGTCGATGTCCAGGCCCCAGGCCAGCAGCGGCCCGGGCAGCAGCAGCCACAGCAGCGGTACCAGCAGGGCCCGGTAGGCCTCGCCCGTGGTGCCGGTGAAATGGAAGCGCAGGCCACGCCAGCTGGTGTTGGCAAGCCGGAAGCGCTGCGAGCCCCGGAACAGCGGCGGAAACAGCGCCACCATCAGCAGGGCAATGAGCACGGCGGACGCGCCGCCCGCCACGCGGTTGCCCATGCCGTACACCGCCAGCAGCACCCCTGCGAGCAGCGAGCCGCGCAGCATCGAGCGCGGATTGCCGTGAAAGTCGAAGGCATGCCCGTCCACCCACGTGCAGTGGTAGAGATACTGCAGCTTGCGCCGGCGCGCCCACGGCCAGTAGATCCCGAAGGTCACGATCACCAGCAGCAGATTCACGATCCAGATGCGGAAGTATTCGCTCCCCGTGCCGCTGAAGTGCACCGGATAGTCATGGATCGGGATATGCCTGCTCCTGCCCGTGGGCGATCTGTGCAGGCTCGGGCGCCTTTCGGGGGCGGCGTACAGGGTCTGGATGTCTGCGGGCATGGTGGGGGCAACGCGGTAAAAAGAAGGATTCCGGCGTCCTAGTGTAGTAGGCGAAACACCTCGTTCGCCGGGAACCCTGCGGACTCTTGCAGGACACGCCCCCTACGCCGGATTCCCCCATGGCAGCGGGGCATCCTGCCCCAGGCGTGCAGGCCGCGCGGGGGCGCCGCACAATGGGCCGTCGGACAGGCAGCCTTGTCTTCCCCTGAACCAGGATTCGTACAGGAGCGATCATCATCATGCAGAACTTCGATTTCCAGAACCCCACCCGCATCGTGTTCGGCGAGGGCACCATCGCGCAGCTCTCCACCCTCGTGCCGCCCGCCGCCCAGGTGCTGGTGCTCTACGGAGGCGGCAGCGTGACGCGCAACGGCACGCTCGACCAGGTTCGTGCCGCACTGGCCGAGGGCGGCACCCGTACCGTGCACGAGTTCGCCGGCATCGAGCCCAACCCGTCCTTCGAAACCCTGATGCGTGCCGTGGCCGAGGTGCGCGAGCGGCGCATCGACTTCCTGCTCGCGGTGGGCGGCGGGTCGGTCATCGACGGCACCAAGTTCGTCGCGGCCGCTGCCTTGCTGCCCCCCGAAGAGGATGCCTGGACCATCCTGCAGACGCATGGCCGCTCCATCACCCGCGCGCTGCCGCTGGGCACCGTGCTCACGCTGCCGGCCACCGGCTCCGAGATGAACTCCGGGGGCGTCATCACGCGGCGCGCCACCCACGACAAGCTCGGCTTCATGAGCCCGCACACCTTCCCCCGGTTCTCGGTGCTCGACCCCACCCGCACCTACACGCTGCCGCTGCGGCAGGTGGCCAACGGCATCGTGGATGCCTATGTGCACATCATGGAGCAGTACCTCACCTACCCGGCCGACGCCATGGTGCAGGACCGCCTGGCCGAGGGGCTGCTGCGCACCCTGGTCGACATCGGGCCCCGGGCCCTGAGCGAGCCGCAGAACTACGCCATCCGTGCCAACTTCATGTGGACTGCCACTCTGGCGCTCAATGGCCTCATCGGGGCTGGCGTGCCGCAGGACTGGGCCACCCACATGATTGGCCACGAGCTCACCGCCCTGCACGGCATCGACCATGGCCGCACGCTGGCCGTGGTGCTGCCGGCCCTCCTGCAGGTCCGTCGCGACGCCAAGCGCCTCAAGCTGCTGCAGTACGCCGAGCGGGTGTGGGATCTGCGCGAGGGCAGCGAAGAGGAGCGCATCGACGCCGCCCTCGCGCGGACCCGGGCGTTCTTCGAGTCGCTGGAGGTGCCCACGCACCTGTCGGCCTACCAGCTCGACGCCTCCGCCATCGATCCGCTCGTGGCCCAGCTCGAAAAGCACGGCATGACCCGCCTGGGCGAACGCCGCGACATCACGCCCGCCATCAGCCGGAGCATTCTCGAAGCGGCCCTCTGAGCACGGTACCGGCTGTCATGCGCCCATGAAAAACGCCAACCGAAGGGTTGGCGTGCGCAGCCCGGCTCGTGCCGGAAACGGGGAAAAGGGGGTGGTGCGGCTGGCGGGGATCGAACCCACGACCCTTGGCTTCGGAGGCCAATACTCTATCCACTGAGCTACAGCCGCACGGACGACACACAGACGCCCCACCGCGAGCGGTGCAGGGCTTTGTGGCGTGCAGCCGGCAATTGTAGGTGTTTTTACGGCCGCCCGTGTCTATAATCGCGACAGACCACTTGTTTCAGATTTTTTCAATTCCAAAAACAGAGGATCACCATGGGCGACAACGCTTCTGATTCGTACCAAGTTCCCGAGATCGTCAAGAACCGTCAGCTGGCGGTCGTGTCGGGGCTGACCTTCGCCGTCCTGGTGGGAGCCCTCGGTACCGCACTGTACTTCGCCAAGTATGCGGGGTCCGGTTACAACATGAATAGCCCTGCTGCCCAAATGGCCGCCAACCGTCGCCTCCAGAAGGTGGGTGACGTGAGCCTGCAGATCACCGACGCGGGCGGCGGCGCTCCCAAGACCGGCGAAGAGGCCTACAAGGCTGTCTGCGCGGCCTGTCACGGCACCGGCGCCGCAGGCGCTCCCAAGTTCGGCGACGCCGCCGAATGGGGCCCCCGCATCGCCCAGGGGGAGAGCGTGCTGCTCAAGCATGCCCTCGAAGGCTTCAAGGGCAGCAAGGGCGTGATGCCTCCCAAGGGTGGCAGCTCGCTGAGCGATGACGAAGTGCACCGCGCCATGGTCTACATGGCCAATGCAGGCGGCGCCAAGTTCGCAGAACCCAAGGCGGGTGCAGCAGCCGGTGCAGCCAGCGGTGCCGCTTCCGCTGCAGGTGGCGCATCTGCAGCCGCTGCTCCTGCCGCTTCCGGTGCCGCAGGCACCACCACTGCCGCGGCCGGCAATGCAGGCGAGGCACTGTTCAAGCAGACCTGCCAGGCCTGCCACGGCGCCGGTGTGGCCGGTGCGCCCAAGTTTGGCGACAAGGCCGCCTGGGCTCCCCGCATCGCCCAGGGCGAGGACACGCTCTTCAAGCACGCCATCGGTGGCTTCCAGGGCAAGAGTGGCGTCATGCCGCCCAAGGGGGGCTCCCCGGCCTCCGATGACGACGTGAAGGCCGCCGTGCGCTACATGGTCGCAGCAGGCAAGTAAGCCTGCTCCTGCCGGGTGCGGCAGCGCTCCTTGCCGAGCTGCTGCCCCCATCCTCTGCCGAGCCACCTCTGTGAGGTGGCTTTTTCGTGCCCGGAGCAGGGGTCGGGGCCCTGTGTCACGTGGCTGAGACGGGGGTCGGGTTCAGGAGGGCAGGGCTTCTGTCAGATGCTGCGGGCTGACCACATAGCCGTAGCGTGCGGGCAGGGTGGCCGCTTCGACCTCCTCCAGCGGCCAGAGTCCCTGCTCCAACGCATCGGCCATCTGCAGGGTATCGAGGCTGTGCACGAGACCGAGCCCGAGGTCGGTCACCAGATAGGCGCGTCCCTGTTCGTCGCACAGGGCCTGACGGCCCTGTACCGCCAGGCCGGTGTGGGTGGTGATGGCGGGACCGGTGTCGGTGCTCCCTGCGGACAGGCGCAGAATCCAGGGCGTGGCTTCCAGCTCCACGAAGACCCGCTGCGGCCCGTTCTGAAAGTACCAGCAGCCCTGTGCATCGGCCAGATAATTGCGGCCGATGAAGGCGACGAGGGCCTCGTGCCGCAGCATGGCTCCCCGGCTTGCCGGGCAGCTGCCCGCACCGGCAAAGGGGCCCGCCTGCTGCGTGCGGGCATCGCGCATGAACCACTCTCCGCGCGCGCCCAGGCCCAGCCAGCCGTGGCAGTGGGGCACATGGGGCCATTTGGCCATGGCCTGTTTGACGATGTCGTCCATGGATCGTATTCCTTCCCGGAACCCCCGGGTACTGGCGACGATCATCGCAGAAATGCACCGAAGAGGCGCATTTCCTGTCATCATCCCAGTCTTTCTCAAGGAGACCGCATGAAACGCCTGTTTGCGATAGTCCTGACCGTGCTGGCCGTGATGGGCCTGTCGGGATGTGGCTACAACCAGTTCCAGACGCTCGACGAGCAGACCAAGTCCGCCTGGAGCGAGGTGCTCAACCAGTATCAGCGTCGGGCCGATCTCGTGCCCAACATCGTGGCCACCGTCAAGGGGCAGGCCAACTTCGAGCAGGACACCCTGACCCGCGTGGTGGAGGCGCGTGCCAAGGCCACCGCCATCCAGGCCACGCCCGAGCTGGTCAACGATCCCGTGGCGTTCAAGAAATTCCAGGCCGCCCAGGGCGAGCTGGGCAGCGCGATTTCCCGGCTGCTGGTGGTGTCCGAGCAGTATCCGCAGCTGCAGGCCAATCAGGGCTTCCGCGATCTGCGCGTGACTCTCGAAGGCACGGAAAACCGCATCACCGTGGCCCGCAACCGCTACATCCAGTCCGTGCAGGCCTACAACATTCTGGCTCGCCAGTTCCCCACCAACCTGACCGCCATGGTCTTCGGCTACAAGCCCAAGCCGAATTTCACGGTGGACAACGAGGCTCAGCTGGCCACGCCGCCCAAGGTGGACTTCGGGACCGGGACGGCTGCGAGCGGCAGCCGCAACTGATGCAGGGACTCGCTGCATGACGCACGCAGTCCGTCTGACCGGAAGACGAATGCAGCCCGGGCTCCCGTGTCTGCGGAGCACGACCCTCGTCGGTCGGCTGCTGGCGGCGTGCGTCCTGCTGCTGGCAGTGCTGCTGGTCCCGATGGGGCAGGCCGCGGCGCAGAATGTGCTGCCCGTGCCTGCGCTCACCGACCGTGTGATCGACCAGACCGGCACGCTCAGCACGGCCGACGTGGGACGGCTCGATGCACAGCTGGCCGCCATCGAACAGTCCCGTGGGTCACAGATCGTGGTGCTCATGGTGCCGACCACGCAGCCTGAGGACATTGCGTCCTACGCCAACCGCGTGGCCAGCACCTGGAAGATCGGGCGCCGCGACGTGGGTGACGGGCTGCTCATCGTGGTGGCCAAGAACGACCACCGCATGCGCATCGAGGTGGCCAAGGCCCTGGAGGGGACCATCCCCGATCTGGCTGCCGCGCAGATTCTCGACGACGTGATGAAACCCGCCTTCCGCCGCAACGACTACGCCGGGGGGCTGGCTGCCGCCATCGATGCGCTGGGTGCGCGCATCGCGGGGGATGCCGCGCTGCCCTCGGCGGCCAGTGCACCCCGCAATGGCGCGGCGGCGCAGCAGGGCATGGATCCGTTCGAGGTGCTGGTGCTCGCGGCCATGCTCACCATGGTGGGCGGCGCTTTTCTGCGCATGTGGCTCGGGGTGGGCAAGGGGTCGGTGGCGACGGGGCTGCTCGTGGGCGTGGTGGTCTTTGGTCTCACCAGCCTGCTGCTGGCATCGCTGGGCGCCGGCGTGGTGGCTGCCCTGGTGGCGCTGGGCAGCGGCAGCGGACGTGGCGGCAGCAGTGGCGGGCCCTTCATCTTTCCGGGCGGCGGCGGTGGCGGCTCGTGGGGAGGGGGATCCGGTGGAGGCTTCGGCTCCGGAGGCGGGGGCGATTTCGGAGGCGGTGGCGCCTCGGGAGACTGGTGATGGCGGGATGGCAATTCTGGAAGACTCTGTTCGGGGCCGATCCCCGTGCGGCCGATGCGCGAAGGGTGCATGCCGTGGTGCCTGCCGAGGCACTGCAGCGCCTGACCGCCTGCGTGACCGCCAGCGAGGCACGCCACACGGGGCAGGTGCGGCTGTGCATCGAAGCCCGTCTGCCACCCAGCTATGTGCGTCGCGAGGCCACTGCGCGTGAGCGGGCCATCACGCTTTTCGGCAAGCTGCGCGTGTGGGATACCGAGGACAACAACGGCGTGCTCATCTACCTGCTGCTGTCGCAGCACGCCATCGAGATCGTGGCCGACCGAGGCATCGACCGCCATGTGCCGACCACGGTGTGGCAGGACATGGTGGCCGGCCTGTCAGCGGATCTGCGTGCGGGCCGCTATGAGGAAGGGCTCCGCCAGGCCATCGAGGCCGTCACGGCCGAGCTGGCACGCAGCTACCCCCGTGCGCCCGGCGCGCCCCGGGACAACACCCTGCCGGATACCCCCGTGGTGCTCTGACGGACCACGCCGCCTGCAGGGGTGGCCGGTCGGTGGAAAGCGCCTTCAGGAAGCGGTGTCGTGCGGGGCATGGCCACAACCCTTGCAGCTGCTGCAGCTGCCGCAGCCGGGTGTGGTGCTGAGCTGCTGGCGGAGCTGCTCGGCCTTGTGGGCATCCATCAGCCCGGAACGCTGCGCGCCGCCTGCGAGCCGGCTGGCCAGCTGCGTGCGCCATGTCGCGGGCATGAGGCGCCAGGCCGCGTACACGGCCGCAACCAGAACAATGGCATAGACGATGAATTGCTGCAGCATGAGAGTTCTCCTTTCGGCGCGGCAGGCCGGGTCAGGCCGCGAGCGCCAGCGTCATCCGATAGGCCACGAAACTGGCCAGGTAGGCCATGCCGAAGAGGTAGGCCGCCATGATCCACACGTAGCGCCAGCTGTGCGTCTCTCGGCGCACGGTGGCCAGCGTGGAGACGCACTGGGGCGCAAACACGAACCACACGAGCAGCGAGACGGCCGTGGCCAGTGACCACTGGTGGGCGATGAGCGGAGCGAGCTGTTCGGCCACGCCGTCCCCGCTGCTCGACAGGGCATACACGGTGCCCAGCGCGCCCACCACCACTTCCCGTGCGGCCATGCCGGGCACGAGCGCAATGGCGATCTGCCAGTTGAATCCGATGGGGGCAAAGATGTGTTCGAGCAGGCGCCCCAGCATGCCGGCAAAGCTGTACTGAATGGCGGCACCCGTGGCACCCGCAGGCGGGGCCGGATAGCTGCTCAGGAACCACAGCACGACGGTCAGCGCGAGGATGATGGTGCCCACGCGGCGCACGAAGATCCAGCCGCGCTCATACAGGCCCAGCGCCAGGTTGCGCGGGTTGGGCCAGCGGTAGGAAGGCAGCTCCATGAGCAGCGGCGAGAACGAGGCATGGCGGCGCCAGTGCTTCATCACCCACGCCACCAGCATGGCCGAGACGATGCCGAACAGGTAGAGCGAGAACAGCACCACCCCCTGCAGGTTGAACAGCCCCAGCACGGGCCGCGAGGGGATGAAGGCCGCGATCAGCAGGGCATACACCGGCAGGCGGGCCGAGCAGGTCATGAGCGGCGCGATCATGATCGTGAGCAGCCGGTCGCGCCAGTTGCCGATGGTGCGCGTGGCCATGATGCCCGGCACGGCACAGGCAAAGCTCGACAGCAGCGGGATGAAGGACCGCCCGGAGAGCCCCACGGTGCCCATGATGCGATCCAGCAGGAAAGCGGCCCGCGGCAGGTAGCCCGAATCCTCCAGCGCCAGGATGAACAGGAACAGGATCAGGATCTGCGGCAGGAACACCAGCACTGCCCCGGCCCCGGCGATGGCACCATCCACGATCAGGCTGCGCAGCACGCCCGGAGGCATGACATGGCTCACCCACTGGCCAGCGGCTTCGGTGCCGGCCTTGATGGCGTCCATGGGGATGGAGGCCCAGCTGAACACCGCCTGGAACATCAGGAACAGAGTCACCGCCAGGATGGCGGGGCCCCACACCGGATGCAGCACCCAGCGGTCGATGTGGTCGCTGATTTCGAGCTTGCGTGTGGTCTGGTGCACGGCAGTGTGCACGATATGACGCACCTGCGCCTGAGTGGCCAGGATGTCGGCCAGCGAAGGCTTGCGCCACTCACGGGCCTCGGCCTTGATGAGGTGCGGGGGCTGCAGGGGCTCGTCGAGCGCGGCCAGCAGATCGCGGGCGCCGTCGGCCTCGACCCCCACGGTCTCGACCACGGGCATGCCCAGTTCGTGCGACAGGGCGGCGAGATCGATCTCGATGCCGTTGTCGCGCGCCATGTCGCTCATGTTGAGCGCGAGCAGCATGGGCAGGCCGAGCTGACGGGCTTCCAGCACCAGCTGCAGGTTGAGCCGCAGGTTGGTCGCATCCACCACGCTCACCACCAGATCGGGCAGCGCCTCGCGGGAATGTCCGGTGATGACGTCCCGTGTCACGGCCTCGTCGGCCGAGGCGGCATGCAGGCTGTAGGTGCCCGGAAGATCGAGCACGAACACATCACGCCCGGCAGGCGTGCGGGCCACGCCTTCCTTGCGCTCCACCGTCACGCCGGCGTAGTTGGCCACCTTCTGGCGGCTGCCCGTGAGCAGGTTGAACAGGGCCGTCTTGCCACAGTTCGGGTTGCCCAGCAGGGCAATGCGCTGCGGCGGACGCGGCTGGGTGGAGGCGGGCATCTGCACCGGCTGTTCAGTGGGCTTGCGCATGGCGTTCCTCCGGCTGGACCAGGATGCGTGCGGCCTCGTGCCGGCGCATGGCAAAGGTGGTGTGGCCAATGCGCACTGCCAGCGGATCGCGCCCAGCGAATCCGCGAGCCATGATGCGCACGCTTTCACCCGGCACGAAGCCGATTTCGGTGAGGCGCAGAGTCAGGTTGTCGTTCTTGCCGTCTGCATCGGGCAACACCTGGCTGACGACGGCCTGCTGACCGGTCGGCAGGGCATGCAGGGCAATCGGGCCTGCATCGGGAGAGATGGTTTTCACGGCATGGAGATGGCCAGAGGCCATTCGAGTGGCTGAATGATGCGGGCATCATAGCGCAAAACCCTAATGAATGAGAATTGTTTTCATTGACTGGCGTTGCGTTCCGTCTGCGCCATGATCCAGATCAGACATTCATATCCAGGCCATGACTGCCCGATGGCCGGGGGCAGCGCCTGCTGCGGCGGACAGGCGTGCTGCACAAAAAAGCCCCTGCGGGGCAGGGGCTGGACAGACAGGGCGTCTGGCAGAGGCATCACGCCTCGTGGAGCAGCTTCTCGATCAGGGCATGCAGCTCCTGGGGATTGGGTTCGCCCACGTAGCGCTTGACGATCTCGCCCTTCTTGTTGAGCAGGAACGAGGTCGGCGTGATGGAGATGTTGCCCCAGTTCCTGGCTGCGCTGCCGGTGCTGTCGAGGGCCACATCGAAGGGGAGCTGGCGGGTCTTGACGAAGTTCACCACGTAGGCCGGGGGGTCGTACTGCATGGCCACGGCCAGCGTGCGGTAGCCCTGGCTGCCGTATTTTTCCTGGGTGGCCTTGAGCATCGGCATTTCGCCCACGCAGGTGGTGCAGCTCGTGGCCCAGAAGTTCACCAGTGTGACCTTGCCCTTCCAGTCGTCGGTGGTGCGCTGGCTGCCGTCGAGCATCACGAAGCTGCTCTGCGGAGCACGGTCATGGCTGGCAAAGGTGAAGTAGGCGGCAGCTGCCACGCCGAGGGCGGCCAGCAGGCCCATGAGGGAGAAGATGCGTTTCATGATGACAGATGCCTTGCGCGACGGCGGGCGGCGAGCCCGTTCCGTGTCGTTTCCATCGTGGGGAGATCGGTGCGCAAAGTGTAGTGGCTTTCCCCGGGGCGTGCAGGACCGGGGGCAAGTCCCCGTTTCCCGCTCCATGCCGATGCACTGTGGCAAAAGGACCTACAGCGCCCCGCCGGACCATGCCCTTGGCATGGCATGGAGTGTCGGCGCAGGGCGACGGAGCATGGCATGGGGGCGGGAGGGGGAGAGCGCCGAAGTATCATGCACGGATAGGTGCACCGCACCCTGCCTGCGAACAGGCGGGTGCAGTGTGTCCGACCATCCTCTTTTCCATGAACCATATCTTCCTCATTGCCCACGCCCCGCTGGCCCATGCACTGCGCCAGTGTGCCCTGCACGTCTTCCCGGACAGTGGCGAGCGCGTGCTGGCACTCGACGTGCAGCCCAATGAATCTCCCGAAGTGACTCTGGAATCGGCGCGCATCCTGCTTGAGCACGTGCACGGCAGCCGGGGGGTACTGGTGCTCACCGATGTGTTCGGCGCCACGCCGAGCAACGTGGTGCAGACCCTGGTGCAGGAGCCGGGAGAGGATGGGCTGGAGCTGCGTGCACTTGCCGGGGTGAACCTGCCCATGCTGCTGCGCGCCGTGACCTATGCCGCACTGCCGCTGCCCGACATGCTCGAACGCGCCATGTCCGGCGGCAGCCAGGGCATCATGACCGTAGGCCGCGTACCGCGGCAGGACCAGAAACGAGAGCCTCCCGATGATTCAGCAATCCATCACCATCAGCAATAAGCTGGGCCTGCATGCGCGGGCTTCGGCCAAACTCACCAAGCTCGCCGGATCGTTCCCCTGCGAGGTCTGGATCAGCCGGGGCAGCCGCCGCGTCAACGCCAAGAGCATCATGGGCGTGATGATGCTGGCTGCCGGCATCGGCACCGAGGTCACGCTGGAAACCGACGGAGAGCGCGAGGCCGAGGCCATGCAGGCCCTGGTGGCCCTGTTCGAGGACAAGTTCGGCGAAGGGGAGTGATTTTCCGGCAGGGCCTGTGCACATCTGTGGGTATGATCGGGCAGTGCTCCCCCGATGGCCGATGCGGCCGGGGGAGGGCGTCCTTTGCCAGATCCTCCGGCGGCCTGTGCCTGCGGAGGCTCTGGCAAAAGACTTCGCCCTTCCTGTGCGCAGCCCCGCCTGACCGGAGCCGGCAGGAGGCGAGCGGGGCATCCACGGAGACACACCCATGACCATTTCCATCCATGGCATCGGCGTTGGGCGCGGCGTGGCCATCGGGCGCGCCGTGGTCATCGGTTCGAGCCGCGCAGACGTAGGCCACTATTTCATCGAGCCCGACCAGGTCGAGGCCGAAATGAACCGTGTGCGCGATGCCCGCGCCTCGGCCGTCCAGGAAATCCAGCTCCTGCTGGCCACCATGCCCAAGGACGTGCCCAGCGAGCTGTATTCCCTGCTCGAAGTGCACATGCTTCTGCTGCAGGACGACGAGATCTTCAGTGGCGTGCGCTACTGGATCGCCGACCGCCTCTACAACGCAGGCTGGGCGCTGTCCACCCAGTTCGAGAAGCTCGCACGCCAGTTCGACGAGATGGACGACCCCTATCTGCGCGAGCGCAAGGCCGACCTCGAACAGGTCATCGAGCGCATCATCAAGCGCATGCAGGGCGAGCAGTCGCTGCTCGCAGCCCAGCAGCAGGCCCGGCGGCAGGCCCGGGAGGCCGAGGCCAGCTTCCTGGACATCAACGCCCAGGACGTGCCCCTTGTGCTCGTCGCACACGATCTGTCTCCGGCAGACATGCTCCAGTTCCGGCAGAGCATCTTCAAGGGCTTTGTGACCGACGTCGGCGGCAAGACCAGCCACACGGCCATCGTCGCACGCAGCATGGGCATTCCCGCCGTGGTGGGGGCGCGCAGTGCCAGCCAGCTCGTCCAGCAGGACGACTGGGTCATCATCGACGGCGATGCCGGGGTGCTGCTCATCAACCCGCCCCCCATCACGCTCGATGAATACAGCTTCCGGCGCCGGCAGGAAGAGCTGGACCGCACCCGCCTGCGTCGCCTGCTCAACACTCCCTGCGTCACGCTCGACGGACAGAAGGTCGAGCTGCTCGCCAATATCGAACTGCCCGAGGACACCGCAGCCGCCCTGGCGGCCGGGGCCGTGGGCGTGGGGCTGTTCCGCAGCGAGTTCCTGTTCATGGGACGCAAGGGCAACCTGCCCGACGAAGAGGAACAGTACCAGGCCTACTGCCGTGCCCTCGAAGGCATGAAGGGCCTGCCCCTGACCATCCGCACCATCGACGTCGGGGCCGACAAGCCCCTCAACGATGCCGTGCCCGACAATGCCCACCTCAACCCCGCGCTGGGGCTGCGCGCCATCCGCTGGAGTCTGGCCGAGCCCAGCATGTTCCTGACCCAGCTGCGCGCCATTCTGCGCACGGCGGCTCTGGGGCCGGTGCATCTGCTCATTCCCATGCTGGGACATGTCACCGAGATTCGGCAGACCATTGCGATGATCGCCATGGCCCGTGAGCAGCTGGACGCCAAGGGCGTGGCCTATGGCGAGGTGAAGCTCGGCGCCATGATCGAGGTGCCTGCGGCGGCACTCACCGCGCGCGAGTTCCTCAAGTACTTCGACTTCCTCTCCATCGGCACCAACGACCTGATCCAGTACACCCTGGCCATCGATCGTGCCGACGAGTCGGTCGCCTATCTGTACGATCCGCTCCATCCGGCCGTGCTGCAGCTCATCGCAGGCACCATTGCGGCCGCCCGTGCCGCCGGCAAGCCCGTGAGCGTCTGCGGCGAAATGGCCGGCGACACCACCTATACCCGGCTGCTGCTGGGGCTGGGGCTGCGCAGCTTCTCCATGCATCCCGCGCAGATTCTTGCCGTCAAGCAGGAAATCGTGCGCGCCCATGCGGCCAAGCTCGAATCCTGGGCACAGTCCGTCATCCACAGCGATGACCCTGCCGTCATGCTGCAGCTGCCGCCAGAAGCCCTGCCCACAGGCTCTGCGGCGGCCTCGGCTTCTCCCGTGGCCGGACCGGCTCCGCTGCCTGCCGCCTCCTCCCTCAACCTGGCGGGCGCAACAGGGTCATGAACATGGACACTGCTGGCCCCCGGGGGCGTCCCCGCAAGGTCAGCACATGCAGTGCGCGCACCCAGCAGGTTCCGGCCGGTCGCGGCTGCCGCTGCACGGTCGGGGCTCTGCGGAGCATGGCTGCGGAAGGGGCCAGCACCTGCAGGGCCTGCAGCTGCAGCAGATCCGCCACCAGCACCTGAGGCAGCAGCGCCACACCATCTCCTGCCGCCGCCACACGGGCAATGGCCTCGTTGCTGCCCAGTTCGTCGCAGGCGGTGGGGGCAATGCCCATGACAGCCCAGAAGGCCTCCATCTCCGTGCGCGTGCCCGATCCGGCCTCACGAGCGAGCCACCGGCATGACTGCAGCTGCCGTGGCGTGACGGTTCCGGCCCGCGCCAGAGGGTGATCGGGGGCGGCCACCAGCGCCATCGCATCCTCGTGCCAGTCGGCCACTTCCAGAGTGGGGCCCGTCACTTCGCCTTCCACCAGCCCCACATCCGCCTCGCAGCGCGCCACCCAGCCTGCCACTTCCTCGGTGTTGCCCACCCGCAGGGCACAGTGCAGCCTCGGATAGTGCTGGCGCCACAGGGCCAGATAGCCCGGCAGCCAGTATCCGGCCACCGTCGTGCTGGCGGCCACCACCAGGGTGCCCGACTGCAGTCCCACCCGCTGCCGCAAATCCTGCACGGCGGCATGCTCCAGCGCAAAGATGCCCTGCGCATGGGCCTGCAGCGCCTGACCGTCCGGGGTAAGGCGCACACCCCGGATGGCGCTGCGGTGCAGATCGCTGCCGCGCTCGATCAGCGGCAGTCCCACCTGCTCCTCCAGCTCCCGCACTGCGCGGGAGACGGCTGGCTGGCTCACATGCAGGGCTGTGGCCGCCTCCGAGAAACTGCCCAGCCGTGCCACGGCCTCGAACATGCGCAGCAGATGCAGATTGAGGCTCGACGCCATGCGTGTGTCCATGTCGGCAGCTCCTTCCCCGTGAGGACTCGATGGCGGTATTCCATCAAGAAAGTGGATGAAAACAGAAAAACATTCTATTTCACTGATGGGTGCACACGCCCTACAGTGCACCCATCTTCCATGCTCTCTGCGGCGGACGGCCTTCCGTTTCGCTCCTTTTCCATGTCGCACGTTTCCCTTTTCCCGTCACGCTCCCGGCTGTTTCGCATCCGCACTCCCATGGCTCTGGGCCTCCTTCTGTCAGCACTGGTGGCCGCTGCGGGCATGGGGGCGGCCGATCTGCCCGCATTGCGCGACAGCGGCCTGGGGGCCCTCACACTCGCCATCGTGATCGGCATGGTCGTCGGCAATCTCGCCGGCCCGCGCTGGCTCCCCCATGTGGCCCCGGGCGTCGACTTTGCCCGTTCCAGCCTGCTGCGCGCCGGCATCGTTCTCTACGGGTTCCGAATCACCTTTGGCCAGATCCTGGCCGTGGGGTGGGTGGGGCTGCTGCTGGACATGGTCATGGTCGCCAGCACGCTCGGACTGGCCTGGGTGCTCGGGCGCCATGTGTTCCATCTGGATCGCGAAACCACGCTGCTCGTGGGCACGGGCTCGGCCATCTGCGGTGCAGCAGCCGTCATGGGGGCGGAGCCGGTGGTGCGTGCACCGGCACACAAGGTCTCCATTGCCGTGGCCACGGTGGTGGTGTTTGGCACCCTGTCCATGTTCGTCTATCCCCTGCTGTCGCACCTGCCGGGGCTCGATGCCCACGCCTACGGACTCTATGTCGGCTCCAGCATCCACGAGGTGGCCCAGGTGGTGGTGGCCGGTCATGCCGTCGGAGAACAGGCCGCCGCCACGGCCGTGATCGAGAAGATGCTGCGCGTCATGCTGCTCGCACCCGTGCTGCTCGTCATGGGGGCCTGGCTCGCTGGGCTGCGCAGGCAGGAAGCCGGAGAGGGCGCTGCAGAACCTGCCTCCCGGCGCGTGACCGTGCCCTGGTTTGTGCTGGCCTTCATGGGCGTGGCCGGGTTGCACACCCTGAACTGGCTGTCCGCACGGGAAGTGGCACTGCTGGACGGGCTCGATACCTTCGTGCTTGCCATGGCCATGGCCGCGCTGGGTTTGCGCACCCATGTGTCGGCCGTGCGGCAGGCTGGCGTGCGCCCACTCCTGCTGGCAGCCTCCCTGTGGATCTACCTCATGGCAGGCGGCTATGGCTGGAACCGCCTGCTGCTGGCGCTGGGCGCCTGAGGAACGCGCTCAGACGCCAGCGGCGTGCGCCTGCTGGTCGGCGTGGTAGCTGCTGCGCACCAGGGCGCCCACGGCCGCATGGCTGAAGCCCATTTCGCGTGCCTTCTCTTCGAACATCCGGAACGTGTCCGGATGCACGTAGCGGCGCACGGGCAGATGGCTGTTGCTCGGTGCCAGATACTGGCCGATCGTCAACATGTCGATGCCGTGGGCACGCATGTCGCGCATGACCTCAAGGATCTCTTCATCCGTCTCGCCCAGTCCCACCATCAGTCCGCTTTTGGTCGGCACATCGGGGAACATAGCCTTGAATTTCTTCAGCAGGCTCAGGCTGAACTGGTAGTCGGCGCCCGGTCGGGCCTGCCGGTACAGGCGCGGCACCGTTTCGAGGTTGTGGTTCATCACATCGGGCGGAGCCGCCTTCAGAATCTCCAGCGCCTTGTCGTCACGCCCCCGGAAATCCGGCACCAGCACCTCGATCTGTGTGTCGGGGGACAGCTCGCGCGTGCGCTGGATGCAGTCCACATAATGCTGAGCCCCTCCGTCGCGCAGATCGTCACGGTCCACGCTGGTGATGACCACATAGCGCAGCTTGAGGGCCGCAATCGTGCGCGCCAGGTTCAGTGGCTCGTCCGCATCGAGCGGATCGGGGCGGCCATGGCCCACGTCACAGAACGGGCAGCGTCGCGTGCACTTGTCTCCCATGATCATGAAGGTGGCCGTGCCATGCCCGAAGCACTCCCCGATATTGGGGCACGATGCTTCCTCGCAGACCGTCACGAGCTTGTTGCGCCGCAGAATGTCCTTGATTTCATAGAAGCGCGTGCTCGGGCTGCCCGCCTTCACGCGGATCCATTCGGGCTTGCGCAGAATCTCGTGCTGCTCGATCTTGACCGGGATGCGGCTGAGCTTGGCTGCCGCCTTCTGTTTGGCCAGAGGGTTGTAATCCTCCACGCTTTGCGCTTCGCGCACGACGGGATGGCTGCCGGAAACGGAGGAGTGATCGGTGCTCATGATGCAGAGAAAACGCCTGCAGCACGCAGGCAGAAAAGAGACGCACACGCCCGGGGCATGGCCCGTCACAGGGAGCGGGCGACACGCCGGGGACAGAAAGACGGAAGGGAAACTCGCCGCAGTGTAATCGACAGGCCCTGTCCCTGTCTCGCGTGTGTCCCGTCAGGGCGACAGCCGGGCCGCCAGCGCCCCGCCCAGGCGGGACGCCGTTTCCTCCCAGGACGTGTGGACGCCGCAGAAGGCCAGATCTACCGTCTGCAGGCCCACATAGCCGCATGGGTTGATGCGGTGAAAGGGCTCCAGATCCATGTCCACGTTCAGGGCCACGCCGTGATAGCTGCAATGCCGACTCACCTTGATGCCCAGGGCCGAGATCTTGCCCAGACCGTCGAATTCCTGCTCCGGCGGACGGGGCCATGTCAGCGCACTGTGATCGAAGGGATCGGCCAGCCGCACATAGATGCCCGGAGCCCCCGGCACGCGGTGGCCGGTGACGCCGTAGCCTGCCAGCGTGCGCAGCACCGCCTCCTCGATCCGGAACACCAGCTCCTTCACGAAATATCCAGCACGCTGCAGGTCGATCAGCGGGTAGGCCACCACCTGCCCCGGCCCGTGATACGTCACCTGTCCGCCCCGGTTGCTCTGAACCACCGGAATTGCCCCGGCATGCAGCACATGCTCCGGCTTGCCAGCCAACCCCTGCGTGAACACCGCAGGGTGCTCGCACAGCCAGATCTGATCCGGGGACTCGGGCGTCCGGGTGGCGGTGTAGGCCCGCATTTCCTCGAAGGCCGCGGCATAGTCCATCCTGCCGCGCGGCACCACGGTGATGGTCATCAGAGCACCACCTTCACCATGGGGTGTCCGGTCAGTGCGCGGTACAGATCGTCGAGCTGTTCGCGGCTCGTGGCCGTCACCGTCAGGGTGACCCCCAGATATTTCCCACCCTTGCTCTCGCGGAGCTCGATGGTGGAGGCGTCGAAGCTGGGATCGAAGCGTTCGGCCACCTCCGTCATGGCATGCACGAAGCCATCGGCACACAGCCCCATCACCTTGATCGGAAATGCGCTGGGATATTCAATGAGCGATTTGCGGTCGTCGGCCAGATCGGCATCGCTCAGCGGAGAGGAGGAGGGGAGCGTCATGAAGGGCATCCTGGTGGAAAAGGCGGGGAAGGGGAGCGACTGGGCCGGAGAGTGTCTCTGCCACGCCACGCCAAGCATCCCGTTGTCAGTGGAATTGAAGCACAAACCCTCGACATGGGGGTAGGCAGAGGGGATTCAACTGTGTCCATGCCCCAACCTGGGGCGTTCCGCACCAAATCCAGAGGCAATACAACGATTTGCGCACGCAAATAAAGCTTGCCTATGTATAATTCGCCGCACGAAGGCCCGTGCCCATTTGTACCCAGGAGTGGCGATTTGTAAAATGTCTGGTCCCGAGCACAAGTCCACGGCCCTCGTCGATGACGAACCCTCTCAGGAAACCTTCGTCCCCCTGTCCGCCGAAGAGGCGCAGGCGTGGCGTGCCGCACATCCCCAGCCTTCTCTGTGGCGCATCTGGCGCAGCCAGGTCGCGATGGGTATCTGTGCGTGTGTGCTGGCCTTGTTGCTGCGGCAGGCGCTCTCGTGGCCGTGGGCTGTGCCCGTGTCTGTCGCTTACGGAGTGCTGGCTGTGCTGGTGCCTGGGGGGCTGGCCACTGCAGGAATGTGGCGTGCCTCGCAGCGCATGCAAGGGGTGAGCAAGGTTGCAGGTGCAGGATTCGGCTTCGCGGTCATCCTGCTGTGGGAGGGCTTCAAGGTGCTGCTCACCATCGCCATGCTGGTCATGGCGCCCAGGGTGCTGCACGGATGGATAAACTGGCTGGCCCTGGTGGCTGGCTTCGTGGTGACGCTCAAGACGTACTGGTGGGCATGGATGCGCAGCCAGGCGAGGCGCCACCAGCGCTGATTTGTATTTGACGGATGGAGCAACATGTCTGGAAACGTTGAGCACGCGGCCACCCAGGGGCCGACCGCGGGTGAGTACATCACCCATCACCTGCAGCATCTGCAGCTGAATTTCCATCTCGAGCCGGTCAAGCAGGCCAAGTTGGTCGACTTCAGCCTGTTCAATGCGGATTCCATCTTCTGGGGAGTCCTGCTCGGGGCGCTGGCCTGCTTCATGCTGTGGCGCGGTGCGCGCAAGGCCACTTCCGGTGTGCCGGGGCGCTTCCAGGCTGCCGTCGAAATCCTCGCTGAAATGGTCGATAACCAGGCCAAGAGCGTGATCCACAATCCCCAGAGCCGCAAGGTCATCTCTCCCCTGGCCCTGATCGTGTTCGTGTGGATCTTCTTCATGAACGCCATGGACATGCTGCCCGTGGATCTGCTGCCGCGCATCTGGACCGGCATCTATGCCTCCGCAGGTGGCGAGGCGCACCATGCCTACATGCGCGTCGTGCCGACTGCCGATCTGTCCACCACGCTGGGACTGTCCACGAGCGTGCTGCTGGTCTGCCTCTTCTACAACATCAAGATCAAGGGACTCGGTGGCTGGGCCCATGAGCTCATCGCTGCTCCCTTCGGAGACCACTGGGCGCTGTACCCCGTGAACTTCCTGATGCAGGTCATCGAATATGTCGCCAAGACCGTGTCCCACGGCATGCGACTCTTCGGCAACATGTTTGCCGGTGAACTCGTGTTCATGCTGATCGCCCTCATGGGCGGCGCCTGGGCCGTGACGGGAACCGGGATCGGTCTGGCCATTGGCCATCTGATCGCAGGCACCGTCTGGACGTTGTTCCACATCCTGGTGATCACGCTGCAGGCATTCATCTTCATGATGCTGACGCTGATCTACACCGGTCAGGCACACGACGCACACTGATTTTCCTTTTCAACCTTTTCACTTTTCCACCAACCTTTAGGAGCATTTCATGGAAAACATTCTCGGCCTCGTCGCACTGGCTTGTGGTCTGATCGTCGGTCTGGGCGCTATCGGCGCATCGATCGGTATTGCACTCATGGGCGGCAAGTTCCTGGAGTCCTCTGCACGTCAGCCTGAGCTGATCAACGAACTGCAGACCAAGATGTTCATTCTGGCCGGTCTGATCGACGCGGCCTTCCTGATCGGTGTTGCCATCGCCCTGCTGTTCGCCTTCGCCAACCCCTTCGTGCTGAAGTAATTCTGTTCACCTTTCATGACCGAAAGGGGATGACATGAATATCAATGCAACCTTGATCCTGCAAGGCCTGGTCTTCGCGATTCTTGTGTGGTTCACCATGACCTATGTGTGGCCTCCGATCGCAAAGGCTCTGGACGAGCGGGCCCAGAAAGTAGCCGAAGGGCTGGCAGCGGCCGACAAGGCCCGGTCCGAGCTCTCGGCCATGAACAAGAAGGTGGAGCAGGAGCTCGCCAGCTCCCGCAATGATGCTGCCACGCGCATGGCTGACGCCGAGCGCCGTGCACAGGGCATCATCGAGGAAGCCAAGGCCAAGGCCAACGAGGAAGGCAACCGCATCATCGCCGCTGCACAGGCCGAGGCCCAGCAGCAGGTGATCAAGGCACGTGATGCCCTGCGCGATGAGGTCGCCACGCTTGCCATGAAGGGCGCCGAGCAGATTCTCCGTCGCGAGATCGATGCCAGCGCACATGCCGAGCTGCTCAACCGCCTCAAGGCAGAGCTGTAATAAGGGACGACCATGGCAGAACTTGCAACCATTGCCCGTCCCTATGCACAGGCGCTGTACGAAGCCAGCCAAGGCAACCTGGCGGGCACGTCCCAATGGCTCCGGCAGCTTGCCGCCGTGGCCGGCAATGCCGAACTCGAACAGCTGGTGGGCAATCCCAAGATTGACGACAGCCAGCTGTTTGATCTGATTGCAGGTCTGCTGCCGGCTCCCCTGCCCCAGGCGGGTGTCAATTTTCTGCGTACCGTGCTGCAAAACGGCCGCCTTCAGGCGCTGCCCGAGATGGCACTCCAGTTCGAGTCCCTCAAGAACTCGGCTGATGGTGCTGCCGATGCCGTGATCTACAGCGCCTTCCCGCTCGAAGGCGCCGATCTGGCCGATCTGCAGGCGCGACTCGAGAAACACTTCCACACGCGTCTGCAGGTGAAAGTGGTCCTCGACAGCAGCCTCATCGGCGGCGTGCGCGTGGTGGTGGGCGACGAGGTGCTCGACACCTCCGTCAAGGCTCGTATCGAACAAATGAAACAGGCGCTGACTGCGTGAGCAGCAGGGTCTGAGTCTATATAGGAAAGAAGGAAAGAGTCATGCAGCTCAATCCCGCAGAGATTTCTGAGAACATCAAGAGCCGCATCGAAGGCCTCGTAGGCAAGGCCGATGTGCGCAATGAAGGCACCGTGATCTCGGTGGCCGACGGCATCTGCCGCATCTACGGTCTGTCCGATGTGATGCAGGGCGAAATGCTGGAATTCCCCGCAACCGCCGACGGTACTCCTACCTTCGGTCTGGCGCTGAACCTGGAGCGCGACTCCGTCGGTGCCGTGGTGCTGGGCGAGTACGAACACATTTCCGAAGGCGATACGGTCAAGTGCACCGGACGCATTCTGGAAGTGCCGGTCGGCCCCGAACTGATCGGGCGCGTGGTGGATGCGCTGGGTCAGCCGATCGACGGCAAGGGCCCCATCAACGCCAAGATGACCGATGTGATCGAGAAGGTTGCTCCGGGCGTGATCGCACGTCAGTCCGTGGATCAGCCGGTGCAGACCGGCCTGAAGTCCATCGACTCCATGGTGCCGATCGGCCGCGGTCAGCGCGAGCTGATCATTGGTGACCGTCAGACCGGCAAGACCGCCGTGGCCATCGACGCGATCATCAACCAGAAGGGTCAGAACATGACCTGTATCTACGTTGCCATCGGTCAGAAGGCATCGTCGATCAAGAACATCGTGCGTGCTCTCGAAGCCGCAGGCGCCATGGACTACACCATCGTCGTGGCTGCCACCGCGTCCGAGTCGGCCGCCATGCAGTACGTGTCTGCCTATGCAGGCTGCACCATGGGCGAATACTTCCGCGACCGTGGCCAGGACGCCCTGATCGTCTATGACGATCTGTCCAAGCAGGCCGTGGCCTACCGCCAGGTTTCCCTGCTGCTGCGTCGTCCGCCGGGACGTGAAGCCTACCCTGGCGACGTGTTCTATCTGCACAGCCGTCTGCTGGAGCGTGCTGCCCGCGTGAATGCCCACTACGTCGAGGAATTCACCAAGGGTGAAGTCAAGGGCCAGACTGGTTCCCTGACCGCACTGCCCATCATCGAAACGCAGGCAGGTGACGTGTCCGCCTTCGTGCCGACCAACGTGATTTCCATCACCGATGGCCAGATCTTCCTGGAAACCAGCCTGTTCAACGCCGGTATCCGTCCTGCCATCAATGCCGGTATCTCCGTGTCCCGCGTCGGTGGTGCAGCCCAGACCAAGCTCATCAAGGGCCTGTCCGGCGGTATCCGTACCGATCTGGCTCAGTACCGTGAGCTGGCAGCCTTTGCACAGTTCGCTTCCGATCTGGACGAAGCCACGCGCAAGCAGCTCGACCGCGGTGCCCGCGTGACCGAACTGCTCAAGCAGGCCCAGTACAGCCCGCTGTCCATCAGCCTGATGGCTGCCACCTTGTTTGCTGTGAACAAGGGCTTCCTGGACGACATCGAAGTCAAGCGCGTGCTTGATTTCGAATCCGGCCTGCATGCCTATCTGAAGGACAAGCACGCCGCACTGCTCGGACAGCTCGAAACCAGCAAGGCATTCGACAAGGAAGGCAAGGCCGAGAAGGAGCTGGCTGACGCCATCGCTGCCTTCAAGAAGTCCTTCGCTTGATCACGGGAGAGCAACGTGGCAGCAGGTAAGGAAATTCGCGGCAAGATCAAATCGGTGGAAAACACCAAGAAGATCACCAAAGCCATGGAAATGGTCGCCGCCTCCAAGATGCGCAAGGCACAGGATCGCATGTTCGCGGCTCGGCCCTACAGCGAGAAGGTCCGCGATATTGCTGCCAACCTTGGCAGGGCCAATCCCGAGTATGTTCATCCCTTCATGAAGGAACATGAGGATGCGAAGGATGTGGGCCTGATCGTGGTGACCACGGACAAGGGCCTGTGCGGTGGCATGAACACCAACGTGCTGCGTTGGGTCACCCACAAGATCCAGGAGCTCCAGACCAAGGGCAAGCATGTGCGCGCGGTCGCCATCGGCAACAAGGGTCTCGGTTTTCTGAACCGGGCCGGAGCGACGGTGGTGGCCAACAGCATCCAGCTGGGGGACACCCCCCACCTCGAGAAGATCATCGGCCCCGTGAAGGTGCTTCTCGATGCCTACGCCAAGGGTGAGCTGAGCGGGGTGTACATCAGCTACACCCAGTTCCACAACACCATGAAGCAGGAAGCTGTGGTGGAGGCACTGTTGCCCCTGTCCAAGGCCAAGATGGAGGAAGAATCCATCGCCAGCGGCAAGGCCCATTCCTGGGACTACATCTATGAACCCGATGCCCAGTCGGTAATCGATGACCTGCTGGTGCGCTATGTGGAAGCCCTCGTCTACCAGGCCGTGGCTGAGAACATGGCGTCCGAGCAGTCTGCGCGCATGGTGGCCATGAAGGCCGCTTCCGACAATGCCGGCAACGTGATCAACGAGCTCAAGCTGGTCTACAACAAGACCCGCCAGGCTGCCATCACGACGGAGCTCTCGGAAATCGTGGCCGGCGCCGCCGCAGTGTAAATATTCAAATCATTGGAGCAAAAAATGGCTCAGGAAAACCTGGTAGAAGGCAAGATCGTGCAGTGTATCGGCGCCGTGGTGGACGTCGAATTCTCGCGCGGTCACCTGCCGAAAATTTTTGATGCCCTCAAGATGGAGGGTTCTCCGCTGACGCTGGAAGTCCAGCAGCAGCTGGGTGACGGCGTGGTGCGTACCATTGCCCTCGGTTCTTCCGATGGTCTGCGTCGCGGCATGACGGTGTATGACACGCAGGCTCCCATCACCGTGCCGGTGGGTCCTGCGACCCTCGGCCGCATCATGGACGTGCTGGGCAATCCGATCGACGAGCGCGGTCCCGTGGATCAGGCGCAGATGGCCTCGATCCACCGCAAGGCTCCGGCCTACGACGAACTGAGCCCCTCGCGCGAACTGCTCGAAACCGGCATCAAGGTGATCGACCTGGTCTGCCCGTTCGCCAAGGGCGGCAAGGTGGGTCTGTTCGGTGGTGCTGGCGTGGGCAAGACCGTGAACATGATGGAACTCATCAACAACATCGCCAAGGGCCACGGGGGCCTGTCGGTGTTCGCTGGTGTGGGCGAGCGTACCCGCGAAGGCAACGACTTCTATCACGAAATGTCGGACGCCGGCGTGGTCAAGCAGGACAACCTGTCCGAATCCAAGGTGGCCATGGTGTATGGCCAGATGAACGAGCCTCCGGGCAACCGTCTGCGCGTCGCCCTGACCGGTCTGACCATGGCCGAGTCCTTCCGTGACGAAGGCAAGGATGTGCTGTTCTTCGTGGACAACATCTACCGCTACACGCTGGCCGGTACCGAAGTGTCCGCTCTGCTGGGCCGCATGCCTTCCGCCGTGGGCTACCAGCCGACGCTGGCCGAGGAAATGGGCCGTCTGCAAGAGCGGATCACGTCGACCAAGGTCGGTTCCATCACGTCCATCCAGGCCGTCTACGTGCCTGCGGATGACTTGACCGACCCGTCTCCTGCCACGACCTTCGCCCACTTGGACTCCACCGTGGTGCTGAGCCGCGACATCGCGGCTCTGGGTATCTATCCGGCCGTCGATCCGCTCGATTCCACCAGCCGCCAGCTCGATCCGCAGGTGGTGGGTGAAGAGCACTATGGCGTGGCCCGTGCGGTGCAGGGAACGCTGCAGCGCTACAAGGAACTGCGTGACATCATCGCGATTCTGGGCATGGACGAACTGGCTCCTGAAGACAAGCTCACCGTGGCACGTGCACGGAAGATGCAGCGTTTCCTGTCGCAGCCGTTCCATGTGGCCGAAGTGTTCACGGGCTCTCCGGGCAAGTATGTGCCCCTGTCCGAAACGATCCGCGGCTTCAAGATGATCGTCAGCGGCGAGTGCGACCATCTGCCCGAACAGGCCTTCTACATGGTCGGTACCATCGACGAAGCCATCGAAAAAGCCAAGAAGCTGGGCTGAAAAGGGGACGCTGAATGAATACCCTGCACGTCAATGTCGTCAGCGCGGAGGAGTCGATCTTCTCGGGTCGGGCACGCTTTGTGGCACTCCCCGGCGAGAGCGGCGAGCTGGGCATTCTGCCCGGCCACACGCCGCTGATCACGCGCATCAAGCCGGGGTCGGTTCGCATCCAGAAGGAAGATGGCAACGAGGAATTCGTCTTCGTGGCCGGTGGCATTCTGGAAGTGCAGCCCAACGGCGTGACGGTTCTGTCCGACACGGCCATCCGTGGCAAGGATCTGGACGAGGAGAAGGCCAATCGGGCGCGTCAGGCGGCCGAGGAAGCCCTCAAGAACGCCAAGACCGACTTCGATGTGGCGACTGCACAGGCTGAACTGGCTGTCATGGCAGCACAGCTCGCTGCGCTGCGCCGCTTCCGCCAGAAGCACTGAGCACCTCCTCGCGTCCCTGCCTTTGGGCAGGATGCCGGGGGAGCCAGAGGCTCCCAGGTCCACACCTCCTTCGGGACGTGTGGACTTTTTTTTGAGGCATCGGTATCAACCCGCTGCCTCCAGGGCTGCGCATGGCGATGTACTTCGGGAGGGCGATGGCCTCCTGGTTGTGCTTATGCTGCAGGATGCATCAGGAGGTGCGTGTTCCGTTTCTCTGTGGTCAAGGGAGTGGGCTCGCTACACTAGAACCAGAAAAAGGTCATGCCCGTTGTGGGCATCCTCTGTATGAGGCAAGCGTCTGTGTGCTCCGGGCGAGGAAGTCGGAGATGGATGCGGAGCCTCCTTTTCCGATCACAAAGGAGAATCATGGAATTGCTGACTGCGGCCTGGTGGTCGTCGCTGATGGCCATTGTGCTGATCGATCTGCTGCTGGCGGGGGACAACGCCATCATGGTGGCGCTGGCTGCGCGTTCCCTGCCGCGCCACCTGCAGGGCAAGGCCATTGTGTGGGGGACTGTCGGTGCTGTAGTGGTGCGCACGCTGATGACCATCGGGGTGGTTTGGCTTTTGCGCATTCCGGGGCTGATGCTGATCGGCGGACTGGGTCTGGTCGTGATCGCCTATCGGCTGCTGGCGGATGTGGGGCACGGCGAGGAGGCCGGACCTTCGGCCACTACGTTCTGGGGGGCGCTGCGGACCATCATCGTGGCCGATGCCCTGATGGGGATCGACAATGTGCTGGGGGTGGCAGGCGCAGCGCATGGGCGCGTGGATCTGGTGGTGGCGGGGCTGCTCATCAGCGTGCCCATCATGGTGTTCGGCAGCAGCCTGGTGCTGAAGGTGGTGGACCGGTTCCCCATCATCACCTATCTGGGTGCAGGGGTGCTGGGCGTGACAGCCGGCAAGATGATCGTGAGCGAGCCGTGGGGGCTGAAAGCCTTCTTTGCGCAGCGTCCCGTGGCGTACTGGGGCGTGGTAGTCGCTGTGACGCTGCTGATTCTGGTGGCGGGGCACCTGGCGCATCGGCGCAATCGTCGGGCAGCCATCGAGGAGCTCAATGCCCGCCTGGGAGAAGCGGAAGCACCGGCGGTCTCGGAACCTTCGGAGCACTGAGTCTTCTCGGCCAGAGCCTGCTGCTGCAGACAGGCACCGCACCAAGGCCCTGCGGCAGATGCAGATCAGCGGTCGTTCTGTGCGCGTGCTGAAGCCTGCTGTGCCAAGGGGGGTGGGGGCACGATGGATTGTTCGAGTTCGGCCATGCGCTGTGTTTCCTGACTCAGCAGGACAGGCAGCATGCCCTTGATGGCCTGCATGAGCAGCTGGGGACCTTCTGTGATCATGGCTTCTGCAGAGGCATGGCCGGGGCTGTGTCCGGTCTGCTGGGCAGAAAGGGCCGACAGCAGCAGACGGAGATAGCTGCGAACCACCAGCCGGAGTTCGCGGCTGATGGTGGCCTGAATCTCGAGTGCCTGCTCCAGGTGGATGCCCAGCTCGACCATGCGGTCAGCCACGGCCTCCACCTCGGGATTGTCGCGTTCGATGGTGCCGCCCGGAAGGATGCGCTGCAGGCCGCTCCTGTGCATGAGCTCGATCATGGCAGGGGTGAGGTTTTCCTGCCATTTGTCCTCGAAACTTTCCACCGAGATGCGCTGTGGTTCGGAGTCGGGCGGCAGGTGGCGCGTGAGGGTGCGTGCGAGGTTGCCGAGACGCAGCCAGGGCGTAAGACCGCTCTGGTCGCCGGATTCGGTGAAGACGGCCTTGATGCGTTCCAGGCTGATGCCCTGTCCCCGCAGGGTGCGGATGACCTGAAGCTGCATGAGATGTTCGTCACCGTACAGACCAAGGCGTCCCTTGAGGGTGGGCGGGGACAGGAGTCCCGCGCTGTTGTAGGCGCGGACATTGCGCACGGTCATGCCGACCTGTGAGGCGAGCTCCTCGATGGTCATGGTGTGGGCCTGTTCCGGGAGAGGCGTCCGGGAAGCGGTGTGGCTGGACGTGTCCGGTGTCGGGGCGATCAGGGGCTGTGCCGGCGAGGAAGCCTGGCGCGCATCCCTGCGGGGCGGGAGGGGGTGTCTGTCTCGTGTGCGCATGATCCGGCGAAGAGCGGAGAATCTGGTGCGTCAATTATGTCGCGCGGCTGTCGGAAAGAGTGTTCCAGAGAAACCCTGCATTGCTCCAATTAGGCGCACATGCTTCAAAAGGGAGCGTATGCCGGCGTGTCTGTGGGCGGAGCATGCGCCTTGAACCCGACAGGCGGCTTACTTGAGCCACCCGCGTCGCCGGAAGTACCACATGGGCAGCAGCGCACTGGCAATCATGAGGACGATGGCCCAGGCATAGCCGAATTTCCATTCCAGCTCGGGCATGAACTTGAAGTTCATGCCGTAGAGACTGGCCACCAGCGTGGGAGGAAGCAGGGCCACGCTCGCAACCGAGAACAGCTTGATGATCTTGTTCTGGTTGATGTTGATGAAGCCGACGGTGGCGTCCATGAGGAAGTTGATCTTGTCGAACAGGAACGTGGTGTGGCTGTCGAGCGAGTCGATGTCGCGCATGATCTGGCGGGCTTCCTCGAACTGCTCGGCCGTGAGCATGCGGCTGCGCATCATGAAGCTCACGGCACGGCGGGTGTCGGTGGCGTTGCGGCGGATGCGGCCGTTCATGTCTTCCTGGCGGGCGATGGTGCCAAGCACTTCGCCGGCGACATCGTCGGTGACGTCGCCCTTGAGGACCTGATCGCTGGCCTTTTCGAGCGCGAGGTGGATTTCTTCGAGCGTGTCGGCGCTGTATTCGACATCGGCATCGAAGAGCTTGAGCAGCAGCTCCTTGGCATCGGTGATGAGCCCGGGCATGCGGCGGGCCCGCATGCGGATCAGCCGGAAGGCAGGCACCGTGTCGTCGTGGATGGAGAACAGGATGTTGAAGCTGCGCAGCTCGGGATTGTTCTGATTGAGGATGAAGGCCACGCGCTCGGTGCTGGGGTCGTCGAAGTCAGCCACCAGGAAGTCGGAGCGGATGTGCAGTTCGCCGTTGTCTTCCTCGTAGAAGCGGGCGGATTCCTCGATGTCCTCGTCCATCGCATCTTCGGGGATGGAGAGGCCGTAGTGCTGCTTGATCCAGCGCTTTTCTTCCATGGTCGGGTCTTCGAGGTCGACCCAGATGGGCTTGAAGCGGGTGAGCTCTTCGAGCGACTCGATTTCTTCCTGGAACAGGCGGCCGTTGGCCAGCGTGAAAATGTTCAGCATGGGGTCGTTTCATCCACGGTTCGGAGTCGCACCTCGGAAGGCGCGACTGGCAGGGCACGGAGGGGCGGGGGTGGCTTCCGTCGCGTGCGGCCAGTCCGGGAGAAGGACCGTCGTCAGTCGCGCGGAAGCCAGCAACTCGGGCTGGGTTCCATGAGGGGAGGGCAAATGCCGTTGAGGGAATGCACGGAATTATCGCACTGCAATATGCACCATGGCAGTGCGGAGTGGTGGTGCGAAACCTGCTGGGTGGTCGAATGGGGCATGGGGCCTTCTGCCTGTTGCGACGCGGCGACTGAGGGGGCCGAAGTGAGGTCAGCGGGCAGAACGTGGCAGCGTGATGGTGCGGAAGGTGAGGTTGATGCGCGGCTCCCGGATGCCTGTCATGGGAGGCAGGGCGTGCTGCCAGTGGCGCTGCAGGGTACCCGCCATGACGATGAGCTGTCCGTGATGCAGCAGCAGTTCGCATGTGTGCGGCATGCTGCGATGGCGGAAGCGGAATCGCCGGGTGGCTCCGAGGCTCAGGGAGGCGATGCAGGGCAGGGGGCCGAGTTCCGGTTCATCGTCGCTGTGCCAGCCCATGCCTTCGCGGCCGTCGTGGTAGAGGTTGAGCAGGCAGGAGTTGAAGGTGGAGCCGGTCAGAAGACTCACCTCGTCCCGCAGATGCTGCAGCGTCGGGGTCCAGGGGGCTGCGGCGTGTGGGCGTCCGGAATAGCGGTAGACCATGCCGGGATCGCCGTGCCAGGCAATTTCGCGGCGGGTGACGACGGTGCGGCCATGCATGCGCAGGGTGTCATGCTCCCATGCTGCTTCAGCCTGCAGGGCCTGGAAGGCGGCGTCGGCTTCGCGGGCCGTGAGCATGGTGCCCAGATCATGCAGCACGCCATCCCGGGGGATCAGATTGATGGGGGGCAGGCCCGGAGTGGAGAACAGGTCGTCGGGCATGGCAGACCGGAGATGCGGGGGCGAGTCACATGGTGGCGGACGCCGCCGGTTGTGCGGGAGCTCCGTGGGCGGGAGCAGGGGCTGCTGCGGCGCCCAGCAGGGCTTCGGGCCGTCCGTCCGGGTAGACCTGGTAGACGGTCTCGAACATGGCCGGGACGATGGGATCCTGCACGCAGTTGCCCTGGAGATGGAACTTCATGAGAACCTTCTGCTCGTCGGGCAGGGGGGCACGTCCCATGGCGGCCGAGAAGCTGTCGAGTACCTCATGGTGGCCGGTGGCCATGAGGTAGTCCCAGCGGTTGCATTGGCCATAGGTCTTGTGGTTGCCGGGGCCCATGCCGCTTGGGAACATGTGAGAGTTGAGTTCGGCCAGGCGTTCCAGAATGACCGCATTCGAGGCGCCTTCGTGGTGCCACTGCACGATCAGGGAGAAGGGCTCGACGACATGGGTGCCAAAATCCTCTCGGTTCTCGATGTGCAGCTCCAGGCGGGGCATGGGAGCATCGTCGGCGCGGGCGATGCACAGGAGGTATTCGTTGAGCCATGCATGGGCTTCACCCAGCTCGCGTGCATGGGCATAGGCATCGGCGGTGGAGAAGTCACCCGGAGGGCGCCACTGGTCGGGTTCCTGCAGGGCATGGCCCAGCTCGTGGGCGAGCGTCGCGTAGGTGGAGTGGATGCAGTCGGCGGGGTCTTCAGGGCGGTAGATGGTGATCTGGTCCGGAGCGCCGCTGGCTGCAGAAAAACCGTCGCGGAGGGTGACCACGCGTCCTCCCTGCCGATAGAACAGGCTGACCTGTTCCCACATGCAGGAAGTGCTCTCCACGGCCATGCAGTCGGCTTCGGAGAAACCGGCCTCTTCCAGGTCGCTCAGGATGCGGTGGCGCAGCAGATGGTCAGCGATCCAGCCGGAGAGCGAGCGCATGGACGTGCCCTTCGGGGAGTCAGCCCAGCCGGGCCACGTCGGGGGTATCGACGTGCACATCGCCGCACTGGGCGCGCTGCCGCAGGGCGTGTTCCATGAGTACCAGCGCCAGCAGCGCTTCGGCGATGGGGGTGGCACGAATGCCCACGCAGGGATCGTGCCGGCCCTTGGTCTGCACCACAGTGGCGTCTCCGGCCAGGGTGATGGAGTTGCGGGGCGTCATGATCGAGCTGGTGGGCTTGATGGCCAGGGACACGTCGATGTCCTGCCCGCTGCTGATGCCGCCCAGGATGCCGCCTGCATGGTTGCTGGCAAAGCCGTGGGGCGTGGGGGAGTCGCCGTGGACGCTGCCGCGCTGGGCGACGCTGGCGAAGCCGTCGCCGATCTCCACGCCCTTGACGGCATTGAGTCCCATCATGGCCTTGGCAATGTCGGCATCGAGCCGGTCATACAGCGGCTCGCCCCATCCGACCGGGACATGGCTGGCCACCACCCGCAGGCGGGCTCCGCAGCTGTCGCCGGCCTTGCGCAGGCTGTCCATGTAGGACTCCAGTGCGCTCACGTCGGCACAGGGAGCAAAGAAGGCGTTGTGCGCCACGTGGTCCCAGCTCTCGAAGGGGATGGGAATCTCGCCCACCTGCGTCATGCAGCCTCGGATGACGACGCCATGGTGCTCGGCCAGCCACTTGCGCGCCACGGCCCCTGCGGCCACCGTGGGGGCCGTGAGTCGGGCCGAGGAGCGTCCGCCACCGCGTGGATCCCGGATGCCGTACTTGTGCCAGTAGGTGTAGTCGGCATGACCGGGGCGGAAGGTCTGGAGAATGTCGCCATAGTCCTTGCTGCGCTGGTCGGTGTTGCGGATCAGCAGGCAGATCGGTGTGCCGGTGGTGCGTCCCTCGTAGATGCCCGAGAGGATTTCGACCTGATCGGCCTCGTTGCGCTGGGTGACATGGCGGCTGGTGCCAGGGCGTCGTCGATCCAGGTCGGGCTGGATGTCGTCCGTGGACAGAGCCATGCCGGGCGGGCAGCCGTCGATGACGCAGCCGATGGCCGGGCCGTGGGATTCACCGAAGTTGGTGACAGCGAAAAGGGTGCCTAGGGTATTGCCACTCATCCTGCGATTATCGGGGATAAGTTATGCTGGCCGCTCGCCAGAGTCGAGTCCCTGCCTGCATCTGCATTTCCATCATGACCGAAGTCGTACTTGCCTATCTCCACCTGATCGCCATCCTGACCATGACCGTCTTCCTGAGCGCCGAAGTGGCGCTGTGCCGTCCGGCCTGGATGAATGCTGCCGTGGTGCAGCGGCTCGCGCGCGTGGATCTGATCTACATGGGCTCTGCGCTGACGGTGCTGGCCACGGGACTGGCACGGTTTGCCCTGGGGGCCAAGGGCTGGGAATGGTATGTGCACAACCCGCTCTTTCACGTCAAGGTCACGCTTTTCGTGGTGATGCTGGTGCTGTCGGTGCGTCCTTCCATCACTCTGGCACGCTGGCGCCGCACGCAGGCCGGCACCGGAGTGCTGCCGCCTGCGCCCGAAGTGGATGCCACACGCCGGCGCATGTTCTGGACGGCGCATCTGATGCTGGTGCTGCCCCTGCTGGGTGTGCTGCTCGCACGAGGCTACTGAAGGGGCGAGTGAGGGGGCCGCCGGTGCGTGATGGGCCGATCGGGGTTTGCCCGCAGGCGGCTGGTAAAAAAGTGCAGCGCGCTTGAACTTCGGCCTTTTGCGGTGGCATAGTAGAAGCAACGAACATGTTCGATGCGTGCGGTGGGTTGTGACGACGACCTCCGCCATCCGGATGCACCGCAGTGCGGTTTCCGGTCGTTGCCATTCCTGCCATGCCTACAGGAGGATCCATGAATCTCAATATCAGCGGACGCCATCTCGAAGTCACTCCCGCCCTGCGCGACTACGTGTCCACCAAGCTGGAGCGTATCCTGCGCCATTTCGACCAGGTGGTCGATGTGCGGGTGACCCTGTCGATCCTCAACGAAAAGGAAAAGGAACGCCGTCAGCATGCCGAGTGCAACATGCTGGTCAAGGGCGATGAGCTCCATGTCGAAAGCAGCCAGCACGACATGTATGCCGCCATCGATGACCTCATGGACAAGCTCGACCGCCAGGTGGGCCGATACAAGGAAAAACTGCAGGATTACCAGGCCCAGGCGCAGAAGCGCATGGAACACGTCTGATCGGATGCATGGACTGATGCCCTGCACATAGAGGAGTGAGGCTGCGCGCCTTACCCCCTGATTGCGCAGGGACTCTTTCTCCGGGCAACCGCCGTGGTGGCGGTTGCCTTTTTTATGGGCATGGTGGCATCATGGACACCCTGAATGCCTCGGGAGCCTGCATTCTGCGGGGCGCCCCGGCGCATGAAAGGCCTGCAGCAAGGGCTGCAGATGGGCAATAACCCTGTTGCAGGGTCGGAATGCCGGACAGGGAAATGTCAGGCGTTCGTTTTCAAAATGGAAGCCGCCGCCGGGATGGGGTACGCGATCACGGCTCCGCTGGAGGCATGTACGGGTTTTTCCGTAGGGCATGGCACACATTTGTGCATAATGCAGACGGTATTTTTTGGCTGTTTCTATGAATCGTCTAGCTTCCATCCTTCCGGCTGAGCAGGTGGTCGTCCATGTGGACGCCAGCAGCAAAAAGCGTGCATTTGAAGAAGTCGGCCTCCTGTTCGAGGAACTGCATCACCTCAATCGGGCCCTCATCACCGACAGTCTCTTTGCACGAGAGCGCCTGGGATCGACCAGCCTGGGGCACGGAGTGGCGATTCCGCATGGCCGCATCAAGGGGCTCAAGGCGCCGTTGGCCGCCCTGTTCCAGCTCGAACACCCGATCGGCTTCGATGCGCCCGACGATCAGCCTGTGAGCCTGCTGATCTTTCTGCTTGTGCCGGAGGCGGCCACGCAGAAGCATCTGGAAATTCTTTCCGAAATTGCCGAGATGCTCAGCGATGGCGAGCTGCGCGAACGCATGATGCACGCAGAGGATGCCGGCATGCTGCATCAGCTCGTGGCCGACTGGCAGTCGGTGCAGGCCGCCTGACGCGCAAGCGGCGGGGCCTTCGCCCCCTGCCAAGTGGTGAGAGGCGGGTTGCTGCATTACCATCGGAGCACCTTTTCCCGATGATTGCCCGCCAGCCATGAAACATACCGCCATCAGCGCCGACGTACTGTTCGAGGATTTCCGCTCCACACTGGGCTGGCACTGGCTTGCCGGGCTGGGAGCTTCCGAGCGCCGCTTCGAGGAGGTGGCCGTGAGCGAGGCCTCCTCGGGGGCGGATCTGGTCGGGTATCTCAACTACATCCATCCCTACCGGGTGCAGGTGCTGGGCGCGCGGGAAATCAGCTACATCACCACGTCCTCGCGCGAGGATGTGGCGCGGCGCATTGCCCGCATCGTGACGCTGGAGCCGCCGGTGCTGATCGTGGCCGATGCGCAGACGCCGCCCGACGCACTGCTGCAGATGTGCGAGCGCGCCCAGATTCCGCTCTTTGCCACCGAGGAGCGCGCCGCGTATGTGATCGACCTGCTGCGCACCTACCTGTCCAAGCACTTTGCCAACCGGGACACCATGCATGGGGTGTTCATGGACATTCTGGGGCTGGGGGTGCTCATCACGGGAGAGTCCGGCCTGGGCAAGAGCGAACTGGGGCTGGAGCTGATTTCGCGCGGCAACGGACTGGTGGCCGATGATGCAGTCGATTTTTTCCGGGTCAACCAGACCACCATCGAGGGCCGCTGTCCCGAGCTGCTGCAGAACCTGATGGAGGTGCGGGGCATAGGTCTGCTCGACATCAAGCAGATCTTTGGCGAGATTGCCGTGCGCAGGCGCATGCGGCTGCGGCTCATCGTGCATCTGGTGCGCAAGGAAACCATGGAGCGCGACTACGAGCGCATGCCCACGGCACCCATCTACCAGGCGGTGCTGGGGGTGCCGATCCGCAAGGCCATCATCCAGGTGGTGGTGGGGCGCAACATTGCCGTGCTGGTGGAGGCGGCCGTGCGCAACATGATTCTGGAGCTCCGTGGCATCAACACCTACGAGGAGTTCGCAGCCCGGCAGCGTGCGGCCATCGAGAACGGTGGCGAAGACTGAACCGGGGAGAGGCGGATGCCAGCCCGGCTGGCGGTGGGTTTCTGTCAGGCGCTGCCGATGCGCTGATACAGCCCGCCCGGCAGTCGGCCGACCCGGCCATCGAGTTCGAGCGTGAGCAGTTCGGCCTGCAGTGCGGCCGTGTCCAGTCCGGTGCGGGCCAGCAGGGCGTCGAGATTCACCGGGTCATGCCCCATGGCTTCCAGCACGGGGTGGCCGGGAGCCGGGGCGGGACTGGCGGGTGCATTGGTGGCGGCAGCGGCAGGCAGCGGGGAGCGGGCCAGCAGGGGGCGCAGCTCTTCGAGCACATCCTCGGCATGTTCCACCAGCTTGGCTCCCTGCCGGATGAGGGCATGGCAGCCACGCGACTGGGGCGAGTGAATGGAGCCGGGGATGGCGAACACTTCCTTGCCCTGTTCGCTGGCGAGGCGTGCGGTGATCAGCGAACCTGACTGCAGGGCGGCTTCGACCACGAGCACGCCATGGCTCAGGCCGGCAATGAGGCGGTTGCGCCGGGGGAAGTGGTGCGTGAGGGGAGGGGCGCCAAGCGGGTACTCGCTCAGCAGCAGACCGTGCCGTGCGATGCGGTGTGCCAGGTCGCGGTGCTGGCGCGGGTAGACCCGGTCCAGTCCGGTGCCCACGACGGCGATCGTGGCCAGGGGGCGCTGCGGGGCAGAGGCGGCTTCCGTGGCGCCCTGGAGAGCGCCTTCGTGCGCGGCACCATCGATGCCGAGTGCGAGTCCCGATACCACGGTCCAGCCCATCTGGGCAAAGCAGCGGGCGAACTGGCGGGCATTGTCGGCTCCCTGGGGCGTGGGGTTGCGGCTGCCCACCATGGCGATGCCGCACAGCTCCGGAAGGGCGTCGATCTGCCCCAGGGCATAGAGCAGCACCGGAGGATCGGCCATCTGCAGCAGGCTGGCCGGGTAGTGGGAATGGCCCAGGGGAATGACCCGGCGTGGCACCTCGGGGGTGGCATCCTGCAGCCATTGCCAGGTGCGTGCGATCTGTGCGTCGACCTCTTCGGAGGAGGAGCGCAGGGCGTCGGCCTGTCGCGCCGAGACGATCTGTTCGAGCGCCAGACGGGACTGGGACAGGATCTGGGCAGGGAGCCCGAAGGCCGCGAGCAGCCGCCGTGCCGCATCCGGCCCGATGCCCGGTGCCAGGGTCAGGCGCAGCCATGCGCAGAGGTCATCGTGGGTCAGAGTGTCCATGGAAGAGGCAGCCGTCGGAGAGTCTGGACATGAAAAGGCCGCCCTGGGGGCGGCCTGTGGCGAAAGCCGGGCTCAGGAGCGCGGCTCGGGGCTGTCGGTGGCGGGTTCTTCGGCGGGGGCGAGAGGGTTCTCGGCCCGGTCGCCGATCTTCACCGGGTCGCGGATTTCGATCACCAGCGCGTAGGACGCGCGCTCGAACGGACGGAACACGTAGAGCAGGCCGTTGCGCTCGTCCGGGAGCTTGATGTCCTGATGGCGGTCTTCGGTCTTGTCCACGGTGCGGCGGCCCGAGCTGATGATGGCCAGCACGTCGCCTCGCGTGATGCCGTCCTGTGTGCCCTTGTTGATCGTGACGATCTGGTTCTGGCCCACGTTCTGCACGGCCAGGCCGTACACCGAGGCGATCAGGGCATGCACTTCGACGAAAGGCGCGTGCGGATTGTGGGTGAGGAGTTCGCGTTCGGGTTCGGGCAGCAGGCGGTCGCCGACGCGGACTTCTTCCTTTGCGCTCACGATGTCGAGCGATGCGGGCACGGGAACGCCGGCTGCCCCGCCATCGGCCGAGGTGCTGACGCTCTCGCCCTGCACGAGCAGGGCGCGGCCGACGTAGTGGGCCTCGTAGCCCAGGATTTCCTTGGTGGCGGGGTCCTTGATGGGAACGGCCTCGCGGAAGATGCGGTACATGTTGGCTTCATCGCTGCCGCGGTCTTCGAGGGGGTGGCCGTCGGGGCCGCGCGCATAGGCCCGGTCTCCCTTGCTCATGAGTTCGCGGTTTTCCTGCGGGGCGACGATGCGCGGGGCGTTGCGGAGCGTGTCTTCCTGCAGGATCAGCGGTTCCGACAGGAAGGGCTCGATGAGCTGCGGCGGCACGGTGGGGATGGCCGTGTCTCCCAGCGACTCGACCCGCACCTGCGGAGAGAGGCGACCATTGCTGCTGCCGCGGCTGAGCATGCGCCCGGTGCGCAGACGGGCGCGACCGTTGACGATTTCCAGCCAGAGGAGCTGGCCCGGATAGATGAGGTTGGGGTTGCGGATCTGGGCCAGATTCATGCCCCACAGCTCGGGCCAGCGCCATGCATGCCGGAGGAACTTGCCCGAGATGTCCCACAGCGTATCCCCGCGCTTGACGACGTATTCGGAGGGGGCATGGGGCGCCAGTTCGCTGATGGGAACTCCGCGCGCGGCAGTGGCCCGGGCCATCCGGCGCTGGTCGGGGGTGACGGGATAGGTGCGGGCCCAAGCCAGATGCCCGGCGCCGGCCGCCGCTCCCAGGCCGGCCACGGCGACCATCTTGCGCAGCATGGTGCGACGCGTTTGCCAGGAAGGGGAAGTGCTCATGATGTGCAGCCGATGGTTTGTAGGAGAAAAGACAACAAGCCTCCAAAGCATATCTCACAATACTTGCATCGGGTAACAGGGCCGGCGGATTGGCGGGTTCTGCCGGGACCTGCGCGTGCATTTGTTCTCTTCGCGCCACGACTTTGCCAAAACGGGGAAAATACGGGCATGGCCCCACCTGGGGCATGTGGTGGTGGCTGTCTCTGTCAGTTGCTGCCAGAGAGGCTACGCGCCTGCACCGTTGGCTGCCGTCTGCTGCAGCGCGACGGGTGTTTTCTTTTCAGTTTCTGCATTTTCATTCATGGCCAAGCTCCCCATTCTCGTCTATCCGGATTCCCGCCTGCACACGGTCGCCAAGCCGGTCACGGCGTTCGACGAACGCCTGCACCGCGTGATCGACGACATGTTCGAGACCATGTACGACGCCCGCGGGGTGGGCCTGGCGGCGACCCAGGTCGACCATCACGAGCAGCTTGTGGTGATCGATGTGTCCGAGGAGCGCAACCAGCCGCTCGTGGTCATCAACCCCGAAGTGGTCTGGATGAGCGAGGAGCGCCTCAAGGGCGAGGAAGGCTGCCTGTCCGTGCCGGGGGTGTACGACGGGGTCGAGCGGGCTGCGCAGGTGCATGTCAAGGCGCTGGACCGGCACGGCCAGAGCCGCGTGATCGAGGCCGAGGGTCTGCTGGCGGTGTGTCTGCAGCACGAGATGGATCACCTCAGGGGCAAGGTCTTCGTGGAATACCTCAGTCCACTCAAGCGCACCCGCATCAAGAGCAAGATGGTCAAGGCCCAGCGCGAGCTGGCCCGCGAACAGGCGCATGTGGCCACCGAGGCCCGCTGAGCGGCGCATCGACACGACAAGGAATCCCAAGATGAAGGTGGTGTTTGCCGGCACGCCGGAATTTGCCCAGGTGGCGCTCGATGCCATTCTGCAGGCCGGGCACGCCGTGCCTCTGGTGCTGACCCAGCCCGATCGGCCGGCCGGCCGTGGCATGAAGCTGCAGGCCTCGCCCGTCAAGCGCACCGCGCTGGCCCATGGCATTGAAGTCCTCCAGCCCCGCAGCCTGCGCCTCGATGGCCGCTGGCCCGACGAAGCGGCTGCGGCGCGGGATGCGCTGCAGGCGGTTCAGCCCGATGTGATGGTGGTGGCGGCCTATGGGCTCATCCTGCCGCAGTGGGTGCTCGACCTGCCGCGGCTGGGCTGCCTCAACATCCATGCCAGCCTGCTGCCGCGCTGGCGCGGCGCGGCGCCCATTCACCGTGCCATCGAGGCCGGGGATGCGGAGACGGGCATCACCCTCATGCAGATGGATGCGGGCCTGGATACCGGCGACATGCTGCGTGTGGCGCGCGTGCCGATTGCGGACGATGACACGACGGCCAGTCTCCACGACCGGCTGGCTGTGCTGGGGGGGCAGGAGATCGTTGCCCTGCTGGAGCAGCTGGCCCGGGGCGAGGCTCCTGCACGAGTGCCCCAGCCGGAGGCCGGCGTGACCTATGCGCACAAGATCGAGAAAAGCGAGGCTCCGGTCGACTGGCAGCTGCCGGCTGCTGCCCTTGGGCGCCGGGTGCGGGCGTTCTGTCCCTTTCCAGGCGCGTCGACCACGGTGCCGCTGGGGCATGGGCATGCAGAGGAAATCGTCAAGATATGGGGAGCCGAGCGCTCTGCAGTGCCGGTGCCGGCCGGTGTGCAGTGCGGCCAGGTGCTGACCATCGATGCCCAGGGCATCCATGTGGCGTGCGGCGGGCAGGAGCCCCGCAGTGCCCTGTGCCTGACGCAGCTGCAGCGTGCCGGAGGCAAGCGGCTCCCGGTGGCGGACTGGCTGCGGGGGGTGGCCCTGCCGGTGGGCACGCTGCTGGGTGGCCATCGGGAATCGGCGCCGGCCCAGCCCGCCGGGCGGAGCTGACTGCATCATGTCGGCCTCTGTGCCCTGCGTGGACCATGCCCGCGAGGCGATTCCCGCGCCGATTCCCGCGCGGGACTGGCAGCTCGAACCCGTGGTGCTTTCGCCTGCCATGTGGCGGCAGGCCGCCTTTCGGCAGGGCGCACGCGACTATCTGCCCGTGTGGCTCGGCATTGCCGCCTGGGGGCTGATGACCGGGGTGGCCATGACCAATTCGGGGCTGAGTCTCGTCGAGGGCGTGCTCATGACGCTGCTCGTGTTTGCGGGCACGGCACAGCTCGCGGCCCTGCCACTCATTGCAGCCGGTGCACCGGTGTGGGTGGTGCTGGCGGCGGCCTTCTGCGTCAATCTGCGCTTTGTGGTGTTCAGCGCCCATCTGCGCGACTACGCCATCCATCTGCCGTTTCGGGAGCGCATGTTGTTTGGCTACCTGTCGGGCGATGTGAACTATGTGCTCTTCGTGCAGCGCTACCCCCATGCCGTGTCCGACCCGGCCGGGCGTGGCGAGCGGGTGGCCTGGTACATGGGAAGCACGGTGAGCAACTATGTCAACTGGTGCGTGTCCTGCCTGACGGGTGTGCTGGCCGCGCAGTTCTTTCCGCTGTCGTGGGGGCTGGGATTTGCGGGCACGCTCGCTGTGCTGGGGGTGGCCTGCGCCATGCTCGACAGCCGCATGCGGGTGCTCGCAGCCGTGCTGGCTGCCGGCGTGGCGGTGCTCACGGCTGCGCTGCCGCTGCGGCTCAATCTGGTGGCCGGCATTCTGGTGGCGGTGGCTCTGTGCGTGGCGCTCGAATACACCGTGCTGCGGCAGGCCACCGAGGAGCGCGAAGCCCGCGAGGCCGCCCTGGAGCACCAGCCATGACCGCTGCGCACCTGCTGCCCGTGCCCGGCCAGACCGACTGGCTCACGCTCGTCATCATTCTGGGCATGACGGTGATCACCGTGGTGTCGCGCAGCCTGTTCTTTCTCTCGTCGCGGCCTCTGCACCTGCCCCTGTGGTTCCGGCGGGGCCTGCGCTATGCGCCGGTGGCAGCGCTGGCCGCGGTGCTGGGCCCGGAGATTCTGCTGACCCACGGGCACTTCACGGTCTGGAACGATGCACGCATCTTTGGTGCCCTGGCGGGGGTGGCATGGTATCTGCACCGGCACAGCGTCATGGGCACCATCGTGGCCGGCATGGCCGTGTACCTGCCCCTGCATCTGGCACTGGGCTGGTAAGGGAGGCAAGAGGAAGCCGGCAGCCCGGCAGCCGGAGTGGGCAGGGAGGCTGCGGAAGGGTTCCCGGCACTGGTCAGGGCACAATCCTTGCATTACACTGACAGACTGATCTGCTCCCTGCCTGCCACCCTGTGTTCGGAATGCCGAACTGCGGCGAAGCGCGGCAGAGGGCTTCGTCCCCGAACATCAAGGAAAAGGAGTCATTCATGCACAATCGTCGCACTCTGCGCTGGACACTCGGCGTCGTGGCCATGGCCGCTTTGGGAGCCCTGGCCGGCTGTTCCAAGGGCTCCGGTCCGCAAGGCGGCAGCTCTGCCGCAGCGGCAGGAGGCAATGAGGTGCTGTTCGGCACCGTTGGTCCGATCTCCGGCGGCATTGCCCACATCGGCAAGGATGTCGAAAACGGCGTTCGTCTGGCACTCGACGAGATCAATGCCGAGCATCCCGTGATCGGCGGCAAGCCTGTGCAGTTCAAGCTCATGGCCGAGGACGATGCCGGCGATCCCAAGCAGGCCACCGCCGTGGCTCAGAAGATGTGCGACGCCAAGGTCGTGGCCGTGGTGGGACACCTGCAGTCCGGCACCTCCATTCCCGCCTCCACTGTCTACAACAAGTGCGGAATTCCCATGGTGACGGCTTCCGCCACCAACCCCGACCTGACCAAGCCGGGCTACAGGAACGTGTTCCGCATGATCGCCAACGACAACCAGCTGGGTGCCAGCGTGGTGGACCATGCCGCCAAGAGCGGGGTCAAGACGGCCGTGATCGTCGACGACCGCACGGCGCTGGGGCAGGGCCTGGCTGCCGTGTTCAAGGAAACCGCTGCCAAGGACGGCATCCAGGTGCTGGATGCGCAGTTCACCAACGACAAGGCCACCGACTTCATGGCCATTCTCACCGCCATCAAGGCCAAGAACCCCGACGCCATCTTCTACGGCGGGCTCGACGCACAGGCCGGCCCCATGCTGCGCCAGATGGAGCAGCTCGGCATGTCCAACGTCAAGCTCTTCGGGGGCGATGCCATCTGTACCGAGAAGCTGCCGACCCTGGCCGGCAATGCCAAGACCGTGGCCAACGTGACCTGCGCCACAGGCGGGGCTTCGGTGCAGAAGATGAACGGGGGCGCAGACTGGCTCAAGAAGTACAACGCCAAGTACAACGGCCAGTTCCAGATCTACAGCCCGTATGCCTACGATGCCACCCGCGTGCTGGTGCAGGCCATGAAGGATGCCAACTCCACCGATCCCAAGGTGTACCTGCCCAAGCTGGCGGCGATTCACTTCAAGGGACTGGTCGGAGACATCAGCTTCATCGACAAGGGCGAGCTCCAGAAGCCCGCCGTCACGCTCTACACCTACAAGGACGGCAAGCGCACCGAAATGTAAGGTGTGGTGCCCGCGGCACCTGGGCGCGGCGGCACGCGCAGTGCAGGGCGCATGGTGCTCCCTGCACAGGCCTTGACCTTGCCGTGCAGCCTGCGCTGCCCCCTTGCCGCATGATGAACCGTATGCACGCATGAAAAAACCGGCGCACTGGCAGCCGGTTTTTTCATGTCCATGGTCTGCCCCTGCATGACACCCGTGGTGCACCTCTGCAGAGGCCGCTGTCGGCCCGGAGCCGGGCGGCAGGAGGAAGGCGGAAAGTCAGGCCTCGTCGCGGATCGGGTCGGGCGCCTTGACGATGAGCACCGGCACCGTGGCGCCTTCGACCACCGAGCGCGACACCGAGCCTTCGATGGCGCTGCGCAGGGCTCCCAGCGCACGGGTTCCCATCACGATGAGGTCGCAGGCATGGATCTGGGCCAGTTCGATGATGGACGCGGCCGGATCGCCCGTGATGACCACCGACTCGTGCACCAGTCCGGCGTTGTTCACCAGCCGGCGTGCCGATTCGATCATGTCCTCGCCGGTTTCCTGGGTCATGTCGGCGAGCATGCGGGCGTCGTCGTGGCTGGTCAGGCGCTCGTAGAGCGAGGCCGGTTCCTGGGCATTGGCCAGGATGATGCGGGTCTTGAGCCCTTCCTGCGCCAGGCGCAGGGCAAAGCGGGTCACGTGCAGCGAGAGTTCGGTGCCATCGACGGGGATGAGGATGTTCACGGTGAAGTTCCTTGTGGCAGAGGGGCAGGCATGTCGCCGCAGACGAGGCGAGCGCGGTGCGTTCCGGGCCCTGTTTCGGCGGCGCCGCCAGAGACCTCCATGGTACCGTAAGGCTTCGCGTCCTCCGGCAGCCGCGGCAGCAGGGCCGCACACAGGGGCAGGGCGGCCGTGTGCAGGGCATGGCACCCGTTACCGGGCCGTCAGGGGCGGTTTCTATAATCGGGCCGCAATGGTTCCGTTTTCTTTTCTTTCATCATCACCCATCAGACCATGACCGTCATGCAGCCATTCATTCGCTTCTCCGACCTGTGCGACAAGGGCCAGGCCAAGGGTAAACGTGTCTTCATCCGCGCCGACCTCAACGTGCCGCTGGATGACGCAGGCCACATCACCGAGGACACCCGCATCCGGGCCTCGCTGCCGGTCATTCGCATGGCGCTCGACGGTGGTGCAGCCGTCATGGTCACCAGCCACCTCGGCCGTCCCACCGAAGGCGCCTTCCAGCCGCAGGATTCGCTGGCGCCCGTGGCACAGCGCCTTTCGGAGCTGCTGGGGCGCGAGGTTCCCCTCGTGAGCGACTGGGTCGACGGCGTCGAGGTACAGCCCGGGCAGGTCGTGCTGCTCGAAAACTGCCGCCTGAATGTGGGCGAGAAGAAAAACAAGCCCGAGCTGGCCCACAAGCTGGCCCGTCTGTGCGACATCTTCGTGCATGACGCCTTCGGCACCTCCCATCGTGCCGAGGGGACGACCTACGGCATCGCCGAACACGCCCCCATCGCCTGTGCCGGTCCGCTGCTGGCGGCCGAAATGGATGCCATCAGCAAGGCACTGGCCAATCCCCGGCGCCCGCTCGTGGCCATTGTGGCCGGCAGCAAGGTCAGCACCAAGCTCACCATTCTGCAGAGCCTGGCCGAAAAGGTCGACGGCCTGATCGTGGGGGGCGGCATCGCCAACACGTTCATGCTCGCTGCGGGCCTGCCCATCGGCAAGTCGCTGGCCGAGCCCGATCTGGTGGAGGACGCCCGCAAGGTCATGGACAAGATGAAGGCCCGTGGCGCCGAAGTGCCGATCCCCGTCGACGTGGTGGTGGCCAAGGAATTCAAGGCCGACGCTCCGGCCCAGATCAAGGACGCCCACGACGTGGCCGAGGACGACCTGATCCTCGACATCGGTCCCCGCACCGCCCAGATGCTCGCAGAGCGGCTGCAGTCGGCCGGCACCATCGTCTGGAACGGCCCGGTCGGCGTGTTCGAGTTCGAGCCCTTCTCGCATGGCACCGAGACGCTGGCCCGTGCCATTGCGGCCTCTCCGGCCTTCAGCATCGCAGGCGGGGGCGACACCCTGGCCGCGATCGCCAAGTACGGCATCGAGCAGCAGGTGGGCTACATCTCCACCGGCGGCGGCGCCTTCCTGGAAGTGCTCGAAGGCAAGACCCTGCCGGCCTTCGATATTCTGGGCAAGCGCGCCCAGGGCTGAGCGCGCACGGGCCCCCCGGGCGGGCGGTGCCTGCCCGGCGCAGTGCCCCTGATCGCAGCAGGATTTTGTGGAGGGAGCAGACGGGGAAAAACAGGGGCTGGCTACACTGCCTCCCATGAACACCTTTCTGCATTCCCCTCTCTACACCGCCACCCATCTGGGTGATCTGGCCCTGAGAAACCGCATCGTCATGGCTCCTCTCACGCGCTGCCGCGCGGCGCAGGGGGACATGCCCACGCCGCTCATGGCCACGTACTACCAGCAGCGCGCCACGGCCGGCCTCATCGTCAGCGAGGGGGTGCAGATCAGCCCCCGGGGCAAGGGTTACGTCGGCACCCCCGGCATCTATACCGAGGCGCAGTCCCGCGCCTGGCGGCGCATCACCTCGGCCGTGCATGCGCGCGGCGGTCTCATCGTGCTGCAGCTCTGGCATGTGGGGCGGGCCTCGCATTCGAGCCTCCAGCCTGGGGGTGCCCTGCCAGTCGCTCCCAGCGCCCTGGCGATTCCGGGGCTGGTGCATACGCCTCGGGGCAAGCTGCCCTTCGAGACTCCGCATGCGCTCACCGTGGAGGAAATCGACGGCGTGGTCGAGGAATACCGCCATGCCGCCCGGCTGGCCATGGATGCCGGTTTCGATGGCGTGGAAATCCACGGGGCCAACGGCTATCTGCTCGACCAGTTCCTGCGCGACGGGGCCAACCGCCGCACCGATGCCTATGGCGGCTCCGTGCAGAACCGGGCCCGCCTGCTGCTGCGCGTGGTCGATGCCGTGACTTCCGTATGGCCCGCTTCCCGCGTGGGGGTGCGCCTGTCGCCCAACAACCCCTTCAACGGCATGCGCGACAGCGATCCCTTCCGCACCTTCTCGTACGCCATGGCCCAGCTCGACACCCGGGGTCTGGCGTATCTGCACCTGGTCGAGCACCAGGCCGGGCTCGGCCAGCCCGAAGCCGGCATGCCCATGGTGGACGTGCAGCGCCTGTTGCCCTACTGGCATGGTGCCTATGTGGCCAATGACGGCTACACCGGCGATTCGGCTGCCGCTGCGGTGTCCAGCGGCCGCGCGCGGGCCGTGGCCTTTGGGGTGCCGTTCATCGGCAATCCGGATGTGGTGGCCCGTCTGGCCGAGGGCGCTGCCCTGCGCCGGCCCGATCCCGCCACGCTCTATGGCGGCGGCGCGCACGGCTACACCGACTACGCCCCGCTGGCCGCCTGAACCCGGAAAGCGGCGGCCAGAGCCCTGCTGCGACTTTCGCACGGTGGTGCGATTGCCACAGCGACACAGGCGGCACCACCGTGTGGCCTGTGCCGCGCGGCGGGCATCGGGTAGCATGCAGGCCCTTGCCTGTGGCCCCGTTCGCACAGCACTGCGCAATGCGATGCAACTGTGACACAAGTCCTTGTTGCGGTTAATGATTTTGCTGGTGTTTCTCTTGCGCGGTTCATAGAATGAATGACGATGATGCCGGTTTCTGCTGGAGCCTTCCGCCCGCGGCGGAGGGGGTCTGCAGGACCCATCACATGAAAAGGCGCAGCATGGCAGTTCCTTGCGCCGACTCTTTGCGAGTGTTTGCACGTTGATGAACGATTCGATTCCCGCAGTTGATCCCGCTGCTCCTGCGCAGCAGCCCATTGCGCCCGACCAGCCGCTTCCTCACCGCAAGGTGATCCGGTTCTGGACGGCGCCCTTTGCCCAGCGAGACAGCTGGCATGCGTTTGCACTCATGGCGCTTGACTATGTGCTCTTTGCCGCCTTTGTGGCCGGAGCCGTGCTGTTCGATGCCTGGTGGCTGCAGCTGTTGTGCGGCATGGCCGCAGGCTTTGTGACCGGGCGCCTGTTCATCATCGGGCACGACGCCTGCCACCAGAGCCTCACTCCCCACCGCACCCTCAACAAGTGGCTGGGACGCATCGCCTTCCTGCCTTCGCTCACCGCCTACAGCCTGTGGGATGTGGGGCACAACGTCATCCACCACGGCTACACCTGCCTCAAGGGGGTGGACTTCGTGTGGGAACCGCTCACGCAGGAGGAATATGACGCCCTGTCTCCCATGGGACGCCTGCTGCAGCGGCTCTATCGCAGCGGCTGGGCTCCGGGGCTGTACTACATGATCGAGATCTGGTGGAAGCGTGAATTCTTCCCCAGCCGCAAGCACATGCCCACGCGCCGTTCCGTGTTCATCTGGGACAACGTGCTGGTGCTGGCCTTTGCCGTGCTGTGGCTGGCGGCCGTGGTGGCGCTGGCCTGGGGCTTCGGGCAGTCGGTGTGGCAGGCCGTGCTCTTCGGGGCCGTGATTCCCTTCCTGTTCTGGGTCACCATGATCGGTTTCGTGGTCTATGTGCACCACACCCACGAGAAGGTGAGCTGGCAGAAGGACAAAACCGCCTGGGGCAAGGCAGCGCCCTTTGTGTCCACCACCGTGCACCTGACCTTCCCCTTCCGCATCGGTGCGCTCATGCACCACATCATGGAGCACACCGCGCACCATGTGGACATGAGCATTCCGCTCTACCACCTCCAGCAGGCACAGCAGCGTCTCGAAGACCTGCTGCCCAGCCGCATCGTGGTGCAGCGCTTTTCGTGGAAGTGGTATTTCGACACGGCCCGCAAGTGCAAGCTCTACTGTTTCGAGAAGCGCTGCTGGACCGACTTTGCCGGCCAGGCCACCAGCACTCCGCGCCTTGACGCCACGGTGGTTCCCGCCTGATTCCGCACTGCGCCCGGCGCATTCCGTTCCGAGCCGCCCCACATGGGGCGGCTTTTTCATGCGCGAGCGGGGGGAGAGGGGGCGTTCGCGGCAGTCCACAGCGGGCAGGGAAGGCCAGGTTCTAGGCGCGGGGGCCAACAGGCCCTAAAATCGGCAGGCTGTATCTGGACATACACAAGATTTTCACGTTCTATTTCCCGAAGGAATTTCCATGCCTCTCGTTTCCATGCGCGAACTGCTCGACCATGCCGCCGAAAACGGCTATGGCATCCCTGCCTTCAACGTCAACAACCTCGAGCAGGTGCAGGCCGTGATGGCGGCTGCCGACGAAGTCGGTGCGCCCGTGATCCTGCAGGCCAGTGCAGGGGCCCGCAAGTACGCAGGCGAGAGCTTCATCAAGCACCTGATTGCCGCCGCCTCCGAGGCCTATCCGCACATTCCGCTGGTGATGCACCAGGATCACGGCACGTCTCCGGCCGTGTGCGAGGGCGCCCTGCGCCTGGGCTTCGGCTCGGTCATGATGGATGGTTCGCTCAAGGAAGACGGCAAGACGCCTTCGAGCTTCGACTACAACGTGCAGGTGACCCGCGATGTCGTGGCCATGGCCCACAGGATCGGCGCCACCGTCGAAGGGGAGCTCGGCTGTCTGGGGTCGCTCGAAACCGGCGAAGCGGGTGAGGAAGACGGCATCGGCGCCGAAGGCAAGCTCGATCACAGCCAGATGCTGACCGATCCCGAGGAGGCCGCCCAGTTCGTCAAGGCCACCCAGCTCGACGCCCTGGCCATTGCCATCGGCACCAGCCACGGCGCCTACAAGTTCACCCGCAAGCCCACCGGGGACATTCTGGCGATTTCGCGCGTCAAGGAAATCCACGCCCGCATCCCCAACACCCACCTGGTGATGCACGGATCGTCGTCGGTGCCGCAGGACCTGCTGGCGATCATCAACCAGTACGGCGGTCAGATGAAGGAAACCTACGGCGTGCCCGTCGAGGAAATCCAGGAAGCCATCAAGTACGGCGTGCGCAAGATCAACATCGACACCGACATTCGCCTGGCCATGACCGGTGCCGTGCGCAAGTTCATGGCAGAGAATCCCTCCAAGTTCGACATGCGTGAATGGATGAAGCCCGCCCGCGAAGCCGCCAAGGCCGTCTGCAAGCAGCGCTACCTCGAATTCGGCTGCGAAGGGCAGGGGGGCAAGATCAAGGGCATTCCGCTGTCCGAGATGGCCGAGCTCTACGCCACCGGCGCGCTCGCGCAGGTCGTTCAGTAAAGCAGCGTCGAGCTGGCTGTCCATCCGGCGTCTGCACGGCCGTGGGTCTGGTTCGGCACTAGACCCGGGGCCGGCAGGAAGGCTGCAGGGCGCATGGTGCCGTGGGAACGGGCCATGTGCTTTTTCTTTTGTGCGGCAGCAAGGGGGTGGTGGCAACGGCGCCATGGACGGCCGCGAGGTGGCGGGGCCGGGCATGCACGCGGCAACTGCGCAGCGCCCAGCGGGGGCGGCGGCATAAAATGGGCAGATCGTTTCTTTCTACCCTTCCGTCACAGGAACAGGATATTTCCATGTCTGCAGACACCCCCGCCGCCCTCCATACCTCCTCCATCCACTCCCTGCCGCTCCTTGCACGCGGCAAGGTGCGCGACAACTATGCCGTGGGCGACGACCGCATTCTCATGGTCGCGAGTGACCGCATCAGCGCGTTCGATGTCATCATGGGCCAGCCCATTCCCGGCAAGGGCGCGCTGCTCACGCGCATGGCCCTGTTCTGGTTCGAGCGCCTCAAGGGCATCGTGCCCAACCACCTGACCGGCGAAGCACCCGAGAGCGTGGTGCAGCCTGATGAAGTGGCCCAGGTGACGGGGCGCAGCATGCTGGTCAAGCGCCTCAAGCCCCTGCCCATCGAGGCCGTGGTGCGTGGCTATCTGGCCGGCAGCGGCTGGACCGAATACCAGGAAAGCCAGAGCGTGTGCGGTGTGCCCCTGCCCGCCGGGCTGCGCAATGCCTCCCCGCTGCCCGAGCCCATCTTCACCCCGGCTGCCAAGGCCGAAGTGGGCGAGCATGACGAGAACATCAGCTTCGAGAAGGTCGAGCAGACCATCGGCAAGGAGCTGGCCGCCCGCATGCGCGAGGTGAGCATCGAGCTCTACCGCACTGCCGCTGCCTTTGCACGCACCAAGGGCATCATCATTGCCGACACCAAGTTCGAGTTCGGCCTTGACGAGAACGGCACCCTCACCCTGATGGACGAGGTGCTTACCCCCGACAGCTCCCGCTACTGGCCCGAAGCCGGCTATCAGGCCGCCTTCGACGCCGGACTCAATCCCCCGAGCTACGACAAGCAGTATCTGCGCGACTGGCTCCAGACCGCCACTGTCGACGGCAAGCCCTGGGCCAAGCAGCCGCCCGCACCGACCCTGCCGCAGGAAGTCATCGACAACACTGCGGCCAAGTACCGCGAGGCACTCGAAGCGCTGACGCGCTGACCGCCCCCTCCGCGATTCGCATCGCAACGCTGCAGCAGGAGCCGGCATGGAGGCTTTCACCCCCGGTGATCTCAAGACCATCCTGCACTCCAAGCGGGCCAGTCTCTATTACCTGGAGCATTGCCGCGTGCTGGTGAAGGGCGGGCGGGTCGAATACGTCACCGAGGACGGAGACCGCTCGCTGTACTGGAACATTCCCATTGCCAATACCACCACGGTGCTGTTGGGAACGGGGACTTCCATCACGCAGGCAGCCGTTCGCGAGCTGGCCAAGCGGCACACCCTTGCCGATCCGGTGGCAAAAAATCGCGTTGAATGAACCCGTGCAAGCGGGATCGGCCAGGCCAGCTTGTGCCGCTCCAACACATGGTGAAACTTCAGGATGGTCGACTCATCTGGGAGTCGTTTGTTTCCAGTCCTGCGAACTCATGAGACAGCGGCGCCTCGTGCAAGGCGTCGGCCATTACTGAGGCCGACAAGTCGACCATTGCTGCATGAAGTGGATGCACGGCATCGCCTTGGCAGGCGGGGTGACACCACCGCCACCAATTCCGACCAAGGCACTACGCGCTCCATCTCACCGAGAAAGTTTCCGTATAGGGTTCGCCGTATGGAAAGCAGGACTTCACGCATCTCAAACGATATTTCTTGGCAATGTCGCTCGACACGACGATTCCTTGCCTGCTGAGTGCCCCTTGTTGGCACCAGATGCCGATCATGCGGTTGCAGCCCGGTTGATGTGTATTCGTCATGCCTGTCGTGTGACACGACCCTGATAGCTCAGGAGGTACCGAGTGCTGTGTGGGTGGCGAGGTGATGCGATGGTGTGCCAGGCAATTGGAACTGCTTCCAAGCCCGACGCAACTGGGTGTCCGATCCGAAACCGGCCATGTCGGCTGCCTGCGTTACGCTGCGGCCGCTGCTCAGGGCGCTCTGGGCCACGGCGAGCCGTATCTGCCGCAGATAAGCCAGCGGCGCGATTTGGGCGTGTTCTGCGAACAGGCGTGCCAGGTGTCGGGGCGAGGTGTGGGCCACCGCCGCCATGGCATCCAGGTTCCAGGCGTGGGTCGGTGTTTGACCAATGGCATCCTGCACCCGATGCACAGCGGGGTGAAGGTGGTTGCGGTGTGCCAGAAAGGGGGAGAGTTCTGGATCATGCGGGCCGCGCCGCAGCGCCAGCACCAGAGTTTGTGCCACCTGCGCCGCAATGGCAGGGCCGCACACCATACTGATGCGGTGCAGGATCAGATCAATACCCGTGGTCACGCCCGCGCTGCTGAACACCGGGCCATCTTCCACAAACACGCGGTTGCCCACCACATGGCAGTCCGGCGCAGTGGTCTGCAATTCATCCAGATGCTGATGGTGCGTGGTGGCACGGCGGCCGTGCAGCAGCCCGGCATGGGCGGCAAGAACGGCGCCGGCGCAGATTGTCAGCAATTCCAGTTCGTCCGTTTGGGGCTGTAAGCGTGCCAGCCAATGCAGGGCCTCTTGGCTGATCGAATCATCTACGCGCAGGTGATTTCCAGGCTGGCCCAGCACAATGACCCAGCTTGGATGTGTGAACGAGGATGGCAGCGGTTCCAGTCCCGCAATCGTGGCGCCGACTGAGCTGACGGTCTGCGGGCGTGGACTCACAAAGCGCATGCGGAAAGGGGCTGGCCTGCCCCGCTGCACCATGGCTGCATTGGCGATGCGCAAAGCTTCGGCCGGGCCTGCCCAATCGAGAATCAGGCTGTTGGGCAGCAGCAGGAACAGGACGTCCCAGGCGCAGGGTGCAGACTTGGATGTCAGCTGTGTGTCCATTTGAAATCCATCTGGTGTGCAGTGCGCTCAGCCAAAAGGGCACCACCCAAGCGAGACACGAGGTGCAGGCACATGTCGATACCCGCACTGATGCCTGCTGATGTGACAACCCTGCCTTCATCGATCCAACGCACATTGGTTTCCACCTTGAGTTCTGGAAACTGTCGCTGGAGATCATCTGCATCTTCCCAGTGCGTGGTGACACGTTCGGTTCGGATCACACCACTGGCCGCCAGCAGGAAGGCACCAGTGCATACCGATGCAGTGACGCCAGCTGTGCGCGCCCGGATTCTGATCCATAGCAGGGACTTCGGGTCATGCAATGGGCCGTCGATGATGCCTCCTGGAATGAGCAGTACCTCATCCGCAGCGTGGCTGGTGGTGTCCATACTGGCATCTGGCAGGATTTTCAGCCCGGCGCGTGTGGCGACCGGACCTGGCGAGGCAGCCACAGTGTGCACTGAACACCAAGCGTCAGAGTGGGGATGCATTTTCTGGTACACACGGCTTGCGGTGGTGAACACCTCGTACGGCCCTGCGAAGTCCAGGGCCTCCATGCCATCAAAGGCCAGCAGGGTGAAGCGCAAGGTTTTCATGCGGACAAGGCCTGTGCCACGCTACATATCCTGGCAAAACGCCCTTCGAGCACGGTGGCGGTACGCATCTTGATATCGGCCGCGCACAGCGGCTTTCCGTCGGGCTGAATCATGTCGAAGGTAAGGGTGGCATCGAGCACATAGTCAACGGTCCAACCTAGGTCGGAGGCGTGACGGGCGGTGGTCTCGCAGCATTGTTCCGTGCGGATGCCGCTGATGATCAGACGGTGCATATGGTTCTCGGTCAGCCACTCGGTCAGACCGGTATCGACGAGGGCACTGTGGCGATGTTTGATAAAGGCAGCGGCTGCAGCAAAATCTTGCAGCCCCTCCAGGGGGCGCACCAAGCCGGAAGTCATGGCAAAAGGGTTATCGAGCACTTCAGGGCCGTCACTGTGCAGGATGCGCACTATGGGGATGTTGCGTGCCACGGCCTCCTTAATCAAGGTGTTTTGTTCAGTCAGATAGGAGGCGGCCAGGGCTGCGTTCCAATAGGGGCGATGGCGGAACGATTCTTGGGCGTCGATCACCAAAAGACAGGTGTGCATAGCGGCTTCCTTCTCCACAATTGAACAGGCAAGCCTGAATTGTGGTCAAGGTCGGCCGCTTGCACCATGCGGGGATGGTCAGATATCGATCCATTTCGGACATGTCGTGCCGGCTGGGTCGCAGATGATTCTGGCCGCAGTATTTCGTATGGCAACTGCATGCGCACACATCGGTGGGCGTGCCCAACGGCCGTTATATGGCAGTGAGCGCAGGGCCTCCGCTTGATGGCACCCCGACAGTTCCCGTTGCATTGCCGACGGTGGATATTGCAATCTGAATGCCCTTTTAAGGGGCGGATGCTGATTTGGAACAGGAATTCATTCCCAGAAGGGATGCTGCGCACTTCATCACATTTGAAGGGATGGAGTTATCTGCCGCATAGCAGCTCATAGGAACGCCGCAGCCTGTTCCAAGATCCTGTTGCTGGGGCTTCGCTGTGCGGAGATTTTCGGGAGGGCAGGGAAAAGAGGTCAGGCATGCAAAAGGCCGGAGAAACCGGCCTTGGGAGTGTGCGAGGGGGGAGGGCAGGAGCCGGGGCTGGATCAGCTCAGGACCACGCTGCTGAGGCGGCGGCGGTAGCTGGCCATGGTGGGGTCTTCGGGGGGGATTTGTCCTTCGGCGACGGCGGGCTTGGGGGGCTCCATGATGTCGAGGATGGCGATGTAGGTCTTGCGGGCGAGGTCTTCGTTCCAGTGCTTGTCGCGCATGAGGATGTCGAGGAGTTCGTCGAGGGCGTCGGTCCAGCGCTGGGCGGCCATGAGGGCCTGGGCGCGGGCGTAGCGGGCGTCGAAGTCGCGGCGGTTGGCGGCGATGGCGGCATCGAGTGCGGCCATGTCGGCGGGCACGGGGTGCTGGGCGTCGATGGCGTCCATCCAGCGCTGCAGGCTGTCGAGGCGGCGCACGGCGCTGGTTTTGGCGATGACGGGGGCGAAGGCGACCTTGGCGTCGTCGATCCGGCCTTCCTGCAGCAGGAGCTTGACGTAGTCGAAGCGGGCGTCGTCGTTGGCGGGGTCGGTGGCGACGGCATGCTGGAGCTGTTCGAGGGCCGAGGTGGTGTCGCCGCTGGCGAGGGCGTCCTGGGCGGCGGCTTCATCGGCCTCGGCGGCGAGGGCTTCGGGCTGGGGCAGGTGCTTGTCGAGGAACTCACGGACCTGGCCTTCGGGCAGGGCGCCCATGAAGCCGTCGACAGGCTGGCCTCCGACCATGAGGACGCAGGTGGGGATGCTGCGCACGCCGAACATGCCGGCAATCTGCTGCTGTTCGTCGGAGTTGATTTTGGCCAGGATGAAGCGGCCGGCGTATGCGGTTTCGAGTTTTTCGAGCACGGGGCCGAGGGACTTGCAGGGGCCGCACCAGGGGGCCCAGAAGTCGACCAGAACCGGGGTGGTGACGGAGGCCTGGAGGACGTCGGTTTCGAAGTTGTCGGCGGTGATGTCGATCATGATGTGCGCAAGAAGGGGGAGAGAAAAAGGGCGGCGTCAGAAGCCGGAAACGGGGTTCGACGGGGGTGAACGGGGCTGTGGGCAGGCCCTGCCATGCCGGGCATGCGGCCATCAGGGGCACAGGCAGGCTCTTACAATAGCAGACCGTATGGCCCGGAGAGGAGAGACTCCTTTCGACATGGGGCCGTGCGGCAATTTTTTCAAGGCAGACAGGGGTGGTGCGGGGTGTGTGGCGCAGCCCGGCCGGGGTGCTCCGCGCAAGCGGGGAGCCAGTGTCTGCCGCAGGTCACGCAAGCATGGAAGGGGAGTCAGCTATGGCAGAGGTGCAGGTCGGCGTCATCATGGGGTCGAGTTCCGATTGGGACACCATGCAGCACGCGGTGGCGGTGCTGCAGGAGTTTGGCGTGGCGTTCGAGGCGCGCGTGGTGTCGGCCCATCGCATGCCAGACGACATGTTCGCCTATGCCGAGAGCGCGGCGGACCGCGGTCTGCAGGCGATCATAGCCGGGGCGGGGGGCGCGGCGCACCTGCCGGGCATGGTGGCTGCCAAGACGGTGGTGCCGGTGCTGGGCGTGCCGGTGGCGAGCCGCCACCTGCAGGGTGTGGATTCGCTGCACAGCATCGTGCAGATGCCCAAGGGCGTGCCGGTGGCGACCTTTGCCATCGGGGCGGCGGGTGCAGCCAATGCCGCGCTGTTCGCGGTGGCCATGCTGGCGGTCCATGATCCGGATCTGCGCCGCCGGCTGCAGGAATTCAGGGCGCGTCAGACCGAGGTGGCCCGTGCCATGGAACTGCCGGTGTCCGGCTCCGAGGGGGCCGCCCAATGACCACGGAACGCACAGCCGATGCCGGCGCGACGGTGACGGGAGTCCGGGCCACGCTGGGGGTGCTCGGCGGAGGGCAGCTCGGGCGCATGCTGGTGCATGCGGCGCAGAGCATGGGCTTTTCGACGGTGGTGCTCGATCCGGCGGCCGATGGGCCGGCCGGGCAGGTGAGCCAGGCACAGGTGGTGTCCGCCTACGACGACCCTGCAGGCTGGGATGCGCTGGCCGCCCAGTGTGACGGCATCACGACCGAATTCGAGAACGTGCCGGCGGCGGCGCTGGCCTATCTGGCGCAGCGCCGGCCGGTGTCGCCGCCCGCCGAGGCGGTGGCCATTGCGCAGGACCGCTCGCGCGAGAAGGCGCACTTCACCCACTGCGGGGTGCCCTGTGCCCCGTACCGCACCATCACCACGCCTGCCGATCTGGAGCGTGCGGCGGCGGCAGATCTGCTGCCCGGCATTCTCAAGACGGCGCGCATGGGCTATGACGGCAAGGGGCAGGCCGTGGTGTCCACCCCCGCCGAACTGCGGGCAGCATGGCAAGCCATGGGCCAGGTCGAGTGCGTGCTGGAGCGCCGGCTGGCGCTGGCGCTGGAGTGCTCGGTGGTGGTGGCGCGGGGGGCCGATGGGGCCATGGTGCATTTTGCGCCGCAGCGCAATGCCCACCGCAACGGCATTCTGGCCACGACCTATGCCTTCCGGGGCGCCGTGCCGGCCCATCTGGCCGACGAGCTGGTGCAGGCCACGCGGCGCATTGCCGAGGGGCTGCATTACGTAGGCGTGCTGTGCGTGGAGTATTTCGTGCTGGAGGACGGCTCCTGGGTGGTCAACGAGATGGCGCCGCGTCCGCACAACAGCGGGCACTACACCATCGATGCGTGCGAGCACAGCCAGTTCGATCTGCAGGTGCGCACCACCATGGGCCTGCCGCTGGTGGCGCCGCGTCACCACAGCCCGGCCATCATGCTCAACCTGCTCGGCGATGCCTGGATCGGCACGGACGGGCAGTGGCGCACGCCGGACTGGGCCCGCATTCAGGCACTGCCGGGGGTGCATCTGCATCTGTACGGCAAGCGCACGGTCAAGCGCGGGCGCAAGATGGGCCACATCACCCTTACCGCAGCCACCCCGCACGAGGTGCAGCGCCAGGCGGCCCAGGTGGCCGAGATGCTGGGTCTGCCCTTCCTGCCGCTGCCCGTGGCCGAGGACTGAGCCGGCACCTGGACGCGAGCCACGACTGGAGCCGGGGGCGGGGCAGGGGTGCTCCTGTCTTCCGCTCCGGGGCCTTGGCCGGATCTTTCCGGCGGGGCCGGTGACCCTTCTCGATTTTTCTTCTGTCCGTTTCTGGAATGCCCATGCTGCTCGATGCCACTTCTTCCGCTTCTGCTGCCGACCGCGAGGTGGCCATTGCCCGGGCGGCGCAGATTCTGGCCGATGGCGGGCTGCTCGGGCTGCCGACCGAAACCGTGTACGGGCTGGCTGCCCGCGCCGACGACGATGCCGCCGTGGCACAGATCTTTGCGGCCAAGGGGCGGCCCACGGGGCATCCGCTCATCGTGCATGTGGCCGCCACGGACGATCCGGTGGATGCGGCCCGGCCGTTCGCGGCTCCCGATTTTCTCGACACCCTGCCCGACCATGCCGCGAGCCTGATGCGGGCCTTCTGGCCGGGGCCGCTGACCGTCATCGTGCCCCGGCGCGAAGGCGTGGCCACTGCTGCGGCGGGGCACCATCCGAGCGTGGGGCTGCGCTGCCCCTCGCATCCGGTGGCGCAGGCCGTGCTGCGCGCGGCAGCGGCACGGGGGGTGCCTGGGGTGGCGGCGCCGAGTGCCAACCCCTTCGGGCGGGTGAGCCCCACCACGGCGCAGCATGTGCTGGCCGAGTTTGGCGATGCCCTGCCGGTGCTCGATGGCGGGGCGTGTCAGGTGGGCATCGAGTCCACCATCATCGACTGCACGCGGGGCCAGCCGGTGCTGCTGCGCCCCGGTGCCATCACGCCAGACGATGTGTTCCGGCGCCTGCAGGTGCGTGTGCTGCTGCCCGAGGCGGCACAGGGGGCTGCTCCCCAGGCTTCCGGGACGCTCGTGTCGCACTATGCGCCCAGGGCACGGGTGCGGCTCATGGGGGCCGCCGACATGCAGGCTGCGCTCGACCTGCTGGGCGACGAGGCGCCTGCCATCGGCATCTGGAACCGGACGCCGCTGCGCACCACCGCGCGGCAGGTGCATCTGCATGCCATGCCGGCCGATGCCGCCGCCGCTGCCCACGCGCTGTTTGCCGAGCTGCGTGCGCTCGATGCGCTGGGAGTGGGGCTGATCTGGATCGAGGCCGTGCCGCCCACGGCCGAGTGGGCCGGCGTGGCCGACCGGCTGCGCCGCGCGGCCGCGTAAGGGATTCTGCGCTCAGGGGGGCAGGAGGCGCCGGGCTCGAACCGGACGCCGGGGCCACGGGTGCGCCGGTGTGTCGGCGTTGAATCAGCTGCCGCCGAGCGCCGGAAAAATCTGCCGCAGTCCGTCTGCCATGACTTCCACGCCCATGGCGGCCAGAATCAGGCCCATGAGGCGTGTCATCACGTTGATGCCTGTTTGTCCCATGGCGCGGGCAATGCGCGGCGCCAGCAGGAAGCTCACGTACACGGCCAGCGCCACCAGCACGGCGTAGCCGATGAGCTGCACCATCTGCAGCCAGTTCTTGCTGCGGTTGGCAAAAATCACCATGGTGGACATGGTGGCCGGGCCTGTGAGCAGCGGAATGCCCAGAGGCACCACCCCGATGCTGGCCTGCCGGGCCGCGTAGGTGGTTTCCTCGGCGTTGGTGCGGGCCTCGGCGGGCTGGGCGTTGATCATCTGCAGGGCGCTGATGAGCAGCAGCATGCCGCCCCCCACCTGGAAGCTGGCCAGCGAGATGTTGAAGAAGCCCAGAATCTCCAGCCCCAGCAGCGCGCAGGAGGTCAGCACCACGAACACCGTCAGGGTGGTGGCCCGGATGGTGCGCAGCCGCTGCGAGGCGTTGAAGTCCTGCGTGTACGAGATGTAGAACGGCAGGATGGCGAGCGGGTTGACGATCGCCAGCAGCGTGATGAGCGGCTTGAGGCTGAGGAGCTGCAGGGAAGTGGACACAGTCGGAGGGAAATGCGACAGGGGCTGTGGGCAGACCGCAGGACATGGGCGGAAGGCAGCGGCGCACAGGGGGAAACCCCCCCATGCATCGCGCTTGCGCGTGGCCCGATCGGTCTGAATGGCCCCATCGTAACGTGAAACCGCCTTGGCCCGGGAGCCTGTCCCGCAAATCCCTGCGGGGGATTGCGGGCGAGAGACACCCTGCCTTTCTGCGGCGGTGCAGAGGGGCGGTTCAGGGTGCGCTGGCGGCCACGGCCGGGGTGGCGGTCACGGCAGGAGCTCCGGCCGTGGCGGTGGCCGGCCGGTGCACGGTCCAGTCCACCAGCGCCTCGAAGGCGGGGCGTGCCAGCAGGGCGCGTCCGCCGTTGGCGATGGCGACGAACACGTAGCGGCGGCCGTCCTTGGCAAGCACGTAGCCGGCCAGCGCGGAGGCATCGCGCAGGGTGCCTGTCTTGAGGTGGGCGGCGCCCCGGTCGGCAATGCGGCTGCGGCGCAGCGTGCCGTCCACGCCGATGATGGGCAGCGACTCCATGAATTCCGGCATGTTCGGCGAGCGCCAGACGGCCTGCAGCATGGCGCCGAGCGAGGAGGCGCTGATGCGGGCGCTGCGCGAGAGCCCCGCGCCGTTGTCCACATCGGGCATGGGGGTGGCTCCCAGCATGCCGCGCCACCAGTCCTGCACGGCGGCGGTCGAGGTGGACATGTTGCCCACGCCGGCGCGGCGCAAGCCCATGCTCAGGAACACCTGCTGGGCCATCACGTTGTTGCTGTGCTTGTTGAGCGAGCGGATCACCTCCGGCACCGTGGGAGAGACAGACTCCGCCAGTGGCGCCTTGCGCACGATGTCGGCGGGAACCTTGTCATAGCGCACCTGGCCCTGGATGCGGCCGCCGAGCGAGGTCCACATGCCAGCTACTGCACGCGCCGCGAACTCGTTGGGCGCGGGGTAGGCAAAGGCCCAGATCTGGTGGCCGCAGCCGTCGGCGTAATGGCCCGAGAAGGTGATGGCGTGCGGGTCCGACAGCCGTGCGCCCAGCCCGGATTGCCAGGTGTTTGCGCAGGCACCGTGCGTGAGCGGCACCGTGGCGGGCACCGATACGCCCTGCAGCGGCGGATCGATGCTCACATGGGCCACCTGCTGGGCCGGATCGGGCGTGAAGTTCAGCACCGCCGACTTGAAGTTCACCAGCAGCGCATCGGGGCGTGCGTTGTAGGGGCTGAAGGGCTTGCCGTCGAAGCTGCCAGGGTCCTGCTGCGGCACCTCGAAGGCCGTGTTGTCCAGCACCAGATCGCCGTCGATGGTCTCGATGCCGGCCTGCCGCACATTGCGCATGAGCATCCACAGCCGTTCCATGACCAGCAGCGGATCGCCGGAGCCCTTGACGTACAGATTGCCGTGCAGCACCCCGTTCTGCACCGGGCCGCCCGCCCACACGGGCGTCTTCCAGGTGTAGGTGGGGCCGAGCACGTCGAGCGCGGCTGCCGTGGTCACCAGCTTCATGACCGAGGCCGGGTTGCGCGGCACGCTGCTCGCATGGTTGACCAGCGGGGCGCCTCCGTCGGCCGGCACCACGAGCAGGGACACATCGTCGAGCGGAATCTTGGCCTGCGTGAGCAGGTCGAGCACGCCCGAAGGGATGCTCGTGGCCGCGGCCTGGGCGGCCAGTGCGGGCGTGCGGGCTTCCTCGTAATGGCGGGTGAGGGTGGAGCCGTCGGCAGCGGCTTCGGGGTCGGCGGCAGAGGCCGGGGCATCGGGCGTCTCGGCCCGATGGCAGGCGGACAGGGTCAGCAGGGCAGCGACCGCACCGGCCACCAGGCTCGGACGGCATCGCAAGGGAGAGAAAAACTGCATGAGAATCAGGGGCAAACGGCTGCGCGCGAGACATGTCTCCATCACCTCCGCGACGGAAGGGATGGGGAAAAACATGTCGGGACAGGGCGCGCCAGCAGCAATCCGGAGCACACCATCCGGCCGGGGGTCGGGTGGCACCGTGCCTCGCGCACCGGGAGCCCCGCAGAGTGTCCGCAGGACACGCGGAAACGGGGGCCGTTGCCTGTGCTCTGGACTGCGTGGACTGCGCCCGTGCGCGGGCGCTCGGAGTCTACTGCCAACCAGGGGGAGGATGTGTGACGGGAGGTACATTTCGGCGCCAGGTGCGCCGTAGCTGCAGACCGGCCAGAGCGGGCGTGCCGGTGTGCTGCAGCCATGGGGCGCCCGGCCCGCACAGGAGCCAGCCGGCCAGACACTGCACTGCATAGAGTGGTGCGCCTGTGCCCGAGCGGCCTCCGGGCAGGGAGTTGTGGAACAATGCGCTCCATGTACGAAGCCCTTCCTTCCCTGCCCGACGTGGAACCGGGCACCCCGCTTTCGCTGCGGAAGTGGTCGACCGAGGCACCCCTGAGCCTGCTCGCGCTCGACACCAGTACCGATCGCCTCTCGATCGCCGTGGGGCGCTGGCCCGCTGGTGCGGCCGCCCGGGGAGAAGCGCCCCGGACCTGGGCCTTCGAGGGGCCGGGCGCGGCCCATTCTTCCTCCACACTCCTGCCGTCGCTGCTGCGGCTGCTGGGCGAGGCAGGTTGCACCCTGCGCGAGCTCGATGCCGTGGCGTTCGGCGCCGGTCCGGGCTCTTTCACCGGCCTGCGCACCGCCTGCTCGGTGGCGCAGGGGCTGGCGCTGGGGGCGCATCTGCCGGTGCTGCCGGTCGATACGCTGCTGGCCGTGGCCGAGGACTGGCGCGTGCGGCAGACGCCCGTGCCCACGGCGGGGCTGGAGGTGTGGAGCCTGCTCGATGCCCGCATGGACGAGATGTACGCCGCCCGCTGGCGCTGGCAGCCCGACGCGCAGGGACTGCCGGCCTGGAGCTGCGCGGCCGATGCCCTTCTGGTGCACCCCGAGGATCTGTCCGCCCTGCCGGGCTGGCAGCCCGGCGTGCCCTGTGTGGGCAATGTCGCGGCCGTCTATGGCCCGCGTCTGCCCGTGTCGGTCATGCCTGCCATGCCCACGGCCGAGGCCATGCTGCGGCTCGCGCCTGCCCTGCTCGTGCAGTCGGCAGCCGTCGATGCGGCGCTGGCCCTGCCCCGCTATGTGCGTGACAAGGTGGCCCAGACCACCGCCGAGCGCGAGGCCGCCCGCGCAGCGGCGGCGGAGCACTGATCCCATGTTCCACCACACCACCACCGTGCCTCCCGTGGCACCGGAGCTGGCCGGAGTGCCGGGGGTGCGCGTGGTGCATGCCGCGTTTGCCGATCTGGATGCCATCATGGACGTCGAGCAGCGCGCCTACCCGATTCCGTGGACGCGGCTCAACTTTGCCGACATCCTGGCCCATCCGGCGCAGTACGCGATCCAGCTGCTCTGGGACGAGCGCCTGCCGGATGCACCGCCTTCCCTGATCGGCTACTTCGTGGTCATGCAGGGCGTGCAGGAGGCACATCTGCTCAACATCGCCGTGCATCCCGACTATCAGGGGCAGGGCTGGTCGGTCTTTCTGCTGCGGCAGCTCTGCTACTGGGCCCTGTGGCACCAGGCCCGCCAGGTCTGGCTGGAAGTGCGCACCAGCAATCCCCACGCCCACCGCGTGTACGAGCGGTTCGGCTTCCGGGCCGTGGGGAGGCGCAAGAACTATTACCCCGCCGTCGGCGGCGGGCGCGAGGATGCCATCGTCATGTGCTGCATGCTCGACGCGCCCTCCGACTCCTCGCTCGACGGCTGCTGAGCACAGCCCCTTGCCTGGCGGGGCAGGGCGCATGGCCTTTGCGCGACAATAGCCCCATCATGCCGTTTTCCCGTTCCTCCGCGCGTCGTCCGTGGCGCCTGTGTTGTCCATGAGCCTGCTTCTCGACGCCCGCCAGCGCGCCATGCTGGCCGAAATGGGCATCCGGGTGTGGCAGCCCCTGCCCGAGCCCCCCTCCGTCACGCGGCAGGCGGAGGCTGCCACTGCCCGCACGGTGCCTGCCCAAGCGCCTGCACAGCCCGTGGTGCCGTCCACCGTCCGGCCGATGCCTGCGCCGGCGACGGCCTACTCTCCCGCAGCGGATGCCGCAGCGCGCCCGTCCGCCCAGTCGGTGGCTCCTGCGCTGCCCCCGTCCCAGCCGGAGCCTGCAGAACGCGCCACGGCCGTGGCACCTCCCGCTTCGTCCTCTGCCGCAGGGCCGGCCACCGGACACTGGCCTGCATGGGAGGCGCTCGATGCCGCACGGCTGCAGCAGGCCGTGGCCGACTGCGAAGCCTGTGCCCTGCACACCGGCCGGCACCATGCCGTGTGGGACGCGCGGGCCGCCGGGCTGCTTGCCCCCCCGGCGCCAGGAACTGCCCGCTGGATGGTCGTGCTCGACGCCCCCGGAGAAGCCGAAGATGCCGCCGGGCTCGCGGCCGCAGGCGACCCCGGGCGGCTGCTCGACCACATGATCGCGGCCCTGCGGCTCGACCCCGCGCAGGTCTACCGCACCCATGTCACCAAGTGCGCCGTTCCGGCGGCGCGCAACGTCACGGGCGACGAAATCGCCTCCTGCGCGGGCTGCCTGCGCCGCGAGATCCTGCTGGTGCAGCCCACCGTGGTCGTGGCCCTTGGGCGCCATGCTGTGCAGGGGCTGCTGGGGCGCTCCGAGCCGCTGGGCACGCTCCGGGGGCAGGTCTACCATGTGGCCGTGCCGACGCAGGAGGCGGCGCCCGACTGGCTTGCCGAGCTGCCGGTCATCGTCAGCTACCCGCTGGCGCACCTCATGCGCCATGCCTCGGCCAAGGCGCAGGCGTGGCAGGACCTGTGCCTGGCCTATGCGGTGCAGCGCAGCGCCTGAACCGGGCGCGGCATTCGCATCGCATGCGCGGGGGCGAAAGGGAGTGCGGCCCCGTCGTCCCCAGGTCACACCCACTTGCCGGCCCCGGACCGCAGGCCCCTAAAATAGCGGCCATGCTCCAAGTCAAACAAGAACTGCTCGCGGCCCTGTCCGCCGAGCTGGAAAAACTCAGTCCCGGCGCCGGCAGCAAGGCCGCGTTCGAATCCCCCAAGCAGGCGGCCCATGGCGATTGGGCCACCAACGCAGCCATGCAGCTTGCCAAGCCCCTGCGCCAGAATCCGCGCGCCCTGGGCGAACAGCTGCGTGAGGCACTGCTCGCCCAGCCGGCCTATGTGCGCTGGGTGGCCGCGATCGAGATCGCCGGCCCCGGCTTTCTCAACATCCGCCTGCGGCCCGAAGCCAAGCAGCAGGTCGTGCGCGAAGTGCTCGAAGCCGGCACCGCCTACGGCTGCCTCGCGCCCACCGGCCGGCCCGAGGACCGCGTGCTCGTCGAATTCGTGAGCGCCAACCCCACCGGGCCCCTGCACGTCGGCCACGGCCGGCAGGCTGCACTCGGCGACGCCATCTGCCACCTGCTCGCCACGCAGGGCAAGGACGTCACGCGCGAGTTCTACTACAACGACGCCGGCGTGCAGATCGCCACCCTGGCACGCTCGGTGCAGTGCCGCGCGCGTGGCCTGCGTCCCGGTGACGCCGCATGGCCCGAGTCTGCCTACAACGGCGACTACATCCAGGACATCGCGGACGATTTCCTCGCCGGCCGCACCGTCCATGCCGACGACCGTGAATTCACCGCCAGCGGCGACGCCGAAGACCTCGACAACATCCGCCAGTTCGCCGTGGCCTACCTGCGCAACGAGCAGGACAAGGACCTCCAGGCCTTCCGCCTGCGCTTCGACAACTACTACCTCGAAAGCAGCCTGTACGCGAGCGGCCGCGTGGAGCGCACCGTGCAGCGCCTCATCGACAACGGCTACACCTACGAGCAGGATGGCGCCCTGTGGCTGCGCACCACCGACTTCGGTGACGACAAGGACCGGGTCATGCGCAAGACCGACGGCACCTACACCTACTTCGTGCCCGACGTGGCCTACCACATCGCCAAGTGGGAGCGCGGCTTCCACAAGGCCATCAACATCCAGGGCACCGACCACCACGGCACCATCGCCCGGGTGCGCGCCGGCCTGCAGGCCGCCCGCGTCGGCATCCCCGAGGGCTACCCCGACTACGTGCTGCACACCATGGTGCGCGTCGTGCGTGGCGGCGAGGAAGTCAAGATCAGCAAGCGTGCCGGCAGCTACGTCACCCTGCGCGACCTCATCGAATGGACCAGCGCCGATGCCGTGCGCTTCTTCCTGCTCTCGCGCAAGCCCGACACCGAATACACCTTCGACGTCGATCTCGCCGTGCAGAAAAACAACGAGAACCCGGTGTACTACGTCCAGTACGCCCACGCCCGCATCAGCTCCGTGCTGGCCCAGTGGCAGGAGCAGGGTGGCGACCCCGCCCGCCTGCGCGCGGCCGACCTGGCTCCGCTCGACACCCCGGCAGCCCAGGCCTTGCTGCTCAAGCTCTCGCAGTACCCCGACATGCTGCGCGCGGCGGCCCAGGACTTTGCACCGCACGATGTAACCTTTTATCTCCGCGAACTGGCCGCCAGCTACCACAGCTACTATGATGCCGAGCGCATTCTCGTGGACGACGAGCCCACGCGGCTTGCACGTCTCGCGCTGGTCGAGGCCGCCCGCCAGGTGCTGGCCAACGGCCTGGCCCTTCTGGGTGTTTCGGCACCCGCCAAAATGTGAGGCACCCCAAGGACATGAACCGCACCGTTCCCGCCCCCATCGCCCGCCGTACCCGCCAGCGTGGCCTCGGCATCGTGGGCTTCATCATCGGGCTGGTCGTCGGACTGGCCATCGCGCTGGGCGTGGCGGTCTATGTCACCAAGGCACCCACGCCCTTCACCGACAAGCTCATGGGCAAGACCGCCGAGCAGAAGGCCTCCGAGGAAGCCCGGCTCAAGGCCTGGGATCCCAACGCCGGCCTGCAGGGCTACCGCGGGGGGGTGAGCGGGCAGGTCGAGCCCGCAGCCCAGCAGGGCGCCTCGGCCGATGCGCCACCACCCATCGTCAACGAGCTCGGCGACACCCCTGCCAAGGGTACGACCGCACCGGCCACTGCCCGCCATGCCCAGCAGCAGCCGGCAGCCACCAGCCAGAACCACAGCGGCAACTACCCTGAAGTCATGGGCGCGCAGGAGCAGGCCCAGGCTCAGGCCCGTGCCGAAGCCCAGGCCAGACACCGTGCCGACCTGAAGCAGCAGGAAGCCGAGCGTGCCAAGGCCCGTGCCGAGGCGCGCGCCCGGGCCCAGCAGGCCGAAGCCCGAGCCAACAAGGTCCAGACCGACCGGGCCAATGCCTCCGCCGATCCCATCGGCACCCTGGCGCAGGAGCGCGGAGCCGCCGCACCGGCGCGCCCCCATGCACCGGCCCAGCCGGCGGCCGCCAACGAGCCCTTCGTCTACTTCGTGCAGGCAGGCGCCTTCCGCGACCAGGGCGAGGCCGATGCCCAGAAGGCGCGTCTGTCGCTCATGGGCTTCGGTGCCCGCGTCACCGAGCGTGACCAGGCCGGACGCACCGTCTACCGGGTACGGCTTGGCCCCTTCAACAGCAAGGCCGACGCCGACCATGCAAAATCGCGTCTCGACAGCAATGGCGTGGAGGCCGCACTGGTGCGGGTCCAGCGCTGATTTCCTGCTCAGGCGTGCCCGCGCGGCATGCCGTTTCCGGAGTGTGTTCCCATGAAGCGTCGTGAATTTTCCCTGAGCCTCCTGGTGGGCTCGGGCGCCATCGCCGGCCTGCTTGCCGGCTGCAAGCAGACCACCACCACCGGCCCCGCACCGGCCGGCTCGTCCACGGCAGGTGCCGAGGCTGTGCCTGCCCCCGGTGCCATCAGTTCGGCCAATGCCGCACCGGCCCAGCCGGCGGCCGCCGGCTCCTTTGTGGCCGGACAGGACTACATGGTGCTCAAGTCGCCCCTGCCCACCGAAGTGCCCAAGGGCAAGGCCGAGGTGGTCGAGTTCTTCGGCTACTGGTGCCCGCACTGCAACCACTTCGAGCCCGAGTTCGAGGCCTGGCGCAAATCCGCACCTGCCGAGCTGGTCGTCAACCTGGTGCCGGTCGCCTTCCGGCCCGAGATGGTGCCGCTGCAGCGCATGTACTACGCGCTCGTGGCATCCGGCAAGCTCGCGCAGATGCACGGCAAGGTGTTCGATGCCGTGCACAAGGAGCGCCAGCAGCTCTTTTCCGACGGAGCCGTGCTGGCCTGGGCGGCCAAGCAGCCCGAGCTGCAGGGCACGAACTTTGCAGAGGCCTACAAGTCCTTTGCCATGGATGCCAACCTGCGCCGCGCCAACCAGCTGGTGCAGGACTACGGCGTCGAGGGCGTACCCTCGTTCGGCGTGGCCGGCAAGTACTACATCGACGGCGAACACGCCCAGGGCATGACCCGCGCCCTGCAGATCGTCACCCAGCTCGGCAAGCAGGAAGCAGGCCACGCCTGAGGCCTGCGCCGTGCGCGCAGGCGTCTTGCGCGGGCAGCCTCAGCGGCAGCGCATGGGCCTTCCCCATGAAAATGCCCGCCATGTGCGGGCATTTTCATGCTCCCGGCGGCCGCCGTCCGGTGTGCCACGGGGCAGAGCGATTATTCTGCATGGAAGGCTGCGGGCTGGACGGGTACGGTGTGCTGCGTGTCCTGGTCCTTGTCTCTTTTCTCTTTTTCCGAGCAGGAGTGTGCCGCCATGACCGACCCATCCGTGCCTCTGTCTGTTTCCATCACCAGCATTGCCACGGCGCTCGGCATGGGCATTCTGGTGGGTGCGATCCGGGAGCGCCACAGCACCGGGCCGCTGGCCGGATTGCGTACCCATGCCATCGTGGCGCTGCTGGGGGTGGTGACGTTCGGGCTGGGGCCGGGGCCCTACATCGCGGCGCTGGCTGCCGTGGGAGCGCTGGCCGTGGTGGGCTATGTGCGCAATGCCCCGACCGATCTCGGGCTGACCGGCGAGACGGCGCTGCTGCTCAACATGGCGCTGGCCGGGCTTGCGGTGCGTGACCCGCAACTGGCGGCGGGGCTGGGGGTGGTGGCGGCCATGCTGCTGCAGGCCAAGGCCCAGCTGCAGAACATCAGCCGCAACATCGTCACCGAACAGGAGCTCAAGGACGCGCTGCTTATCCTGGCGGCGCTGCTGGTGGTCATGCCCCTGCTGCCGCACCATGCGGTCGATCCCTGGGGCGTGCTCGATCCGCGCACGGTCTGGATGATCGTGGTGCTCGTCATGGCCATGGGCATGCTGGGGCATGTCGCCATGCGCATGGCCGGGGTGCGCTGGGGGCTGGCCGTGACGGGGTTCTTTTCGGGCTTTGCCTCGTCCACAGCGGCCACCGCGAGCTTTGGGCAGCGGGTGAAGACCGAGCCCCGCCTGATGATGGCGGCCAGCTCGGCGGCGATTCTCTCCAATCTGGCCTCGCTGCTGCTGTTGCTGGCGGTGGTGTGGGCGGCGGCGCCCGGGCTCATGCAGGCGCTGGCATGGCCCATGGCGGCGGCCGTGGGGGTGCTGGTGCTCAACGCCGCGTTCGGCCTGCGGGCGGCGGCCCGCGCGCAGCAGTGGGTGGAGGAGCCCACGGCCAAGGCCTTCAAGCTCGCCCATGCCTTTCTGGTGGCTGCCGTCATTGCGGGGTTCTCGGTGCTGGCGGCCTGGTTGCGCAGCACCTTCGGGGATACGGTGGCCATTGCAGCTGCCATGCTGGCCGCACTCACGGAGCTGCAGGCGGCGGCCGTGGGCATTGCCCAGATGGGGACTTCGGGCAGCATGTCTCCCGTGTATGCGCAATGGGGTGTGCTGTGCGTGCTGGCCAGCAGCGCGGTGTCGAAGTCGGTGCTGGCCTTTGTGAGCGGTGGCCGGCGCTATGGCATGCGCGTGGCCGTGGCTCTGGCCAGCATGGAGGCGGCAGCGCTGGTGGTGCATGGAGCCATGCTGGCCGGCAGGGGGGCTGCGGCCTGACTGGCACCTCAGTCAAGGACATTTGGCCCCTCGACAGAAAGCAGGGCCTGGCGGTGGGTCTGAGCTGCTGGTGAAGGGGCAGGCCCGCCTGTCAGCAGGCCGCAGGGCGATCGGCAGAAGCGCCCGAGGGCGGCTGGGGCGTGTCGGCTTCGGAGGCTGCATCGGCCGGAGTGGTCTCGGACGCGGCAGGGTCCGCAGCCTGACCGGCCGCCAGCGCGGTCTGGAGGGCATCGGCCTCTTCGTGTCCGGACTGCTCGCCCAGAAAACCGCCACTCTGCCGTTGCCACAGGCGCGCATACAGCCCATGGCGTGCCAGCAGTTCGTGGTGCGTGCCTTCTTCGACGATGCGGCCCTGGTCGAGCACCACGAGCCGGTCGAGCGCCGCGATGGTCGAGAGCCGGTGCGCAATGGCAAGCACGGTCTTGCCTTCCATGAGCTTGGCGAGGCTGTCCTGAATGGCCGCCTCCACTTCGGAGTCGAGGGCGCTGGTGGCCTCATCGAGCACCAGGATGGGGGCGTTCTTGAGCATGACGCGCGCGATGGCCACGCGCTGCCGCTGGCCGCCGGAGAGCTTCACGCCCCGCTCGCCCACCTGGGCGTCGTAGCCGGTGTGGCCCTCGCGGTCTTCCAGCGCGGAGATGAATCCATCGGCTTCGGCACGCGCGGCAGCGGCATGCAGCTCGGCCTCGCTGGCATCCGGCCGGCCGTAGAGGATGTTGTCGCGCATGCTGCGGTGCAGAAGCGAGGTGTCCTGCGTGACCACGCCGATGTGCGCGCGCAGGCTGTCCTGGGTGACGGCGCGGATGTCCTGCCCGTCGATGCGCACGCTGCCGGCCTGCACGTCCTGAAAGCGCAGCAGCAGGCTCACCAGGGTGGACTTGCCCGCGCCCGAGCGGCCGATCAGCCCCACTTTCTCGCCGGGACGGATCGTGAGCGTGAGGTCGTCGATCACCGGAGACAGGTCGGGCCGGTAGCCGAAGGTCACATGCTCGAACCGCACTTCCCCCTGCGTCACGCGCAGCGTGCCGGCTTCGGGCGCATCCACCACCGTCGGGGCCCGCGAGAGGGTATTGATGCCGTCCTGGATGGTGCCCACATGCTCGAACAGCGTGGTCAGCTCCCACATGACCCAGTGGCTCATGCCGTTGAGGCGCAGCGCCATGGCGGTGATGGCCGCCACCGCCCCGATGCCGATGCCCTGCTGGGCCCAGAGCCACAGCGCCAGGCCGCCCGAGCTGCCGATGAGCGCCACCATCATGACCTGGTTGGTGATCTCGAACTGGCTCACGAGCCGCATCTGCGCGTAGCCGGTGGAGCGGAAGCCGTCCATGGCCGCACGGGCAAAGGCCGCCTCGCTGCGGGTATGGGCAAAGAGCTTGACCGTGGCGATGTTGGTATAGGCATCGGTGATGCGTCCCGTCATGGCCGCGCGGGCATGGGCCTGCTCGCGGCTCACCTGCGCGAGCCGTGGCACGAAGTAGCGGCAGGCCGCCACATAGGCAGCCGCCCACAGGGCAAACGGCACCATCAGCCGCCAGTCGAAACCCGCGGCCAGCAGCAGGATCGTGAGCATGTAGGTGCCCATGCCGATGAGCACGTCGGCCGTGGTGAACAGCATGTCGCGCACGGCCAGGGCCGTCTGCATGATCTTGGTGGTGATGCGGCCCGCGAACTCGTCGGCATAGAACGCCATGCTCTGGCCGAGCATCAGGCGGTGGAAGTTCCAGCGCAGCCGCATCGGAAAATTGATGGCCAGCACCTGGTGCTTGACTGTGGTCTGCAGCGTCACCAGCGCGATCGAGGCCAGCATGATGCCGGCGAGCCAGGCAAGCGATGTCCCCCGTGCGGCCAGCAGCGCGTGCGGGTGCAGCGCGCCGAGCCAGTCCACCACGCGCCCCAGCGTGGCGAACAGGAACACCTCGTACATCGAGATCAGTGCCGACAGCACAGCCAGCGCCACCAGGGAGCCACGCGCCCCGGTCGCCGCCTGCCACACAAAGGGCCAGAACGCCCGGGGCGGCAGGGCAGGATCAGGAGCGGGATAGGGCGCGAGACGATGCTCGCACCAGGAAAAGAACCGGGACAGACACATGGCTGCATGGTAGCGGAGAAGCCATGCCCGCATGGCAGCAGGTTTTGCGCTTCTGTGCGCCAGATTCGGTGCAGGCGTATCCCGTGCATCCAGGGCCACCCGAGAGCTGCGCCGGGACCTGGTTTCTGGCAAGATGCAGCGATTGTCCGAGCTGCCTGCCTGCGCTGCAGCAGACCCCCTCTATCCGGAGACCCCGTTTCATGCTTGCCCGTCATGCCCAGCCCATTGCCGCCATTGCCACCGCCCCCGGACGGGGAGCCGTGGGCATCGTGCGGGTGAGCGGGCAGGGGCTTGCCCCGCTCGTCGAAGCCCTGCTCGGACGCCCGCTCGTGGCCCGCATGGCCACCTACCTGCCGTTTCCGGATGCGCAGGGGGCCGCGCTCGACCATGGACTGGCCCTGTGGTTCCCGGCCCCGCACAGCTACACCGGAGAAGACGTGCTCGAACTCCAGGCCCACGGCGGCAGCGTGGTGCTGCGGCTGCTGCTGGCTCGCTGCCTGCAGGCCGGCACCTCCCTGGGGGTGCGGGTGGCCGAGCCGGGAGAATTCACCGAACGCGCCTTCCTCAACGGCAAACTCGATCTGGCCCAGGCCGAAGCCGTGGCCGACCTCATCGACGCCAGCACCGAAACCGCTGCCCGCAGCGCCAGCCGCTCGCTGAGTGGCGCCTTCAGCCACGAGGTGCAGACCCTGCGCGACGCCCTCGTGCACCTGCGCATGCTCGTCGAAGCCACGCTCGACTTCCCCGAGGAAGACATCGACTTTCTTCGCCAGGCCGACGCTTCGGGACAGCTCGACCGCATCGCCGAGCGCCTGGCCAGCATCCGCCGCCAGGCCCGGCAGGGCGCGCTCCTGCGCGAAGGCATCCGCGTCGTCATCGCCGGCCAGCCCAATGCCGGCAAGAGTTCCCTGCTCAATGCCCTGGCGGGGGCCGAACTGGCCATCGTCACTCCCATTGCCGGCACCACGCGCGACAAGGTCACCCAGACCATCCAGATCGAGGGCGTGCCCCTGCACGTCGTCGACACTGCCGGCCTGCGCGACACCTCCCTTGCCGAAGTCGACGCCGTAGAGGCCATCGGCATCGAGCGCGCCTGGGGCGAAATCACCCAGGCCGATGCCGTCCTCTTCCTGCACGACCTCACCCGCCAGTCCGACCCCGCCTACCGCGAGGCCGACGCCCGCATCGCCGAGCGCCTTGCCGAGCAGCTCCCCGCAAGCGTGCCCGTGCTGCATCTGGCCAACAAGGCCGACACCCTGACCGATGCGCCCCCTGACCTGTCAGCTCCCGTGGACGCCCATCGGCAGGAGGATGCCGATGCGCCCCTTCTGCTCAGCGCACGCACCGGTGCCGGACTCGAAACCCTGCGCCAGCGCCTGCTGCGCCTCGTCGGCTGGCAATCTGCCCCCGAAGGTGTCTTCATCGCCCGTGAGCGCCACCTCCACGCGCTCGAACACGTGGCCGTTCACGTCGAGGAAGCCCGCGCCCACCTCGCCAGACCCGCCCCCGCCCCCGCCCTCGACCTCCTCGCCGAGGAACTCCGCCTCGCCCAGAACGCCCTCAACACCATCACCGGCGAATTCACCCCCGACGACCTCCTGGGCGAAATCTTCGGCAAGTTCTGCATTGGCAAATAACCCAAAGAGCCCGTGCCTTGCGGGGCAGTTGGCCGTGAGTGGGCCGTGTCTGCGGCAGGGAGCTTGTGGTTGGCGCACAATGCGGTACCTCAGCGGCATGCAGAGGTGCAGCATGGGTGGCCTGGATTTTGCTTGGGTTGCTGGTGCTTGCGGCTGCATGCGGCAAAGCGGGGCGCGTGCTTCATGCCTGGCGTGGAGCTTGGCCTGCTTGATTTTTCTTTTTTTCTGAACCGATCTGTCAACCATGGACTTACCTGCCCACCAGCTCACCATGACGGTGCTGATGACTCCCGATACGGCCAATTTCTCCGGCAATGTGCACGGGGGGACCATTTTGAAGCTTCTCGACCAGGTGGCCTATGCCTGCGCGAGCCGCTATGCGGGGCGTTACGTGGTCACGCTGTCGGTGGATCAGGTGATGTTCCGGCAGCCGATCTATGTGGGCGAGCTCGTGACGTTCTATGCCTCGGTGAACTACACGGGTACTTCGTCGATGGAGGTGGGGATCAAGGTGGAGGCGCAGAACATTCTGTCGCAGGAGACGCGGCATGTGAACAGCTGCTTTTTCACCATGGTGGCGGTGGACGAGGAACGGCGGCCGGTGGCCGTGACGCCGCTGCGGCCCTTTACCTCTGACGAGAAACGCCGCTTCGAGGAGGCCATGGTCCGCAAGCAGCTTCGCCGCGAGTACGAGGAGCGCGCACCGCGCCGGACTCTGGCGCCTGCAGCCGAATCGAAGTCTGCGGGGCAGAGCGGGCGTGTGCCGGCAGCTGCCAGGGCGGAAGTGCCTGTGGCCGGTGCTGCGCAGACAGGGAAAGGGGCTGCGCTGGCTCCGGCAGGTGCCGATGCGGTGGCCGCTCACCTGCCCAAGGGGGTGAAGACCGTCAAGCCTGCCAGGTCCGGCAAGGCGGCGGGCAAGCACGCCAAGGGGAGCAAGGCCGGCAAGGCATCGGCCGACTGACAGGGGCGGTTCCGTTCCGTCGCTGTGGGAGCTTGCGTGCTGACGCGCGCAGGCTCTTGCTTTTGCCCAGTCAGCGCCTGTGTGCTGCTGCCTGTGCCGTGCGGCGGGGCGCTTCAGGCGGACAGTGAGGGGGACTGGGCCAGCGCCACATATTCGGCTACCGGCACTTCCTCGGCGCGGCGGTGCAGGTCGAAATCGCCGGTGTAGCCGTGGGCCTCCAGCCAGTGGCCCAGGCTGTGGCGCAGGAGCTTGCGTCGCTGGCTGAAGGCGGACTGCACCAGCTCGCCCAGCAGCCGTGCATCGACGGCAGGCGCGTCCGCAAGGGGCACCATGCGCACCACGGCGCTGTCGACCTTGGGCGGCGGGTTGAAGCTGCCGGGGGGCACGTCGAGGACTTTTTCCATGGCGTAGCGCCACTGCAGCATCACGCTCAGCCGGCTGTAGTCCGAGGTGGACGGGCCGGCGACCATGCGGTGCACGACTTCCTTCTGCAGCATGAAGTGCTGATCCTGCACGATGGCAACGTGGTCGAGCAGGTGGAACAGGATCGGGGTGGAGATGTTGTAGGGCAGGTTGCCCGCAAGGCGAACCTGGGTCCAGCCACGCTCGGCCGCCAGCGCCGTGATGTCGACCTTGAGCACATCGGCCTCGATCACGTCGAGCGTGGGCACGGTGCGCAGGCGAGCAGCGAGATCGCGGTCGAGCTCGATGACGGTCAGATGGCCGCAGCGCTCGACGAGCGGCCGGGTGAGGGCAGCGAGACCGGGGCCGATCTCGATGAGAGGCTCGCCGGGCCGGGGATCGATGGCATCGACGATACCCTCGATGACGGCCTGGTCATGCAGGAAGTTCTGGCCGAAGCGCTTGCGCGCCACATGGCCCCCGCTGTGGGCCACCGGGGTGCGGGCATGGTGGCCTGGGCGGGAGGGGGTGGAACGGCTCAATGCGCGGCCTCGCGCAGCTCGACGTAGGCACGGGCACGGATGTTGCGTTCCCATTCGGCACCGGCGGCGGCTTCCTTCTGCTGGCGGAGGGCGGCGCGGGCAGCTTCGAGCTCCTGCTGCGGGGTCATGGGCATGGCGCGGCGTCCGAGGAGCTGGGCCAGATGCACGCCGAAGCGGGTCACGAACGGAGCGCTGATCTGTCCCGGTTGCAGCCGGTCGATCTGCTGGGTGAATTCGGGCACGAACACGTCGGGCGGGGTCCAGCCCAGGTCGCCGCCCTGCTGGGCGCTGCCGTCTTCGGAGACGGCCCGTGCGGCATCGGCAAAGTCCCGCTTGCCAGCCGTGATCTGCTGGCGCAGCTTGGTGAGTTCGGCCAGAGCCTGTGCCTGGGTGAGCTTGGGGCCCGTGCGCAGCAGGATGTGGCGCACGTGCAGCTCGGGCACGGTCATGACGGCGGTGGTCTGCTGGCGGTCCACGACCTTCAGGATGTGGAAGCCGGCCACGGTGCGGATGATGCCGGTGGTCTGGCCTGCCGGCACGTTCTGCACGGCGCTGGTGAATTCGGCCGGGTACTGCGCTGCGGGCAGCAGGCCCATGACGCCGCCGGTGGTGCGGCCGGAGCCGTCGGTGTAGTCGTGCACCACGGTGGCAAAGTCGGTGCCCGAGCGCAGCTTGGCGAGGGCTTCCTCGGCCTTGGCCTGCAGCTGCTGCACGGTGGCGGCATCGGCATTGCGGGGCACGGCGATGATGATCTGGGCCAGATTGAGCATTTCGACCGGAGCGACTCCGGCGCCCGCCTTGGCCTGCTGCTCGCGCAGGTAGGCCAGCGCGTCGGCATCAGTGACCTTGCCGGTCATGGAGGCGATCTGTCCCTGGCGCAGGCGTTCCACGGCGATCTGGTCGGCCAGTTCCTGGCGGTATTGGGCCGGTGTGAGATGGCGGTCGGTCTGCACGCGGGCCAGCAGGGTCTTGATGTCGGTCTGGTTCTGGGCGGCGACTTCCTGCAGGCGGACGTTGACTTCCTCGTCGCTGGCGGTGAGGCCCGCCTTCTTGGCGAAGCTGATGGCGGCCTTGCGCAGGATGAGGTCGTTGAGGGCCTGCTTGAGCAGGGCGGCCCGTTCGGGCACGGCGGCATGGCGGGCAGTGAGGTCGTGCGCGATCAGGTCGGCGCGCAGGTTGACCTCGCGGTTGGTGACGGGGGTGGATTCGACCACGGCCACGATGTAGTCGCCCACGACCGGGGCGCCCGGCGTCGCGTGGACTGCCGGCGCGGCAGCCGTGGGGGCCTTCTTGCGGGAGGGGGTGCGGGCCTGCGCGGGCAGCACGGCGCCGATGGCCATGAGGGTGGCCAGGGTGAGGGCGCCGGTACGGCGGGTCAGGGAGGACAGGCGGACGACGGAAGAAGTCATGGGATGCTCTGCGGTGGGGGTCATTCGTATTGCTCGAATCGGCTGTGCTCGGCGGCGGAACCGTCGCGCAGCAGCTGGTAGTGCGGAATATTGTCGCGGAAGGTGGGAATGGGGCTCGATCCGAGGCGGGTGAGGCCGGTGAGTTCGAGCTGGAACATGATCTTGTTGCTGTACTGTACCGGGGTTTCCTGGGTCTGCTGGCGGCGCAGCGCCACCCGGCCGATCCAGCAGCAGGAGTCGTATTCGAAGCCAAGGATGGCGTCGACGATGCGGCGGTCGAGCATCGAGTAGTACACGCGGCCGACCGAGTACCAGCGGTTCGGGCCGAGGCCCTGACCACGGCCGGGCGAGGCGTCCTTTTCGCCCCAGAGGTCGTTGATGGGCCATTGCCAGCCGGCGTCGACCTGCTCGCTCACGCCCCGCTGCAGACGGTAGTTGGCCGACAGGGTGCGGTAGGGACCGGGGCTGTAGCTCACGCCGAAGACCGAGCGGATGTTGCGCCCGATGGTGGGGTCGTACTGCAGGGCCGCGCGCGTGCTCCAGCGGGGACTCCAGTGCAGGCTGGCGTCGAAGAGCAGGTCGCTGAAGCTGCTGCTGTCGGCGGTGTCGCTGGCGTTGAGGGTGACCTGCCGGGCATGCATCTGGCGCCGTGCGGCGGCGGTGAAGCTGGCCAGTTCCTTGCCGGTGTCGGCTTCGTAGAGCCGGCTGGTGACGCCGGCGGTGAGGGCGTTGATGTCGGCAACCCGGTCGTTGCCGGAGAAGGGGTTGGCGCTGAAGATGCTTGAGAGGTTGAAGTCCTTGAGCGCCGTGTCGTACACGGGCAGGTAGCTCTGGTCGCGGTAGGGCGTGTAGGCGTAGAACAGCCGTGGTTCGAGCGTCTGCGTGATGTTGCGCCCGAAGAACTGGGTGGAGCGCTCGAAGACCAGTCCACCGTCGAGCGTGAAGGTGGGCAGCACCCGCGTGGCGCTGGTGGCGCCGTTGCTCATGGGGGTGGAGGTGTCGTAGCGCGTGGCATCGAGCTGCAGGGTGGGGGTGAGGTGTCCCCAGGAGCTCAGCCACGGGTAGCTGACACGGCCCTGCACGTAGCTGCGCTGGCCGTTGGGGTAGCCGGTGAGGGTGCTGTCGGAGCGGAAGCGCGTGGTGTCGAGGTCGATCGAGTAGTCGAAGCCGCGCACGTCGGTTCTGCTGTAGGTGGCGTGTGCCTGCGGGAGCTTGTCGAAGGGCGGGGTGAGGGTGTCGGGCTGCTGCAGGGTCTGCCATTTCTGGGCGAACACGTAGGCAGACCAGTCGCCGTGGCTCCAGTTGAGCCGCACGTCGTTGGAGAGCAGGCGGTCGGACAGCGAGCTGTTGATGGCCGAGAGGCTGTTGAAGTCGCGCCAGTAGTTGTCGTCGCTCACCCGGTGCAGGTTGAGGGTGAGTCCCAGATCGCCCCCCAGACTGGTGCCTGTGGGGATGGTCTGGGTGTGGTTGAGGCGGTAGCTCCAGCGCTTGATGTCGCGCAGGTTGTCGTGCGGCATGTCGTTGACCTCGATGTTGCCGCTGTAGTGCGGTTCGAGGTAGCGGAACTGGCCATAGAGGTTCACGCCCCGGCTGCTGTAGATCGTGGGGGTGACGGTGGCGTCGCGGTTGGGGGCGATGTCGAAATAGTAGGGCTGGCTGTAGGTGAGGCCATCGTTGGAGCCGTAGGACATGCTCGGAGCGAGCAGACCGGAGCGCCGCTTGTCGGACAGCGGAAAGCCGAGTCCGCCGGGAATCGGCAGGATGGGCACGCCCTTGAACACGAGCGCGCCGTGCTGCACGTAGCCTTCGTCGCGTTCGGTGTCGATGAGGATCTTGTCCCCCCGGAAGTACCACGCCGGGTTGGACTTGCCCGCCCGGGCGTCGTCGGTGCGGCACGTGGTGTAGATGGCGTCGTGCGCCAGGCTGTGGGTGTCGTCGATGAAGTCGACCTGGCTGGCGGTGCCGTGCGCGCCGTTGCGCAGCAGTCCGTACTGCACGTCCGAGAAGCCCCCGGACATGGTGTCGAGCTGGAGCTGGAGGCGGTCGCCGCGGTAGACATTGCCCTGGCGGTTGATGCGCACATGGCCGGTGGCCGTGACCGTGTTGGCGCTCTGGTCATAGACGAGCGTGTCGCCGTGCACCACGCCGCCCGGCTGGCGCAGCACAGCCTGGCCGGTGGCGGTCACGCTGCGGTCGACCTGACCATGCAGACGGTCGGCATCGACCACGGTGGTGGCGCCGGGGCTGGCCGTGCCGGGCTCGCGCACGGGCAGGCGCTCGTCGAGCCAGGGGCTGGGCTGCAGGGACAGAGGAGCCGACGCCGCCTCGGCGCGGGATGCGGCAGGCGCAGGCGCAGCGGCCGTGCCGGCACCGGCAGAGGAGGGGGCCAGGCATCCGGCACACAGCAGCCAGGCTGCCAGCGCGGTGGCCTGCGGATGCAGGCGCGGCGGCATCTCGTCCGTGCGGGAGCGCCGACGGAGCGGGGAGGAATTCTGAATCACGCCAGACGTAGGGTTGGGGTTGGACAACAGGAAACGGGGAAAACGACAGGGCCCGCGCGCAGGCACGGCCATCCTGCCATTGTGCCAGTCTCTGCCGGCCGCCCCATCACATGTCCGCGCCAAAATGTAGCCGTCCTGCGGGCCTGCACGGGGTGCCGGCGGCCCGGGGCAAACGCCTACAATGCGGGCGTGCCGGGTGGCCGGCCTGTTCAGGATGTTTCCCCATGTCTGCGATTCCCTCCGTCACCTGGGCCGATTCCGCCCGTGCCCAGGACTTTGCCCGCTGGCTCGGGCAGGTGGCTCCGTCCCACCAGCTGCTGCCCGATACCGTGGTCCTGGCCAGTGCCGATGCCAGCTTCCGCCGCTATCTGCGCATCGACAGCGCAGGCGGGCTGCCCAGCCGCATCATCATGGACGCGCCCCCCGATCGGGAGAACTGCCACCCCTTCGTCCATGTGGCGCGCCTCATGGAGGAGGCGGGGCTCCACGCGCCCCGCGTGCTGGAGTGGGACGAGCCCCACGGCTTCATGCTGCTCACCGACCTGGGAGACCGCACCATGATGACGGCGCTCGACCCCGAGCGTCCCGAGGCGGCCCAGCCGCTGTACGTGCAGGCGCTCGATGTGCTGCTGCCCTGGCAGCTGGCCTCGCGCCCTGCCGAGCTGCCGCTCTATGACGAAGCCATGCTTCTGCGCGAGCTCCAGCTCTTTCCCGACTGGTATCTGGCCGAGCACCGCAAGGTGCAGCTCACCGAGGCCCAGCGCGAAGTGCTGCAGCGCACCTTCGCCACCCTGGTGAAAGCCAATCTGGCTGCCCCGCAGGTCTATGTGCACCGCGACTTCATGCCCCGCAACCTCATGCTCGGAGCCGAACCGGGGGCTCCGCTGGGGGTGCTCGACTTTCAGGATGCCGTGTACGGGCCCGTGACCTACGACATCGCCAGCCTCATGCGCGACGCCTTCATCAGCTGGGAGGAGGACATGGTGCTCGACATCACCGTGCGCTACTGGCAGCGTGCCCGCAAGGCCGGGCTGCTCGACCACGAGGGCTGGCATGGCGACTTTGGCGCCTTCTACCGCGCCGTCGAATGGATGGGGCTGCAGCGTCACCTCAAGGTCGCAGGCATCTTTGCCCGTCTCACGCTGCGCGACGGCAAGCCGCGCTATCTGGCCGATGCGCCCCGTTTCATCGACTACATCCGCCACACGGCGCGGCGCTATCGCGAGCTCGCACCGCTGCTGCGCCTGGTCGACGAGATCGAGGGCACTGGCGACGTGACCGGCTACGCCTTCGGTCGCGTGTGAGCGCCATGGGCACTGTGGCCTCCCCCGACACTCCCGTCATGCTCATCACCGGCGCGAGCCGGGGAATAGGGGCCGCCGTGGCCCGGCTTGCGGCTGCCCGGGGCTGGCGACCGGTGGTGGCGTACCACCGGGATGCAGCGGCAGCTGCGGCCGTGGTGCGAGACATCGCTGACGGCGGCGGCACTGCCTGGGCGCTGCAGGCCGACGTGTCCCGCGAGGAGGAGGTCCAGCGGCTCTTTGCCGACACCCTGACCCGTGCCGGCAGGCTCGATGCCCTGGTGACGAGTGCCGGACTGGCGCCCGCTGCTGCGCGGCTCGATGCGCAGGACCTGACCCGCTGGCAGACCCTGTTTGCCGTCAACACGCTGGGCACCATGCTGTGCGCCCGCGAGGCCGTGCGCCACATGAGCACGCGCCATGGCGGCCGGGGCGGTGCCATCGTGCACGTGGGCAGCTCGTCCTCGCGTGGCGGCTCGCCGGGCCGGTATGTGGACTACGCCGCCAGCAAGGGCGCCATCGACAGCTTCACCGTCGGCCTCGCGCGCGAGGTGGCCGCCGAAGGCGTGCGGGTCAATGCCGTGCGTCCCGGCATCACCGACACCGGCATCCATCACGACAGCCCCGAAGCCATGGCCCGCCGTCTGCAGGTCGTGCCCCTGGGGCGCATCGGCAGCCCCCGCGAAGTGGCCGAGGCCATTGTCTGGCTGGCCAGCTCGGCGGCCAGCTATGTCACGGGCCATCTGCTCGACGTGGCCGGCGGCGTGTAGCGCGCCGATGCGGCACATTTCCTGATTCCTCCCTTTTCGACAGACCCGCCATGCCTGCCCGCTTCCATTGCCCCGTGCCGCTCGTGAGCGGCGAGAAAATCAGCCTGCCCCCCGGCACCGCCCGCCACGTTCAGGTGCTGCGCCTGCAGCCGGGAGATGCCATCGTGCTCTTTCATGGCGGGCTGACCCTCGACGCCGACGGGCTCCCCGTGCCCGGTGCGGATGCACCAGCCTGTGCACAGGGCGCCTTTGAGGCCACCATCACCCGCATGGGGCGCAGCGAGGTCCTCGTTCAGATCGGGGCCTGCCATGCCGCGCTGCCTTCCTCTACCCCTGTCCCCGAAGTGCATCTGGCCGCAGGCATGCCTGCCAACGACCGCATGGACTGGCTGGTCGAGAAGGCCACCGAGCTCGGGGTGTCCGGCATCCAGCCGCTCATGACCGCGCGCGGCGTGCTGCGTCTCAAGGGCGAGCGCGCCACGCGGCGGCAGGCCCACTGGCAGGGCGTGGCGGTGGCTGCCAGCGAGCAATCGGGGCGGCTGTCGGTGCCGCCGGTCTGGGGCGTGCGCGATCTGCAGGACGCACTGGCCCCGGCGGCAGGTTCGGGCGGCGGAGATGCAGCAGCGCTGCTCCCCCTGCGCCTCGTGCTGTCGCTCGCTGCCGGCGCACAGCCCCTGCATGTGCGCACGGCGGCCCTGGAGGCGAACCGCGCGGTGTGGCTGCTCTCCGGTCCCGAAGGAGGCCTGGCCCCCGAAGAGGAAGCTGCCGCCCTGCAGCAGGGCTGGCTGCCCGTCACGCTCGGAAACCGGGTGCTCCGCTCCGAGACCGCCCCTCTGGCGGCCCTGGCCTATCTGATGCTGCGGGGCTAAGGGCGCTGCCGGGATCGGTGAAAGGCCAGCGGGCCGGTACGGGGCGTTGCGCTGCCTCTGGCAGAGCCCCATCTTCTTTTTCCACTCGGTCTGGGACGGGCAACAAAAAACCCACCGCATGGGGTGGGTTCTCGGTGCAGAAGGGCGGCGTCCGGGGAGTGCCCGGCCCGCGGCCCGTCTGGTTCATGCCTTGCCGGCAGCCTTGCGCAGGATTTCGTACAGCTCGTCCTTGAGCTGCAGCTTTTCCTTCTTGAGGTTTTCGATGTCGGCACCGGTCTGACCAGCAGGATCGGCTTCGATGTTCTTGATCTTCTGGTCGAGTTCGTTGTGCTTGTCGAACAGGCGCTCGAAACGGGCGTCTTCGGTCTTGAGCTTGGTGATCAGGTCGCGGTATTCTGGAAACATGGTTTTCCCTTGTCACGGTGGGGAGTCTAAAAGGGCCAACAGAGCCCTTGCATCAAGTATAAGCGACGCACTGGAATCTCCGCATGCGCCAGCCAGCCCCCCGCCGGCGTGATGGTGGCTCAGGCTCAGGTGCGCAGCTGAGGTTTTTGCTGTTCGGCTGCGGCGCGGTCCTCGGCAATGTGCCGGCGCACGAACTTGTAGATGAACACAGCCATCACGATGATGAAAGCGATGGTAAAGAGGGACAGCAGCCCAATATCCGTACTAAACAGTTCACGCATCAGGACATCCATCGCCAACTCCTTGTAGGTTACTTATAGAAACATGTCGATTAGGCACTGGCTGCGGGATGTGACTTTTGACCTGAATCAAAGACATTCGAATATGATGAATTGATGCCTGCCGCGGGGGATAGGGTACATTTTCATCGCTGTTCATTCTGGCGGCGCGTGTCCGGCCCACGGCCGAGACATCAAGGCTCGCCACCGGAAGACAGTTCTCTTCTTCACTTTTCTTTGCACAAGGAGCATCCCATGGGACTGCTGGATTCGGTACTGGGCGCCGCCCTCAACAGTCAGAACAACGGCCAGGGAGGGCTGCTCGGCAGTCTGGGTGGCCTGCTCGGGGGCGGCAGCCAGGAGCAGAGTGCGGGCCTGCTCAGTGGGCTGCTCAACCAGGTCGGCGGGCTCAATGGCCTGCAGGAGCTCATGGGCAAGGCCGGTCTGGGTGAACAGGTCAGCTCCTGGATCGGCAACGGCCAGAACCTGCCCGTGAGCGCAGAGCAGATTCAGTCCGCACTGGGTTCGGGCGTGGTGAGCTCTCTTGCCGGCAAGCTGGGACTCGATGCATCGCAGGCCTCGGGCATGCTGGCCCAGGTGCTGCCCGATCTGGTCAACCATCTCACTCCCCAGGGGCAGGTGACGGAAGGCGCCGCTGCCAGCGGGCAGCTCGATGCCTCCAGCCTCGTGGGCATGCTGGGGGGCCTGCTGGGCGGCCATCGCTGACCCTGGGCAGAGCGGGGGCTGGCAAAAGGGGTGATACTCGGATCATTCCGATCCCACGAGTTGCCAGATGACTGCCCCTGCTGCCTCCCCCTCTTTCCCTTCCTCCTTCACGCCGGACGCACAGCCCGGGTATGCCGGTGACGTGTCCCCCGAACAGGCTTGGGCCTGGGTGCAGGCGGGCTCGGCCGTGCTGGTCGACGTGCGCACCGATGCCGAGCGCGACTGGGTGGGGCAGGTGCCCGGTGCCGTCCCCCTGGGCTGGAAGATCTATCCCGGCATGGAGCTCAATGCCGGATTCGATGCCGGCATTGCAGCCGTGGCCCGGGCCCATCCGGGATGCCGGCTGCTGTTTCTGTGCCGCAGTGGCGTGCGCTCGGTGGCAGCCGCCACCCGCGCCACCGAGCTGGGGCTGTCGCCATGCTTCAATGTGCTCGAAGGCTTCGAAGGAGCCCTGGATGCCGAGGGGCATCGGGGCACGCAGGGCGGCTGGCGCCACCATGGCCTGCCCTGGGTGCAGGGCTGAGGCGGAGACACGGCAGGCCCGTGCGGGCCTGACCTGTGCGCGGCATCAGGCCGGGGTGTCGGCTCCGCTGCGGGCCCAGGCACGGTAGGCGGCCTGCAGCCGCAGGGCCACGGGGCCCGGAACACCGGCGCCCACGGGCTGGTCGTCGAGCTGCACGACGGCAAGCACTTCCTTGGAGGCCGAGGTGAGCAGCACCTCGTCGGCCGTCAGCACTTCCTCGCGGGACACAGGGCGGAGCTCGAAGCCGATGCCCAGCGCGGCGCACAGGGTGTCAAGCACGCCGTAGCGGATGCCTTCCAGCGAGAGGTGGCTGCGCGGCACGCCGATGACGGTGCCCTGCTTGACGATCCAGACGTTGCTGGCGGCAGCTTCGCTGAGCATGTCGTGGCGGAACATGACCGTCTCGGTGGCCCCCACGCGGTGGCTCAGGTCACGGGCCAGAATGGCCCCCATCAGGCTGATGCTCTTGACATGCGCCATCTCCCAGCGGAAGTCGTCGGCCGTGACGCAGCGCACGCCATGCTGCACCATCTCGTCCGACGGCGGAGTCCAGCGGTTGGCGTAGGCGAATACCGTGGGGGCGAGCGTGGGGTCGATCACATGGTCGCGCACGGCCACGCCCCGCGTGACCTGCAGGTACACCGTCTGGTCGAACTGCTCCGGGGTCAGCCCCAGCTGGGCACCGAGCTGCTCCACGAGCTGGCAGACCATGGTGCGCCATTCGGCCGGGGTATGGGGGTTGCGCATGAGTACGGCGCTGAGCGAGCGCTCCAGCCGGGCCAGATGCTGCTCCAGCCGGAAGGGCTTGCCGCCGTAGAACGGCACTACCTCGTAGATGCCGTCCCCGAAGATGAATCCCCGGTCGAAGACGCTGACGGTGGCCTGGTCGGTCGTGGTGTAGCGGCCATTGAGATGGCAGGGCAGGGCAGGGAGGCTCATGGGCGCATGCTTTCATACAGGTGCGGACACGGCATCGCGTCGGCCGGGCAGCGCATGGCGTGCCGGTGCACGACCTCTGCCCTCCGGTCACGGCAGAGATGCCACGAAGAAAAGCCGGATTCATGATACTGCGCGTCCTTCCTGCTGCGTGCAGCGGCGCGGGGGCGGAGCCGGATCGGCCTGCAGGTGTGGCCGGGGCGCGACCACGGAATCGTGCAGGGCTGGCGCGGATTTGGGGCGCCATGCACCGGAATGCGTCATGCCCGCACATGCAGGGGAGCTGGCTGAGGGTGCCGTGCTGCCAGCGCAGGAGGCTGGCTTCCGGCGAGGAAGCGTGGCAGGGGTGCACCTGCCGGCGGGGCTGGCGTGTTTTTTGCTTGGGTTTGCATGGCCTCCGCCTTTCGCCTTATCCCGGAAACGGCGGAGTCTGCCGGCATCCTTCCCTTACCGACCGATCCAGGAGCCTCGCCCATGAAGCGTTTTCCGTTCCCTGCCCGCCGCGCACTGCGCCCCCTGACCCTCTCCGTGCTGGCTGCCGCCGTCGTGCTGCCGGCCCAGGCGGGGGACACCCTGGCCAAGATTGCCTCGACCGGCAAGATCACGGTGGCCTACCGCGAGTCGTCCGTGCCCTTCAGCTACCTTGACGGCACGCGGCCGGTGGGGCTGACCATGGACATGAGCAATGCCATCGTGGCGGCGGTGCGCAAGCAGCTCAAGCGCCCCGACATCAAGGTCGAGATGCAGGCCGTCACCTCCCAGAACCGCATCCCGCTGCTGACCAACGGCACCATCGATCTGGAGTGCGGCTCCACCACCAACAATTCGGCCCGTGCCAAGGAGGTGGATTTCGCCATCAACCACTTCTACACCGGCACCCGCCTCGCCGTGAAGGCGCGTTCGGGCATCCACGGCTATGCCGATCTCAAGGGCAAGGTGGTCGCCGTCACGACGGGCACGACCAACGTGCAGGTCATGCGCAAGTACCTGGTCGACCACCATCTGGACGCCAAGATGGTCATGGCCAAGGACCATGCCGATGCCTTCCTGATGGTCGAGACCGGGCGTGCCGATGCCTTTGCGATGGACGACGTGCTGCTGTTCGGCCTGATCGCCAATTCGCGCACTCCGCACGACTATGCCGTGGTGGGCACCCCGCTGCAGGTCGAGCCCTATGCGTGCATGCTCCGCAAGGACGATCCCCGGTTCAAGACGCTGGTCGACGGCACCATCGGCCACATGATGAAGTCCGGTGAGTTCACACGGCTCTACACGCGCTGGTTCATGCAGCCGATCCCGCCGCGCAACGTGCGCATCAACATGCCCATGGGCCCGCAACTCAAGGCCAACCTGCGGAACCTGAGCGACCGTCCGGCCACCTGAGGCCGCCGGTTGCGGGTCTGCGCAGCGCATGCGGCTACACTGTGACCATGACTGCCCCGCCCTTGCCCCGCCTGGCCATTCCGGCCGAGATTGCCGCGCAGGCCGATGCGCTCGTCGCCCTGCGGCGTGATCTGCATGCGCACCCCGAGCTGTGCTTCGAGGAATTCCGCACCGCCGACATCGTCGCGCGCCGGCTGGAGGAGTGGGGGCTGGAGGTGCACCGGGGGGTCGGTGGCACGGGCGTGGTGGGCGTGCTGCGGCGTGGCCATGCCGCGCGCTCCGTGGGCCTGCGCGCCGACATGGATGCCCTGCCCATGGAGGAGACCAACACCTTCGCCCATGCGAGCCGGCATCCCGGCCGCATGCACGGCTGCGGGCACGACGGGCATACCGCCATGCTGCTCGGGGCCGCGCAGCATCTGGCTGCGCACGGCGTTTTTGACGGCACCATCCACTTCGTGTTCCAGCCTGCCGAGGAGGCAGGCGGCGGTGCCGAGGCCATGATGGACGACGGCCTGTTCACCCGGTTTCCCATGGAGGCCATCTTTGGCCTGCACAACTGGCCCGGCCTGCCTGCGGGCGACATTGCCGCCTCGCCCGGGGCCGTGATGGCGTCGAGCAACGAATTCCGCATCACCCTGCACGGCAAGGGCGGCCACGCCGCCATGCCCCAGGATGCCAACGACCCGGTGCCCGTGGCCTGTCAGCTGGTGCAGGCCTTCCAGACCATCGTGTCGCGCAACACCCGGCCGCTCGATGCCGCCGTGATTTCGGTCACCATGATCGAGGCGGGCGATGCCACCAACGTCATTCCCGATCGCTGCACGCTGCAGGGCACCGTGCGCACCTTTGCGCTGGATGTGCTCGATCTGGTCGAGGAGCGCATGCGGCTGCTCACCGAGCATCTGGCCGAGGCCTTCGGCATGACGGCCACCTTCGAGTTCGAGCGCAACTACCCCCCCACCCTCAACAGCCGCGAGGAGGCCCGCTTCGTGCATGAGCTGGCCACCGAGCTGCTCGGTCCGCGCCACAGCCACCGGCAGGAGCCGAGCATGGCGGCAGAGGACTTTTCCTTCATGCTGCTGCAGAAGCCGGGGTGCTACTTCTTCCTCGGCAACGGCGACGGGCAGCACCGCAGTCTGGGGCACGGGGCAGGGCCATGCATGCTGCACAGCGGCAGCTACGACTTCAACGACCGCCTGCTGCCCCAGGGAGCGACCTTCTGGGTCCGGCTGGCCGAGCGCTGGCTGGCCCGGCCGGCCCCGGTGCCTTCCGCGTCCGACGGAGAGGCCGTCACCGAGGCCACCTGACGCGGGAATGCCTGCGCGCTCTCCGCGTCCTTCCAGGCGCCCATCGACGTCCCGCGTGACGGGCTCCGTTTTCCCTTGCATGAATCCCGTCTGCCGATGATCCCGGAATCCGCCGCCTCCGTTTCTGCTTCCGTTGTTTCCGCCTCTGCGGCTTCTGCCGCTTCTGCTGCGCCTTCGTTCGGCAGGCCGCTTGTGCGCTGGCTGTGCGGGGTGGCTGCTGCGGTGGCCCTGACCGTGGCGGGTGGCGTGCAGCCTGCATCGGCTGCAGCCCAGACGGCGGACACCGGAGTGGCAGGGCTGCTCGGCGTGGTGACCGGCAGTGCGGCAACGGCGTCCTCTGCTGCACTGCCTGCCGCTCCCACTGCAGTGCTCGATGGCACAGCCGGCTCCGGCACGGGCAGTGCGGCAGCCGTACCGGCTCCGGTGGCGCCGCGCATCGAGGCAGCCCGCAAGGCCCTTCCCAATGCGGGGCTCGGAGCCGCCCAGCTCAAGACCGCCAAGGCGCTGCTCGACGACGCCTCCGCCCTCGAAAAGGAAAGCGATACCCTGGCCGCCCGTCTCCAGACCCTGCACCAGCAACAGAGCGCTCCTGCCGCTGCCACCGTGCGGCCGCTCACACAGGCAGACATCGACGCCCAGCTGCAGGCCTGGGTGCGGCGCATTCCGGCCGATGCCGACAGCGACACGCTCGAACGCCTGCTCGCCCAGGAGCGCAGCGCGCAGGCCGATCTGCGCTCGCGCATCGACAGCACCTCCGACGAGCTCACCGGCCTCATCTCTAGCCCGGGCCAGACCTTCGACCGGCTCGACACCCTGCGCCGTGCCGCCGACACCGCCACCACCCCGCTGCCCGAGGTACAGGGCGAGCCGGCCGCTCTCACCGAGGCCCGGCAGCTCAAGCACAGCGCCGAGCAGCGCAAGGCCAGTCTGGCGCTGGCCGTGGCCGAACTGGAGCAGAACACCAGCGATCTGCGTCAGCGCGCCCTCGAATCGACCCTGCACGGCCTGCGGCAGCAGGAAACCCTGCGCGCCCCGCGCCTCGACTGGCTCAGCCGCCGCATCGCAGCCGTGAGTCAGGCCCGCCTGCAGAAGCTCGCCGCCCAGATGACTGCCCTGGCCGCGCAGCAGCCATCCCCCGACAGCCGCATCGCCGCCATCGCGCGCGAAAACGCCCATCTCGCCAACGAGCTGCTGACCAATACCCAGAGCCTCTCCGCCGACCGCGCTGCGCTGGCCGAAGCCGAGCGCACCAGCGATCTGGTCGCCACCACCCTGCGCGACACCCAGGCCCGCCTGCGACTCGGGGGCAGCAACGCCACCATCGGCCACTGGCTGTGGCAGCAGCGGCTTGCACTGCCCTCGGTGTATGCGCTCTACCAGCAGCGCCGCACGGTCGAGTCCGAGCTGGGCGACCTGCGCCTGCGGCTCTACAACCTCTCCGAGCGCCGCTATGCCCTGGTGCATGGGCAGCCCCAGAGTGGCATCACCGGCATCGCCGCAGCTGCATCCGAGGCCGCGTCGGGGGCCGCCTCCGTCCCCACGGCAAACAACGCCTCGGCCGATGAAATGGCACGCTGGCAGGCTACTCAGGTCGAGCTCATGGACCAGCTCGATCCCCTGCTGCGCCGCCGCATCACCATGCTGGAGCAGACCGATGCGGCGCTCTACACCATCACGAGCCGGGGCACCGAGCTGCGCGACCTCATGGAGCGCGAGCTGCTCTGGATCCCCAGCCACCGCCCGGTGAGCCTGTCCTGGCTGCTGCAGCTGCCGACGCATCTGGCGCAGTCGCTGCACCCCGGCGCCGTGCTGCAGATGCCCGCGCGCGTGCTGGCCGACCTCGTGCAGGCGCCCTTTCTGTACCTGCTCGTGGTGCTGGCCGTGGGAGCCCTGTTCGTGGCCGCGCGGCGCGCCCCGGCCGCACTGCAGCAGATTGCCACGCGCATGCACGACCCGCTCCAGGACCGCTTCCGCTACACCCTGGAAGCTCTGGGCTGGACCCTGCTGCATGCCGCTCCCTGGCCTGCCCTGGCGGGGGGACTGGGCTATCTGCTGCAGCGCGTGACCGGGGGCGAGGCCTGGGGCCAGGCCCTGCTGCGCACCGATGGCACCATCTTCATCATCTGCTTCCTGCACTCGCTCATCCTGCCGCTGGGGCTGGCGCAGGCCCACCTCTACTGGGCGCCGGACCGCGTGCGCGCCGCGCGGCGCTTCTGGCCCGTGGGCACCACCCTCATCGTGCCGCTGGCCCTGCTGGCGCTCGTTCCCCTCGACCGTAATGTCGACGCCGACATCGACAGCCAGACCCGGCTGGCCCTCATGCTGCTCGCCGGCGGGCTGGCCGTGCTGGCCGCACGCACCCTGCGCGAGGCACGCGAGTGGGCGCCGATGTCTCCCGGGCATGCCCACCGGCGGCACCTGCTGGTGCGCTGGGTCGGCATCCTCCTGCCTGCCGCGCTGGCGTTCTGCGCCATCATCGTGGCCCTGGGCTATGTGTATTCGGGCGCCATCGTGCTGCACGCGCTCATCACCAGCCTGTCGGTGGGGCTGGTGGTGGCCGTGGCGGCCGGCCTGCTGCAGCGCTGGCTGCTCCTGGGCGAACGCCGCCTGGCCGCGCAAAAGGCGCAGCAGGGCGACGGGGGCGAACAGCCTGCCGTGGCCGACCTCGAATCGGGGGAATCGCCCGACGTCGATTCGGGCCTCACCCTCGTCACCGTCAGCGCCCAGACCCGGCGGCTCGTGCGCATGGCCCTGTTCGTGCTGCTGTTCGGCGGCCTGCTGTGGGCCTGGTCTGGCGTGCTGCCGGCGCTGCTGCGCTTCGACAGCATCGTCGTGTGGCACAGCACCACTACCGACAGTGACGGCCAGACCATCAGCCAGGCCATCAGCCTCATGGACCTCGGCGTGAGCCTGGCCGTGATCGTGCTCACCACCAGCATGGCGCGCAATCTGCCCGGCCTGCTCGAAATCCTGCTCACCCCCTACGACCGCATCTCATCCTCCACCCGCTACACCGTCACCACGCTGCTGCGCTATGCCATCGTCATCTCGGGCAGCCTGCTCGGCTTCAGTCAGCTCGGCCTGCGCTGGTCGCAGCTGCAGTGGCTCGCGGCGGCCTTCACGGTCGGGCTCGGCTTCGGCATGCAGGAAATCTTTGCCAACTTCGTCTCCGGCCTCATCCTGCTGGTCGAGCGCCCCTTCCGCGTCAACGACACCGTCACCATCGGCGACCTCAACGGCACCGTCACGCGCATCCGCACCCGTGCCACCACCGTGCGCGACTACGACAACAAGGAAGTCATCATCCCCAACAAGACCTTCATCACCGGCCAGATCATCAACTGGTCCCTGAGCGACACGGTCACCCGCATCGTGCTGCCCGTGGGCGTCGCCTACGACTCCGACCTCGGCCGCGTGCACCGCCTCCTGCTCGAAATCGCCGGCTCGCATCCGCGCGTCATGGACGACCCCGCCCCCGTCACCGCCCTCATCGCCCTGGCCGACAGCACCATCAACTTCGAGCTGCGTGCCTACGTGCCCGAACTGGCCGACCGCATCCGCGTCACCAACGACCTCTACCAGACCATCGTCGAGCGCTTTGCCGCTGCCGGCATCGAGATCAGCTTCCCGCAGATGGACGTGCACCTGCGCGACTGGCCGCCCCAGCCGCCCGCCGGCACGTCCGCACCGGGCGTTGTCGTTCCCCCGGCAGCTCCCGGTGCCGTATCGGCGCCCGCAGTGCCCTCTCGGCCGCAGTCGCAGTCCGGCGGAGGCACCACGCCGTCCGCTCCGCACGCCTGAGCCGGAACCGCCCGGACCGCACAGGACAGAAAATAAAGCGACACAAGGCCAAGCCAAGGAGGAGGGCGGCACCCGCCCCGGTGCGGTGCCCCGGGGGCGCCCTGCAGTCAGCGCCCCCACACCACACCCGGCACACTACACCCCTGCGCGGGGCAGTCCATGCAAGGCCTGCCGCGTGCAAACCCAGATGCAGCCGCCGCCGCAGCCGTCGTCAGAGTGCCGTCACGCGCTGCTGGCTGGCAAGCGGATCATTGGCGGCTGCCATGGCCAGCAGCCCCTCGAAAATCAGCCCCTCGACCAGCTCGAAAGGCGTCTCCATGTAGGGCGCCATCTTCCAGCCCGCGCCCCCCGTCATCACGCACAGGGGCGGCTGTCCGCAGCGCTCCGCCACATGACGCACCATGCGCTGCACCGCGCCGGCAATCGCAAAGGTCCCGCCGCTCGTCAGCGCATCGCTCGTGTTCGTGGGAAATTCCGTCACATGCCCGGTCGGCACATGCAGCCCTGCCGTGCCCGACTCCAGCGCACGCAGCATGATGCCGTGCCCCGGCAGAATCAGCCCGCCCAGAAACTGCCCCTCGGCATCCACGGCTTCCACCGTCACCGCCGTGCCCACCATCACCACCACCAGAGGGCGCGGCCCGGCGCCGTCCGTGCAGCCCTGCAGCATGCGGTGCCGGGCACCGATCATCGCCACCCAGCGGTCCGCGCCCAGGCGGGTGGGAATGTCGTAGCCGTTGTGCACCCCCGCCTCCTCGGGGCGGGGCACCACCCAGCGCGGCACCAGATCGGGCCAGATCTCCATCTGCTCCACCACCCGGCGCTTGAGCGCATCGCCCGCCACCACACAGCCCAGCATCCGGTCCGGCACGGGCAGATCCTTCCACGGACCTTCGGCCAGGCGGTCGATGTTCTCCAGGAACTCCGCTCCGTGGGTAATCAGCGGCGCATCCGGCCGGGCCTGCGCGTACAGGGCCCATTTCAGGCGGGTGTTGCCGACGTCGATGGCAAGGAAACTCATAGGCGCGATTATGCGATGCCAGTGCGCAAAATTTGACATTTGCTTACCCAAATTGCCCCCTGCTGCCATGCATGCCCCCAGGAAAGCCCTTACTCTTTAAGGGTCCAGTCACTTTTCCGCTTTTATCAAGGAGATCACGCATGGGACTACTCAGCTTCATCAAGGAAGCCGGTGAAAAGCTCTTCGGTCACAAGGAAGTCGAGCAGGCAGCGGCCAGCAACAGCCCCGACCTGTCCACCCTCAACGCCCAGGCCGCCGACGCCATCAAGCAGTACATCGACACCCAGAACCTCGGCCTGAGCGATCTGGCCGTGGTCTTCGACGGTGCCAGCGGCAAAGTCACCCTCACCGGCAGCGCTCCCAGCAAGGAAGCCTCCGAAAAAGCCACCCTGGCCGCTGGCAACGTCGCCAGCGTCCAGTCGGTCGACAACAACCTCACCGTGGCCGACACCGCCGCAGCCGATGCCCAGTACCACGACGTGGTGAGCGGCGACACCCTCTCCGCCATCGCCCGCAAGTACTACGGCGACGCCAACAAGTACATGGTCATCTTCGAAGCCAACAAGCCCATGCTGTCGAGCCCCGACCGCATCTACCCCGGCCAGAAGCTGCGCATTCCCGCACTCTGACCCCCAGCAGCCCGGGCCAGCACCCGGGTCCTCCAGCTGGCGGGACAGCGCCAGCAAGCGAGATCATTGCTTTTCCCCATGCGCACCGCATCCCTTGTGATCGGTGCGTTTTTTTATGAAGGAGGGGTACCAGCCTCACTCGCATCTGTTTTGCAAGCGACCTTATGATCGTCTGGGATGCGACACCTAGGTTCCAGTGCCAATCTTGTTGCCAAGCTTTATGTCGAGTTGATAAAGAATTCGATCTGCCTTATCAAAAGGCAACTTTGGGGACGATAGCTTGTGCAACGCGTCAAGGTAGTCGAAGTAGATCTTGGATGAGGTTTTCAGGTAGCGTTCATTCAGCTTCTGTGGCTTGGCCGGGTACTTCGCCTTTCCAGGGTGAACGACCCGATAGACGCGATCGTCAATGATCTGAAAAGCTGACGGATTCAGGAACCTGAGAATCGTAGATGCCATTGGCAGCGCAATGCCTGGGCTCCTCAGCATCTTGTAAAGTACGTCCTTGGCTTTGCGGTGCTCATTAGGTTTTATTTCTTTTACTGTCTTGAGCTCTTCTAGAAGATTGTCTTCGATACTTGGGAAGCGGTTGAGCTTCCACAGAACGATTTCGTAGAAGGTTTTGATATCAAGGTCTTTTGGCCCGAGCGTGTCGAGCTTCTCCGTTAGCTTTTTCTGGTAGTCGTACTCTTCGAGTAACTGCTTTAGGTTGTCACCCCAAACTTTTTTGTATTCTGATATCAGGTCAGTCATCGGAGTTTTCCTCGTGAAACTTAACGTAAAAAATCACTGGACGGCAAAAAACGTAGTTTTTTCCGGTGCGTTGCATTGAAGTGTAGACCCTTGCGCCATTGCATGTCGAAGGACACACGACCGTTCTGGTCAATAGAAATTGTGACTATGCTTCTGGAGGTCTGAAACGATGCGGTTTCTATCGGAGTCGGAGATTCCACCTTGAAATTGGAACATTGATTCAATGTACCCCTTGTTGGCGATGATGGCACCGGCCTAAAATGCTCGATCAATGCTGCTGCCTGTGTGACATCGGCCACTTGCCCCGCAGTCAGGATCAAACAGATTGAGTTGCTGCCCGTTCCAAAGCCCCGGGGAAAGAAAAAACAGGAGACAGCCCCCCCACCGCCCAGTCATCCCCCTGCCACGCGCGCTTCGTACAATGGGGCGCATGACCCAGCAACCGCTCACGCCGCCGTTTCAGGCGCCCCAGCTCCATACCGATCCTGATGCTGCGCTGCGCCAGGTGCAGACGATCTATCAGGAGGCCATCGACCATCTGCGGGCGGGGTTCAGGCGGTTTCTGGAAGAGGGGAGTCTGCCCTGGCCGGTGCGGGCGCACTATCCGCTGGTGCGCATCCGCACGGTGGTGCCTACCGTGCATCCGCGGGGCGAGAGCCACTCGGCCTTTGGCTTTGTGGCGCAGCCGGGGGTGTACGAGACCACGCTGTCCGATCCTTTTCTGTTTGCCGACTACTACCGCATGCAGTTCGCGCTGTTGCTGGCCAACCATGGGGTGCCGCTGGAGATCGCCACCAGCCACCAGCCCATTGCGCTGCACTTTGCGCTCGATCCGCACGAGGCGCTGCAGGGCACGCTCGATGCCACTCTGCGCGAGCGCATGCACACCACCTTCGACTGGCCCGACCTGTCGAGCATGGACGACCGCATCGCCAACGGCACTTGGCAGCCCCACGGCTCGGCAGCGCATCCGCTGTCGCTGTTCACGGCGCCGCGTGTGGATTATTCGCTGCAGCGCCTGCGCCACTACAGCGGGACCGCTGCCGGCCATTTCCAGAACTACGTGCTGTTCACCAACTACCAGTTCTACATCGACGAGTTCATCCGCCTGGGGCACGCTGCCGTGCAGGACCCCGCGAGTGGCTACACCGCCTTTGTGGAGCCGGGCAATGTGGTCACCCACGCGGCCGGAGGCCAGCCGCCCGAAGGCTTCGTGCAGGGCACGCACCCGCAGCGGCTGCCGCAGATGCCGGCCTATCACCTGGTGCGTCCTGGCCACGAGGGCATCACCATGGTCAACATCGGCGTGGGCCCGAGCAACGCCAAGACCATGACCGACCATGTGGCCGTGCTGCGCCCCCATGCCTGGCTCATGCTCGGACACTGTGCGGGGCTGCGCAACAGCCAGACTCTGGGCGACTACGTGCTCGCCCACGGCTATGTCCGTGACGACCATGTGCTCGACGACGATCTGCCCCTGTGGGTGCCCGTGCCGGCTCTGGCCGAGATCCAGCAGGCCCTGCAGCAGGCCGTGGCGGAGGTGACGCGGCTGGAAGGGGACGACCTCAAGGCCGTGCTGCGCACCGGTACCGTGGCCACCACCGACAACCGCAACTGGGAGCTGGACGCGCAGAACACGCCGGCCCGCCGCTTCAGCCAGAGCCGGGCCGTGGCCATCGACATGGAAAGCGCCACCGTGGCCGCCAACGGGTTTCGTTTTCGCGTGCCCTACGGCACCCTGCTGTGCGTGAGCGACAAGCCCATGCATGGCGAGATCAAGCTGCCCGGCATGGCCGACCGCTTCTACCGCGAGCGGGTCGACCAGCATCTGCGCATCGGCATCAAGGCGCTGGAGCTGCTGCGCCAGCGTGCCACGGGGCAGCTGCACAGCCGCAAGCTGCGCAGCTTTCAGGAGGTGGCCTTCCAGTGAGCGCGTGGGCGGCTCCGGGGTGATGGCCCCGGGCAGCGCCTCTCAGCGTGGCGTGCTGCGCGCCACCTGGTACACGGCGGTGGGGGCGAGCAGGTTGGGCAGGTGGCGCACCACGCGCGCTTCGTTGAGCCCAAAGCTGTCGAGCACGCGCAGGTGGTTGCGGGCCGCCATGATGCCAAAGTCGGCATAGGTGCCTACCCGGATGTTGGGCGTGTCGTACCACTCGTAGGGCATGCGGCGGTTCACCGGCATGCGTCCACGCAGCACCGACAGGCGGTTGGCCCAGTGGGCAAAGTTCGGAAACGCGATGATGCCCATGCGCCCGACGCGCACCGTCTCGCGCAGCATGGTCTCGGCATTGCGCAGATGCTGCAGCGTGTCGATCTGGAGCACCACGTCGAACATGTCGTCGGCAAACACCGACAGCCCCTGATCGAGGTTGAGCTGCAGCACGTTGACGCCGCGCTGGACGCAGGCCAGCACATTGGCATCGTCGAGCTCCACGCCGTAGCCCGAGCAGCCCTTGTGCTGCTGCAGGTAGGCCAGCAGTTCGCCGCGTCCGCAGCCCAGATCGAGCACGCGCGAACCTTCGGGCACCAGGGCCGCCACGGCCTTCACATTGACCAGTCCGCCGCTCATGCTGCCACCTCCTTGTCGAAATACGCGCGCACCAGAGCCAGGTAGCGCGGGTCGTTGAGCAGGAAGGCGTCGTGCCCGTGGGGCGCGTCGATCTCTGCATAGGTCACGTCACGGCCGTTGTCGAGCAGGGCCTTCACGATCTCGCGGCTGCGCGCCGGGGAAAAGCGCCAGTCCGTGCTGAAGCTCACCAGCAGGAAGCCGGCCCGGGCCTGCGCCATCGTGCGGGTGAGGTCGCCGTCGAAGCGCCGCGCCGGATCGAAATAGTCCAGCGCGCGCGTGATGAGCAGGTAGGTATTGGCGTCGAAGTAGCGGCTGAACTTGTCGCCCTGGTGCCGCAGGTAGCTCTCGATCTGGAATTCGATGTCCTGGGTGCTGTACTTGTAGCCCGTGGCGTTGTCGGTCACGGCGTCGCGCAGCTCGCGGCCGAACTTGGCGTTCATCACGTCGTCGGACAGATAGGTGATGTGCCCGATCATGCGGGCGATGCGCAGCCCGCGCGCCGGCACCACGTCGTGCTCGTAGTAGTGGCCGCCGTGAAAATCCGGGTCCGTCACGATGGCGCGCCGCGCCACCTCGTTGAAGGCGATGTTCTCGGCCGAGAGGTTGGGGGCGCTTGCGATCACCACCGCATGGCGCACCCGCTCGGGATACTGCAGCGTCCAGCTCAGGGTCTGCATGCCGCCCAGGCTCCCTCCCATCACCGCCGCGAGCTGCGTGATGCCCAGTGCATCGAGCAGCCGGGCCTGGGCATGGACCCAGTCTTCCACCGTCATGACCGGAAAGTCCGCCCCGTAGCGCGTACGGGGGCTGTCCGGCGGCGCATCGGGATTGGGGTCGCGCGGCCCCGTACTGCCGAAGCAGGAGCCGAGATTGTTGACTCCGATCACGAAGAAGCGGTCGGTATCGACCGACTTGCCGGGGCCGATCATGTTGTCCCACCAGCCTACGTTCTTGGGATCGTCCGCATACACGCCCGCCACATGGTGGGAGGCATTGAGCGCGTGGCAGATCAGGATGGCGTTGCTCCTGTCAGCGTTGAGGGTGCCGTAGGTCTCGTAGGCCAGGGTGTAGTCGTGGATGCTGGCGCCACTCTGCAGAGACAGGGGCTCCGCAAAGTGCATGGTCTGGGGAATGGCTATCAGGGACATCGCAAAGAAAACTGGAACAAAAAAACCCGGAGCCGCAACGGGACGCCGGGTTTGCCAGTGCTCCGTTTTAGCTGAACTTGTAACGCGCCCGCAAGCTGGAAGCAAATCGGCGCTGACTCGGAACCAGTATAGCAAGAAGTCCCCCCGCGTGGAGAACCGGCCTGCCGATGGCAGCGCACGCGGGCCGGCCCCGGCCGCTGCGCACCAATTGAGGGTGATGCACCATCATGGCATACGTAAGGCGCACCTCATTGGCACAGTTCGTGCTTATTCCGGTGCGCTTTGAGGCTTCCGATCAGAAAGCTTCCGGGTGTTCGCAAAAGCATCTCGTGATGCGCACCTTATCAGTGCGAAATATGGCGATGCAGTGTTTTCTCAAAAGGGAGTGTGTTCAATAATGGGGACGTTTGCACCTAAACAGGGCGTCGATGCGCTGTTCATTCTGCTGGGCGCGATCATGGTATTGGCCATGCATGCAGGCTTTGCCTTTCTGGAGCTCGGCACCGTGCGGCGCAAGAACCAGGTCAATGCGCTGGTGAAGATCCTGGTCGATTTCAGTGTGTCCACCGTGGTGTATTTTCTGGTGGGCTACGGGGTGGCCTATGGCACCCATTTCTTCGTTCATGCCGACGCGCTGGCGGCAGCCAATGGCTATGAGCTGGTGCGGTTCTTCTTCCTGCTCACCTTTGCGGCCGCCATTCCCGCCATCATTTCAGGGGGCATCGCCGAGCGCTCGCGCTTCTGGCCCCAGCTCATGGCCACGGCGGTGCTGGTGGGGTTCTGCTACCCCTTCTTCGAGGGCGTGGCCTGGAACCAGCATCTGGGGCTGCAGGCCTGGCTCAGGGAGGTCACCGGAGCCGAGTTCCATGACTTCGCAGGCAGCATCGTGGTGCATGCCTTCGGTGGCTGGGTGGCCCTGCCGGCCGTGCTGCTGCTCGGGGCGCGCCACAACCGCTATCGCAAGGACGGCGCCATGTCGGCCCATCCGCCTTCCAGCATTCCCTTCCTGGCGCTGGGCTCGTGGATTCTCATTGTCGGGTGGTTTGGCTTCAACGTCATGAGCGCCCAGATGATCGACAGGATGAGCGGGCTGGTGGCAGTCAACAGCCTCATGGCCATGGTGGGCGGCACGCTCGCAGCGCTCGTGGTTGGGCGCAACGACCCCGGCTTTGTCCACAATGGCCCCCTTGCTGGACTGGTGGCGGTGTGTGCCGGCTCCGATCTCATGCACCCGCTGGGCGCCCTGGTGGTCGGTGGCGTGGCAGGCGCCCTGTTCGTCAAGGCATTCACCCTGACGCAGAACCGCCTGCGCATCGACGATGTCCTGGGCGTGTGGCCCCTGCACGGCCTGTGCGGCCTGTGGGGCGGCATTGCAGCCGGCATCTTCGGGCAGCGCATGCTGGGAGGCATCGGCGGGGTGTCGTTCGGGGCTCAGCTCATCGGCAGCCTCATGGGCGTGGCGTGGGCGGTCTGCTCGGGTCTGGTGGTCTATGGGGTGCTCAAGAAGACCGTGGGCATTCGGCTGGGACAGGAAGAAGAGTTCGATGGCGCAGACCTGAGCATCCACCGCATTTCCTCCACTCCGGACCGCGAAACGAGCTGGTAAGGCGTGCTGCCCCGGGGCGGGGCAGTGTGGCGCGGGAAGAACAAAGCGCACAGCGCCGTTGCTTTTGTGATGAAGGCGCGCAGAAAACCCGGGGTTTTCAGGCGCACGGGGCATCCGCGAGTCACATATCTGGCCGATAATGAGCCGCGTATGGATGACACTCTGTCGCGCCGGTTTCTGTGCCGGCAGGCAGGTCGGCCATATGACTGCGGTGATTGATTTGCGAGAGTGATAGAGTGGGTTTTCGAATCGCATCCCAAACGGACATCGCTGGTATTTGATCTATCTGGAGAAGTCCGTTTATGGGCAACAAACTGTACGTGGGCAACCTGCCCTATGCTGTGCGCGACAACGATCTGGCACAAGAATTCAGCCAATTCGGCAGCGTGACCAGCGCCAAGGTCATGATGGAGCGCGACACTGGCCGTTCCAAGGGTTTCGGCTTCGTCGAAATGGGCAGCGATGCCGAGGCACAGGCCGCCATTGAAGGCCTGCATGGCAAGGACATGGGCGGCCGTCCGCTCGTGGTCAACGAGGCTCGTCCTCTCGAACCCCGTCCCCCCCGTCGCGAAGGCGGCTTCGGTGGCGGTGGCTACGGCCGTCGTGAAGGTGGCTTCGGCGGTGGCAACCGCGAAGGCGGCTTCGGTGGCGGTCGCAATGCCGGTGGCTTCGGTGGCGGCAATGGTGGCAACGGCGGCGATGGCTTCCGCAGCCCCTACGGTGGCCGTCGTGACAGCTCCAGCCGTCGTCACAACTTCGACGACCGCGACAACAACTATTGATCACACGGTTTCCATGGGCCCCGGTCCATGGTGCACCCGATCATGACAGGGCCCCGCTTCCATGCGGGGCTTTTGCTTTTCTGGATGAGGTGCGAGGCAGTGTGCAAGACCCATGGCGCATGGTTTTGCGCAGGGTCTTTCTGCATGTCGACTGCGGTGGCAGCCCGGGAAAGGCCCGCGATTGCGGGAATGCGTGCTCCTCTGTATGTGGACATGGAGCAGCCCCCCCTGCGGGCAGCGCTTGGAGCCGCTAGAGTGGGCATGTTGCCATTCCTTTCCTGATTTTCGGAGCGTTCCATGAAAGTTGCTGCCATCCAGATGGTTTCCGGCACCGAGCCCGCCGCCAATGTGCACACTGCTGCCCGCTTGATCGAGGAGGCCGCGCAGGGCGGGGCCGAGCTGGTGGCACTGCCCGAGTATTTCTGTCTCATGGGGCACAGTGACCGGGACAAGCTGGGCATTGCAGAGGAGCACGGCGCCGGGCCCCTGCAGGATTTCTTGCGTGCACAGGCCAGCCGACTGGGGATCTGGCTGGCTGGAGGCACCCTTCCGCTGCGGACCGACGATCCCGCACGGGTGACGAACACCACGCTCGTGTACGCGCCCGACGGGCGCGAAGTGGCCCGCTACGACAAGGTGCATCTGTTCGCCTTTCAGCGGGGAGGCGAGAGCTACGACGAATCCCGTGTGCAGCAGGCGGGGGCGAAGCCGGTGGCCTTCGAGTTGCCGTCGCGCGATGGCCATGTCTGGCGGGTGGGGCTGAGCACCTGCTATGACCTGCGGTTTCCCGAGCTGTACCGGGCGCTGCGCGCCGATCTGCTGCTGGTGCCGAGCGCTTTCACCCACACCACCGGGCAGGCTCACTGGGAGGTGCTGCTGCGGGCACGGGCCATCGAGAATCTGGCCTGGGTGCTGGCACCGGCGCAGGGCGGTCGCCATGCCAACGGGCGGCGAACCTGGGGGCAGACGCTGGCCATCACCCCCTGGGGGCGGGTGACGGGCGAGCTGGCCGAAGGAGAGGGCGTAGTGCAGGCCGACTGCGACTGGGCCGTGATGCAGGAAATGCGCGAGCAGCTGCCCGCGCTGCAGCATCGACGGCTGTGACGCGGCATGTTCTGCCGCTTCAACCTTCGGCACCGATGCGGCAGGATGTGCAGGACTGGAGCGCTGTGGAACCGGACAAAGGAGCCGGAGGGACTCAGTCCGTGACGCTGACGTGCACCCGGGGCGCCAGTGCGCACATGAGCTCGTAGCCCAGTGTGCCGGCGGTGGCGGCCACCTCGTCGATGGGCAGCACTTCGCCGGTGCTGGCACGTCCCCAGAGCGTGACTTCCGTGCCCAGGCCGATGACGGCATCGGCCGGGATGTCGGTGGTGTCGGGCGTCAGGTCCACTGCCAGCATGTCCATGCTGACGCGGCCGAGGGTGCGGCTGCGGTGACCTGCCACGAGCACCGGGGTGCCGGTGCCGCAGGTGCGGGGGTAGCCATCGGCATAGCCGCAGGCCACCACGCCGATGCGCAGGGGGCGATCGGCCGTGAACAGGGCGCCGTATCCCACCTGGTCGCCCGGCTGCAGGTCGCGCACCTCGATGAGCTTGCTGCGCAGGCTCATGGTGGGCTGCAGCTCCCAGTGATGCACGTCGTGTGCATCCACGTCGGGGCTGCTGCCATAGAGGGCAATGCCGGGGCGCACCCAGTCGGTGGCGGCGGCCAGTTCCGGGTGGCGGAGCAGGGCGGCGCTATTGCACACGCTGCGTTCGCCGGGGAGTTCGGCCGTGGTGCGCTCGAAGATTTCCCAGGCGCGTGCAATGCCCGGCACGGCCACGTCTGCAGTGGCAAAGTGGGTCATCAGGCCCACATCTTCCACTTGGGGCAGTGCCTGCACGCGGGCATAGGCGGCACGGAAGCGGTCGGGGTTGAATCCCAGGCGCTGCATGCCCGTGTTGAGCTTGAGGAAGACCTTGTGGGGCTGCACCGTCTTGTGGGCGGCCAGCATGTCGATCTGTTCGTCGCTGTGCACGGTGTGCCACAGACCCAGGCGGGAGCAGAGTTCCAGGTCGCGGGGCTCGAACACGCCTTCGATGAGCTGGATGGGGCCGCGCCAGCCCAGGTCGCGCAGACGCACGGCCTCGTCCAGGTCGAGCAGGGCAAAGCCGTCCGCACCGCGCAGACCCTCGTAGGCGCGTTCGATGCCGTGTCCGTAGGCATTGGCCTTGACGACGGCCCAGACCCGCGCCTCGCCTGCCGCCTGTCGGCAGCGCATCAGGTTATGGGCAAGGGCATCGGTATGGACATAGGCATGGATCGGGCGCGGCATGGTGGAAATTCCGGAGGAGGAAAGAGGATGGGAGGCATTATCCTCTTCTGCCCACCGCGTGGGCGTCTCCTGCCGGGAGTGGGCGCGTGGGTGTCTGGCCTGCGTGGCGGACTGCAGACGGTGGGTTTCCTGCGACAGGCCCTGGGTCTGCCACAGGGGGTGCACCCCTGTTTTGCGGCGGCGGAGAAGGGGCGCGGGGCGACAGTGCCTGAAATGGCGCATACTACGATATGGTGCGGCTATCCGTCATGCGGACACAGTGCACCGTCAGGGCATGGACTGCACGCGTGCAAGGACGCGGCGCCATGATGGAGACAAGCGTTCCCGAGGGGCGCGAGGGGTTGTGTTTGAGTGATCTGATGCTATTCGTTCGGAGTTGCGGGGCTGCGGTTTCATGAAACGCGGCTTCTATACCATCATGGCCGCGCAGTTCTTCAGCTCGCTGGCCGACAACGCCCTGTTCATCGCGGCCATTGCCCTGCTCAAGGCAGCCGGCGCCGAAGACTGGCAGAAGGCTGCTCTGGTGCCGGTGTTCGCCCTGTTCTATGTGGTGCTGGCTCCGTTTGTGGGGGCCTTTGCCGATTCGCAGCCCAAGGGGCGCGTCATGTTCCTGAGCAACGCGATCAAGGTGCTCGGCTGCATCATGATGCTGTTCGGCGGGCACCCGCTGCTGGCGTATGCGGTGGTGGGGCTGGGGGCGGCGGCCTATTCGCCGGCCAAGTACGGCATCCTCACCGAGCTGCTTCCGCCCTCGCAGCTGGTCAAGGCCAATGGCTGGATCGAGGGGCTGACCATCTCTTCGATCATTCTGGGAGTGCTGTTTGGCGGGCAGCTGCTCAGCCCGCAGATCGCGCAACCCCTGCTGGCCTTCGACTTCCCCTTCATCGACACCGGTGTCGATACCCCCCCCGAGGCGGCCATCAGCGTGATCGGGGTCATCTACTTCATTGCCGCAGCGATCAACACGCGCATTCCGCTCACGTGCGCGGTCATGCGGCCCATGCCTTCCAATCCGCTGAGCCTGCTGCCCGACTTCTGGACCTGCAACAAGCGTCTCTGGGAAGACAAGCTCGGACAGATTTCCCTGGCCAGCACCACGCTGTTCTGGGGGGTGAGTGGCAATCTGCGTTACATCGTGCTGGCCTGGGCCGCCGTGGCGCTCGGCTATGCAGTGCCCGAGGCCTCCCGGCTCGTGGGGGTGGTGGCGATCGGCACCGCTGCCGGGGCCGTGTTCGCGTCGATGCGCATGCGGCTTGACCAGGCCACGCGCGTGATGCCGCTCGGCATCGTCATGGGGGTACTGGTGGTGGCCATGGTGTTCATTCACCAGCTGTGGCTGGCGGTGCCTTTCCTGATCGTGCTGGGGGCCATCGGGGGCTATCTGGTGGTGCCCATGAATGCGCTGCTGCAGCATCGGGGGCACAACCTCATGGGGGCTGGCCGCTCGATTGCAGTGCAGAACTTCAATGAGCAGGCCTGCATCCTGGGCATCGGCTTTCTCTACAGTCTGGCCACGCGCGGCGGCCTGTCGGCCTATGGTGCCATCGTCATCTTCGGGGTGCTGGTGTCGCTGTCGATGTGGCTGATTCAGCGCTGGTATGCGCACAATTGCACGCGCCATGCGGCCGAGCTCGACAACCTGCTCGAAATCGCCCGCAGCGACAAGAGCCACTGCGTCTGATCCGATCCGGGGGCGCTGTCTGGAAAGCCTGCCGTGGGGCTCTGCAGCCCTGCCGGCTCGCGCAGTGTTTGCACTGGGCAGGGTTTCACGCAGATGCACAGCGAGTGTGGCTGACCTGGCCCACCGGTGCAGGTGCAGCATCTCCAGCCGGCTTTTTCTTCACTTTCACCCTTCCGTCCATCGCTGTCCATGTCCAACCTGCTGCCCGTTCTTGCCATCGTCTTCAATGCGCTGGTGTGGGGGGTGTCGTGGTGGCCCTTTCATGTCCTGCAGGGCATGGGGGTGCACCCGCTGTGGGCCACGGTGCTGATGTACTGCGTGCCGCTCGTCGGTATCGTGCTGGTCCGGCCTGCCATGCTGCGGGAGTTTGCGCGGCCGTCGGATCTGTGGGCGCTGCTTGTGGTGGCGGGGCTCACCAATACCTGCTTCAACTGGGCCATCACCATCGGCGACGTGATCCGGGTGGTGCTGCTGTTCTACCTGATGCCGGCCTGGGCGGTGCTGCTGGCCTGGTGGCTGCTCGGCGAGCGGCCCACGACCATGGCCATCGTGCGGATCGTGCTGGCGCTTGCCGGGGTGGCGCTGGTGCTGCAGCCTGCAGGGCAGGGGTGGCGTCTGCCGCTGCCCTCGGGCATGGCCGATGGGCTGGCACTCGTGGGGGGCTTCATGTTCGCGGCCACCAATGTGCTGCTGTCCCGCAGCGCTGTCCGGCACTCGCCGCTGGCGCGTGTATGGGCCATGTTTGCCGGTGGTGCCCTGCTGGGAGGGCTGGTGGCAGGGGGTGCGCTGCTGACGCACCGCTACGGGGTGACCCCCCTGCCGCCGCTGGCGGCACAGTGGGGGCTGGTGGTGCTGGCTGCGAGCGCGGCCTTCATGCTCAGCAACACGGCACTGCAGTACGGTTCGGCCCGCTTGACCGCCCATGCCATGTCCCTCATCATGCTGCTCGAAGTGGTGTTTGCCACCACCTCTTCAGCCTGGGCCGGGGCGGCGCATCTCACCGCACAGACTGCCCTGGGAGGCATGCTGGTGATGTCGGCGGCTGTGCTGGCGGCTGTTTCGGCGCACTGAGGGCGAGAGTTTCGATGGAAGGGCAAGCACCGATGTGGCGTCCCTTTTCTTTTTGCTGCAACCGACACAGGGCTGATGCATGAGCTGCCTGAGCGATTTCACTCCGCTGGATCTGTCCGGTCATCCCTATCCGCTGAGCCGCCATGCGGGTGAGGTGGTGCTGGTGGTGAATACGGCAAGCCACTGTGGATTCACGCCGCAGCTGGAGGGGCTGGAAGCCCTGTACCGGCAGTTCCGCGAGCGGGGGTTCGTGGTGCTCGGGTTTCCCTGCAACCAGTTTGCCGGACAGGAGCCCGGCACCCCGGACGAGATCGGCACATTCTGCCGCTTGCGGCATGGCGTGGACTTCCCGATGATGGGCAAGGTCGATGTGCACGGGCCGCAGGCCGATCCGATGTTTGTGTGGCTCACCCACAGCCTGCCGGGGGTGTTGGGAACGCCGCGCATCAAATGGAACTTCACCAAGTTTCTGGTGGGGCGCGATGGACAGCCGCTGCGCCGCTACGCCCCCTGGACGCGGCCGGAACGGCTGGCTGCGGACATTGCGCAGGCACTGGAGAGCGGTTCAAGCACCTGAACCACTCCTTGCAGGGACACTCCGCAGCTCAGGTACAGAAATCCACTGCACCGGAGGCCGTGGTGCACCATGTCTGCACCTCGGCATGGCGGGAATGGCTGCTGTCGGTGTCCGTGGCGGAAACGCGCTGGGTACTGCCTTCGCCGCGCAGCCACACCACCTGCACCAGCACGGCTGCGATGCAGGCCAGTGCGATCAGACCAAAGCCGAGCAGCGGACGCTTCAGGAAATGGCGGAGCATGTTCATGGTGCTTCTCCTTGCAGTGCAGCAGGATTGCCGGTCAGCCACAGAATACTTCAGATGGCTGCCTCCTACAGGCGAAAAAGTGTGTCTGAAAACTTCGGCAGGACGGCTTGTGGGGGGGAGCGGCTCCCGCAGCCTTGTCCTGTCGGATATGTGGGAAAGATCCTCCAGGGTCTGGAAAGTTCCGGCATGGCTGTCATCGAGACAGACTGTCACATCTGTGCCATGGCCGGGCATGCTGCCTGCCCGGCAGGATCAGGGGCGGAAGGTCAGGTGCACCGTCACGGGCTTGCCTGCCAGATGCACCGGATGGGTCAGGGTCTGGCCCTTTTGCGTGGCCTGCACCGTGTAGTGGCCGCGTGGCAGATCGATCAGGCAGAAGGGGCCACCGGCACGCGTGGCGAGCACGGTGCGTCCCCGGCTGTCGGCAATGCGCACCTGGACGTCGGCATCGTAGGCGCCGGTGGGGGTGCTCATCAGCAGGGACAGGGCATGGTCTTTCATGGCATGGCGCATGGCGGTCGATTCGTCGATGCCTATGCCGCCGCAGCTCCATTGTGCTGAGCCTTGCTGTTGCATGGCCGGAATCGGCACGGGCTGAGCGGGCGGTGCCGGCTGGGCCACGGCCAGGGCCACCGTACCGCCGGCGCACCAGGCGGCAGCGGTGATGCGCAGCATGGCGCGGGCGCGGGCCCGGAAACGCTGGGCCGGAGTGAGGGGAAGGGCAGGGGTGGAAGCGGTAGGAATGGTCATGGCGGTCTCCTGATGATGGGGCCGTTCGTGTGGCGTGGACCGGGATCGGGGATGCATCTCAGCGCTCGCTCCGGAAGGGAGGAGGCGGCAGTCGGAGCCTTTGCGGACGGCAGAAGTGCCGGCGGTACGACCGGGGAGGGTCGGAATATCTGGCATCCGGAGGGCAGAGGGCCTGCTCCGGGCAACTGTGCATCCAGTGAACCCGCGGCACGGCAACGCGGCCATCGGGCCGGGCAGATGACTGCCGTGCGGGCCCGGGGTTTGGACGGCTTCATTGTAGGAACGCGATGTGACATGCATTTGTCAGCAGGCGTGGCAGCGGTGACTGCATGCAACGCCGGGCACCTCTGCCCTGACACCCCCCGGCAGATGTGTTGCCGACGCAACCTTTGCTTACCGGGGCAGTTCACCCAGACCCTTGGCCGTACCGTGCCGTGCAGGCAGACCCGGGGCCAGCCCGCCTCAGGCAAAGAAGGCGGCGATGAGCGGGATCAGGATGGAGCCGATGAGAGCCTGCATGCCCAGTGCGAGACCAGCAAAGGCGCCGGCTTCGGGGTGGACATAGATGGCCCGCGCAGTACCGAAGCCATGGGACTGCGCGCCGAGCGCAAAGCCGCGCACGGCCCAGCCGCGCGCGCCGATGGCGTTGAGCACATACGACCCCCCGATGGCTCCGATGAGTCCGGTGATGAGCACGAACACGGCCGTCAGTTCAGGCACACCGTGAATCGACTGCGCGATGCCCATGGCCACCGGGGCCGTGATGGCCTTGGGCGAGAGCGAGCGCAGCAGGTCGGGCGGCAGGCCCATGGCCCACCCCATGAGCACGGCCGAGCCGCATCCGGCAATGCCCCCCAGCACGGCTGCCGTCAGCAGGGTACGGATGTGGCGCAGCAGCACTTCGCGTCGCAGCCACAGGGGCCAGGCCAGGGCCACCACGGCCGGCCCCAGCAGAAAGTGGATGAACTGGGCTCCCGCGAAATACCGGGGATAGGGCGTGTGCGTGACCAGCAGCAGCAGGATCAGGACCACGACCGACCACAGGACCGGATTGGCCCATGGATTGGCATCGAGCCTTGCGTAGACGGCCGAGGCCAGCACGTAGGCACCGAGCGTGGCTGTCAGTCCAAACAGCGGCGTGCTCGACAGATAGGTGAAGAACTGGACGAAATCATTCACGGGGAGCTCCTGACTCCGAGGGCAGGGCAGCTTCCTGCACCATCTGGGCAGTGGTGCCGCGCATCAGCCACTGCATGACGAGGGCCGTGACCACCAGCCCCAGCGCCGTGGAGGCGAGCAGGATGATGGCGATGCGCCCACCGTACTGCTGCAGCAGCGGCAGCTGGCTCACCACTCCGACGCTGATCGGCACGAACAGCAGCGCCAGATGCGAGAGCAGGAATTCGGCACAGGCCTGCACCGGAGCGCGCAGAGGACGCCAGGCGAGGCTCGGGAGCAGCAGCATCATGCCGATGACAGGGCCGGGGAGTGGAAGATGCAGCAGCCGTGCCAGCCCCTCGCCGGCGGCCTGCATGAGCAGCAGAATGGTGAAACCTTGAAGACCTTGCATGAACAGAAAGCTTTCTTGACGAAAAAATGCAGCGCTCACCCCCGCACTCCGGATGCGTGACCCGGATGATCAGGAGGCGGCCTGCATGTCAGGCCGTGTCGGATGGGGCACGTGACCCGGGCCGGGACGCACACTGTCCCGGCGCCCGATGGGCCTGCATGGCGATCATGCTATGCGATCCGGGTCTGTCCGAGCCGGCAGGAAAGCGTGATTTTTCTGCCACCGTCGTGTGAGCAAACTGCAAAGCGCAGCAAGACCTGCCCCCTGCATGGCCCAGGTGGGGCAAGGGCCTGTGGGGGGTCAGTTCGACGGCCGGTGGGGGCAGTCGGGCTTCTGGCAGTGGGCGTACAGGCTCAGGGCGTGGTCGGCGAGTGCGAATCCACGTTCGCGGGCAATCGCTGTCTGGCGCTTCTCGATCGCAGGATCGACGAATTCCTCGACCCGGCCGCAGTCCAGGCACACCAGGTGATCGTGGTGCTGCCCGAGGTCGAGCTCGTAGACGGCACGTCCGTTGTCGAAGCTGCTGCGGCACAGAAGGCCCGCCTGCTCGAACTGGGTGAGCACGCGGTAGACGGTGGCCAGGCCCACGTCCGATCCTTCCTGCATGAGCACGCGAAAGACATCTTCGGCACTCATGTGCCGTTGCGTGCTCTGTTGAAAAACTTCCAGGATCTTCAGCCGCGGGGCGGTGGCCTTGAGTCCGGTGCTCTTGATTTCTTCGATGTTGTCCATGCGGGCGGAATGGGGAATCGGCAATGCGTGCAGGACATGTGGGAAACGGTCACAAACCCACCCGTCCGGCAAGGCGGCGAGTGCAGGGGCTGCCGCTACAATGTGCCGGATCATATAGCTTTATTGTCAGGATGCATACCATGCCTGTTATGAACCGTTGGCACCGTCTGTCCCGTTCCGCGAAGGCGGTGGCATGCGCGTGCACGCTGGGGGCCGTGCTGGCTGCCGGCGGCTGCGCCATCTACAAGCCCGAGGTCATCCAGGGCAACTTCATCTCGCGCGAGCAGGCGGCTGCGCTGCAGCCGGGCATGCCGCGCGCCACGGTGCGGCAGGTGCTGGGCACGCCCCTGCTGACCGACATGTTCCGCTCGAACCGCTGGGATTACGTCTTCACCATCAAGAACCGCAAGGGCGTCGCGCCCCAGCGCTATGCCCTGACCGTGTATTTCGAGGGCGATGTTCTCAGCAAGGTCGAAGGCGCGGATACCCTGCCGGCCGAGCTGGACTTCGACCGCGAGATCGGTGGCAAGCGCACCTACAAGCCGCGTTCGCTCGAAGCCTCTCCCGCCCAGCTGGAGCAGTTTGCCGCACACAACAAGCCGGCAGCCCCGGCGTCGCTGCCGACGGCCCCTTCCACGACCAGCTATCCGCCGCTGCCCCAGTAAGGGAGGGCAGCGTCTCTCATTCCCGTGCAGGCGGGTGCCAGGGGTGCCTGCCTGCGCCTCTTCCATGTGCAGGATTTTCCCGTGAGCCTTTCTTCTTCTGCCGCCACCGGGCGGCATGCCATTGCCATTGCCGGCGCCTCCGGGCGCATGGGCCACATGCTGATCGAGTCTGTCATGCAGGCCGACGACTGCACGCTCACCGGCGCACTCGACCGTGCGGGCTCGCCCACTCTGGGCAGCGACGCGAGCGCCTTTACCGGGAAGCTCTCTGGCGTGGCCATCACCGCCGACCTGGCGCAGGGGCTGCAGGGAGCGCAGGCCCTCATCGACTTCACCCGTCCCGAAGGCACCATGCAGCATCTGGCGGCCTGCCGTGCAGCAGGGGTGAATCTGGTGATCGGCACCACCGGCTTCACGGACGCACAGAAGGCCGAGATCGCTGCCGCCGCTCAGGACATCGCCATCGTCATGGCGCCCAACATGAGCGTGGGCGTGAACGTCACGCTCAAGCTGCTCCAGATGGCCGCCCAGGCCCTGTCCACGGGCTACGACATCGAGATCATCGAGGCACACCATCGCCACAAGGTCGATGCGCCCAGCGGCACTGCGCTCAAGATGGGCGAGGTGATTGCCGAGGCGCTCGGGCGTGATCTCAAGACCTGCGCCGTCTATGAGCGCTATGGCCACACCGGCGAGCGCGATCCGTCCACCATCGGTTTCTCGACCATTCGCGGCGGGGACATCGTGGGGGATCACACCGTGATGTTCGCAGGCACCGGCGAGCGCATCGAGATCAGCCACAAGTCCAGCAGCCGTGCCGGCTATGCGCAGGGCAGCCTGCGCGCGGTGCGCTTTCTGGCGGGGCGCTCCAGCGGCCTCTACGACATGTTCGACGTGCTCGGGCTGCGCGACGGAGCCGGGACGGCGGCATGAACCTGGTCGCGCTGTGGCAGCAGGGCGATGCCGTCAGCCGGGGCGTCATCGTGGTGCTGCTGTGCATGTCGGTGCTGACCTGGGTGGTCATCGTCTACAAGGGCTGGCTCGTGGCGCGCGCCCGCCGCAGCGTGCCCCGCAGCATTGCGGCCTACTGGCAGGCGGCAGATGCCACCGCCGCATGGCAGGGGGTGCGCGCCCATGATCCCCTGCGGCTCGTGCTGCCGCTCCTCGACGGCGTGCAGGGCCCGGATGTGGCGGCGCAGGCCACGCTGGAGGCCACAGGGTCCCGTGCTGCACGGCTCACCCGCCGCCTGCGCGAGGCGCTCGGCTCCGCGAGTCGCCAGCTGCAGTGGGGGCAGATCGTGCTGGCCACGATCGGTTCCACGGCGCCCTTTGTCGGGCTGCTGGGCACGGTGTGGGGCATCAACCATGCGCTCACGGGGCTGGCCGGTGCGGGAGCGCTCAGCATCGACAAGGTGGCAGGCCCGGTGGGCGAGTCGCTCATCATGACGGCCTTTGGGCTGCTGGTGGCCATTCCTTCCGTCATGGCCTACAACGTGTTTGGCCGCCTCATCGCGGGCGTGGTGGAGCAGCTCGACGGCTTCGCGCACGACCTGCTTGCCCTGTACGGCGAAGCGGCCTGAGGGGGGGAGTTGTCATGCCTCTCGGACGGTTCGAAACCCCGGAGCGTGAACGCCCCATGAGCGATATCAACATGACGCCGCTCGTCGACGTGATGCTGGTGCTCGTGGCCATTCTGCTCATCACAGCGCCGCTGCTCGCGAGCCGCATCGCGCTCGACCTGCCGCAGGCTCAGGGAACCCGACAGGCAGCGCCCGACGCCGCGTTCGTGCGCATCTCGGTGCAGGCCGATGGCCGCCTCTACCTCAACGATGCCGAGATCACCGAGGCCGCGCTGGCCGCGAGCCTGCGGCAGACGGCGCAGACCCGATCGGCCACCGAAGTGCAGCTGCGCGCCGACCAGACCGTGCCCTACGGGACTGTGGCTCGCATCATGGGGCTGGCCCAGCAGGCCGGGCTTTCGCGCATCGGCTTTGTGGCTGTGCAGCCTGCATCCTGATGCGGGGCCTGCTGCGGTCCTGGGCCCTGTGATTTTTCTTGCTGCGTGCGCCTTGCGGGCACGTCTCTTGCCATGCTGATGTCCATTCGCCCCGCCTGGGGCTTTGTGCTGCTGCTTCTGTGCAGCAATGTGTTCATGACCTTTGCGTGGTACGCCCACCTGCGGGAGCTGGCCACGCGCCCCTGGTATGTGGCGGCGCTGGCCAGCTGGGGCATTGCCTTGTTCGAGTATCTGCTGCAGGTGCCGGGCAACCGCCTGGGCTACACCGTCTTCAGTCTGGGGCAGCTCAAGGTCATGCAGGAGGTCATCACCCTGACCGTGTTCATGCCCTTTGCGGTGTTCTACATGAAGCAGCCCCTCCGGCTCGACTATCTGTGGGCGGGGCTGTGTCTGCTGGGGGCGGTGTATTTCATGTTCCGGGGACAGTGAGCACGGGCTGCGGGCGCGGGCAATTCATGTATTTTCATTGATGCTTATTAATGTACAAATTATTTTGATCATGAATGAAATTTAATCTTCGGTGCCTGTCAGGTGCGCGACAAAATCTTGCGTAGAATGAAAATGCATCTGCAGTAATGGTTTTATGGGGCATGTCCGCCAGAGTTTATTCTGGATGGCTATGATCCGTGGAAACCCTGCTGCATCCGCCGGTCGGTGTGCTTCGATGGATGTCATATATATTCATATGCTCATGTGCGTATATGAACGGAAAATCCATGAGAAGCGGGTGGCAGGTGGAAATATTCCTCCTGCAAGGGGAAGATATTCATTTTCATTCACGAATTACAGGAGATTGCCGCCATGTCCCTCGATACCCAGATTGCTGCTGCCGTGCAGACCGTTCCCGAATGCCTGGCGCTGGGCTATGTCGACATTGCCTCGGGCATGCTGCTGTCGGTCAAGACAGTCGACTCGCATCCCCAGGAGGTGCTGTCTCTCGTGGCGGCCGCCACTGCGGATCTGTTCGCGGGTCCCAACGTGTCCATGATCGAAAAACTGTTCAACCAGGCGCGTGGTCTGGTGGACGATGGGCACCATTATTTCCAGGAAATCCTGGTCAACAGCGACAACCTGATCCACGTCTTTCTGCGTGGCAAGAAATATCCGGATTACGTGGCCATTTTCGTGTGTCGCAAGCATGCCAATCTCGGCATGGTGCTGACCAAGGCACGCATGGCCATGCCGGAGATTGAAATGTCCGTGTAAGTATTCAGAAGAATGGGGAGGGCTTGCTCATGCAAGCAACGCAATCCGGTAACGGACACCCGCATGCCATGCTGGAACTCAGGGAGTTCGGCTGTTCCTTTGGACAGCATGTGGTCTTTCAGGGGCTGAATGCCCAGATTCCCCTGCAGGGCATCACCATTCTCATGGGGCCGACCAAGACCGGCAAGTCCACCCTCATGCGCACGCTGGCCGGTCAGTACCGCGGCAATGTGCACATGCGGCAATGGGGGGACATCCGCCTCAACGGAGTCCCTCTGGAGGAGGCGGGGCCGGTGCCACTCATGCGGCAGCATGTGCGCATGCTCCAGGCCACAGTGCGCGAGGCCTTTCATGTGCTCGTGCGCCAGCGCCAGGCTGCGCACCATGTGCCCCATCTGGATGCCGGCGAGTGGGCCGAGGCGCTGCTCACGCGCTACGGCATGTCCGCCCTTTCGGGGCGGATGTCGCAGGCTGTCATCGACCTGCCGGACTGGCAGCGCTATGCCTTCATCACGCTGGCGCATGCGCTCACGGCGCCGTCGCTGCTGCTGCTCGACGAGCCCACCTTCGGCATGAAGCCTGATTCCGTGGCAGCCCTGCTGCCGCTGCTGCGCAACATCTCGCAGCACCATCCGCTCCTGGTGTCGCTGCACAACCAGCAGGAAGCCCGGCGCCTCGGCGACCGCATCCTGCTCATTGGCGGGGGGCAGGCCGTGGCGAGTGCGCCGGTATCGGAGTTCTTCACGCATCCGGTCAATGCCCTGGCCGATCACTTCATCCACACCGGGAGCCTGGATCTGCCGTCGCCCGACGCGCCCGAGGAATGGCTGACCGATGAAGGACGCGCCCTGCGCGAGAGCCTGCACCAAGCGGCCCCTTCGGGAGAGCCCGCATCTCCGGCAGTGCAGCCTGTCGGGCAGCCGGTGAAGGCAGCATCTGCTCCCCTTCCTGAGGATCGGGTGCCTGCGCCCGAGCCTGAGCCCGATGTGACGGCGCCGGCGGCAGAAGCACAGGAACCTGTCCCGATGCCGGCACAGTCTGTCGAGGCAGAAGTGGAGGCTGTGTCTGCATCTGCCTCTGTGCCTGCGGCCAAAGAGTCTGCTGTCGAAGAGTCTGTGCCCGAGCACGAGCTGCAGGCGGACTCTGAGGCGGCACCTGCCGCAGCGCTGCCTGCGGCGGCGGCAGGGGAGTCCGCACCGGCAGAAGGGGCAGGGCGGCGAGTGCTGCCCATGCCGGACGGGCAGGGAGTGCAGGATTCGGCCATGGTGGGCAAGGTGATGCTGCACAGCACCCATGTGCCCGATGGATTCTCGTGGATCGTGCCCCTGAAGCTGGCGGGCTGCGCGCAGCCGGGCCTGCTGCGGCCGATCGACTACGACCTCGATCTGCTGGCGCAGGTGGGCATCACCATGCTGCTCACGCTGACCGAGACCGACCTGGACCAGGCGGCGCTGACGCGCAACCGCCTGCGCAACATCCACTTTCCCATCTACGACCGCGAGGCGCCGAGCATCACGCAGGCCTACATGGTGAGCAAGCGCATCCAGCGCGCCATGGACCAGGGCGAGCGGATCGCCGTGCACTGCAAGGCAGGCATAGGCCGCACGGGCACCATTCTGGCGTGCTGGATGATCCACCAGGGCGGCGTGGGGGCGCAGGGCGCGATCGAGCGGCTGCGCTCCATCCGGCCCAGCTATGTGCAGAGCCGCGAGCAGGAGGAGTTCCTGTACGCCTTCGAGCAGGACATTCTGTCGCGGCTGCAGTAAAAAAGGTCTGCCTTCGATGCCCTCCTGCGAGGGCAGGGGACTGGGGATCTGTGCTTACACCGTGGCGGGAGCGGCTGCGGGCACGGGGTCGGGAAAGCCGTTGCGCCCCGGAAAGTCGGGCGAATGCGAGCGGGCGTTGGGCATCTGCAGCCACAGCCGCAGCAGGCGGCGCCGCTGGGCCGGGTCGTCGTGGTCCTCGAAGCCGGTGCGCGAATGCAGCACCACGTTGTTGTTGGCCAGCTGCAGGTCGCCAGGTTCGAGCATCATGTCGATGCGGTGCTCGGGGTTGTGGATGGCCTCGTCGAAAATGTCGAGCGCCTTGATTTCCACGGCCGACAGGGGCAGCCCCATGATCTCGTGACCCAGCTCGATGTACTGGCGCAGGTAGCGGCAGCTCAGCTTGCCTTCGTGGTAGCTGAACAGGGCCGACAGCGCGGGCGTGTCCTGGCACAGGTGGGCCATGTACCAGCGCTTGTAGTACAGGCCGAGGTATTCGGGGTGTTCGGCAAGGATCTGGTTGTAGATGGCGGCCACGCTCACGAGGCTCGACAGGCCGCCCTCCTTGGCCTTGCGCTGGCACAGCAGGCCCACCACATCGGAAGGGTCGGTGTGGTAGGGCAGGTAGAGGTTGGTTTCGTAGACGCGGGTGTGTCTGTCCTGCGCGTTGCCCACGGCCGAGACGGTGCCCAGCAGGTCTCCGCGCGGGTTCTGGCGCACGGGTCTGCCCAGATGCAGGCCCAGGCCATAGCACACGGCCTGCACTTCCTCGTCGGTGTAGCGCTCCACCGGAATGCCGCGCACCACCACGAAGCCGCGACCGTCCTCCAGCGCGTCGGCCCATGCGTGCAGCTGGGGCGCGAGGGCCTCGATCGGAAAGTCCTCTCGGGTGAAGTCGGGGTAGCGCAGCCCGCGCGCCTTGAGGGTGGCGAGTGCCGCATCCAGCACTGCAATCGATGCGGGCGACAGCGGGTAGACCCAGTCCTGGCGCTCGCGAAAGTCGGCTGCCGTCCAGGCAGCGGGGCCGGTGACGGGTTGGGTGAGGATGAGAGACATGGCGGCGTTCCTGAAAAAGAGGCCCATGAACCGGCAAAGCAATCGGTTTGCGGCCTTTTGGGGACAAAAGCCCTCCACTTTACCGTATCCGAAAGCGATTGGGGCCTCCTGGAGCCCTGTACGGAAGGCAGCCGGACCGGGGGCTGATGCGTGCTGCCGGGGAGGTGGTGCGGTATATTTCAAGTTTCGCGCAGCAGGCCGATGCCGCCCCCGGTTTTCGAGCCGGGCGCCGTCCTCACGGCCTGCCGCTGCGCGCGCCATCTCCCTTGTGACGCCTGTTCCTGTCCCAGGCGACTTTGCCATGCAAGAAAACTACCAGCCCACCCCGATCGAGGCCGCCGTCCAGCAGACGTGGCGCGATGCCCATGCCTACACCGTCAGCGAGGATGCCCCTGACGCCGCAGGCCACCAGAAGCCCAAGTTCTATGCCTGTTCCATGCTGCCCTATCCCAGCGGCAAGCTGCACATGGGACACGTGCGCAACTACACCATCAATGACATGCTCACGCGCCACCTGCGCATGAAGGGCTTCAACGTGCTCATGCCCATGGGGTGGGATGCCTTCGGTCTGCCGGCCGAGAATGCGGCCATCAAGCACGGGGTGCCGCCGGCCCAGTGGACCTACGACAACATCGCCTACATGAAGAAGCAGATGCAGTCCATGGGCCTGGCCATCGACTGGAGCCGCGAGGTGGCGACCTGCGATGCTGACTACTACCGCTGGAACCAGTGGCTGTTTCTCAGGATGCTCGAAAAGGGCATCGCCTACCGCAAGACCCAGGTCGTGAACTGGGACCCGGTCGACCAGACCGTGCTGGCCAACGAGCAGGTCATCGACGGCCGGGGCTGGCGCACCGGCGCGCTGGTCGAGAAGCGTGAAATCCCCGGCTACTACCTCAAGATCACCGACTACGCCGAGGAGCTGCTCACCCATGTGCAGGTGGGCAATCCGCAGGCCACGCTCGAAGGCTGGCCCGAGCGCGTGCGCCTGATGCAGGAGAACTGGATCGGCAAGAGCGAGGGGGTGCGCTTCGCCTTTCCCCACGACATCCGTGGCGAGGATGGCGAGGCCATAGGCGGCGGGCGCATGTACGTCTTCACCACCCGCGCCGACACCATCATGGGCGTGACTTTCTGTGCCGTGGCGCCCGAGCATCCGCTCGCCCAGCATGCGGCGCGGGACAATGCCGAGCTGGCCGCCTTCATCGAGAAGTGCAAGCAGGGCGGCACCACCGAGGCCGAGCTCGCCCTCAAGGAAAAGGAAGGCATGCCCACGGGGCTGACCGTGACACACCCCATTCTGGGGGTGCCGGTGCCCGTGTGGGTGGGCAACTACGTGCTCATGGGCTATGGCGATGGCGCCGTCATGGGCGTGCCCGCACACGATGAGCGCGACTTCGCCTTTGCCCTCAAGTACGGCATTCCCATCAAGCCGGTGGTGCTGGTCGAGGACGAGCCCCCCTTCGATTACCACCACTGGCAGGACTGGTACGCGGACAAGACCCGGGGCGTCACCATCAATTCCGGCGACTTCAGCGGACTGGGCTACCACGAGGCCGTCGATGCGGTGGCCGCCGTGCTGGCCGGCAAGGGGCTGGGCGAGAAGAAAACCACCTGGCGCCTGCGCGACTGGGGCATCAGCCGCCAGCGCTACTGGGGCACCCCGATTCCCATCATCCACTGCGAGGAGCACGGCCCGGTGCCGGTGCCCGAGAAGGATCTGCCGGTGGTGCTGCCGCAGGACTGCATCCCAGACGGCAGTGGCAACCCGCTGCTGCGCCACGAAGGCTTCCACCATGGCGTGACCTGCCCGATCTGCGGCAAGCCCGCACGCCGCGAGACGGACACCATGGACACCTTCGTGGACAGCTCGTGGTACTACATGCGCTACACCTGCGCGGGCAATGACCACAAGATGGTCGATGCCCGCACCAACTACTGGATGCCGATGGACCAGTACATCGGTGGCATCGAGCACGCCATCCTGCATCTGCTGTACGCGCGCTTCTGGACCAAGGTCATGCGCGACCTGGGGCTGGTGGAGTGCGACGAGCCCTTCCAGCGGCTGCTCACGCAGGGCATGGTGCTCAACCACATCTACAGCCGGCGCACGGCCAAGGGGGGCAAGGAGTATTTCTGGCCCAGCGACGTGGAGAACGTGCTCGACGAAGGCGGCAAGATCATCGGGGCGCGCCTCACCAAGGCCATACCCAGTGCCGACGGCGAGCTGCCCGTGGGCACGCCAATCGACTATGAGGGCGTGGGCACCATGTCCAAGAGCAAGAACAATGGGGTCGATCCCCAGCTGCTCATCGAGAAGTACGGTGCCGATACCGCGCGGCTCTACACCATGTTCACCGCGCCGCCCGAGGCCACTCTCGAATGGAACGACGCCGCCGTGGAGGGCAGCTACCGCTTTCTGCGGCGTGTGTGGAGCTTTGCCTACCGCCACCGCGATGCCCTGCAGGCCGGCCAGGCCCCGGTCGACCAGTCCGGCAGCCAGCCCGCCTACGGGGCGGCCGCGCGCCAGCTGCGTCTGGAAATTCATACCACGCTGCGCCAGGCCAACTACGACTACGAGCGCATGCAGTACAACACGGTGGTGTCGGCCGTGATGAAGATGCTCAACACGCTGGAGGGATTCCGTCCCGCCGAGGGTTCGGCCGAGGACGCCATGGCCCTGGCCGAGGGCTTTGGCATTCTGCTGCGCGTGCTCTATCCGGTGTGCCCGCACATCACCGCCGCCCTGTGGACCGAGCTGGGCTACACGGGACGCATGGGAGTGCTGCTGGACGCGCCCTGGCCCGAGGTGGACGAAGCCGCGCTGGTGCAGGACGAGATCGAGCTCATGCTGCAGGTCAACGGCAAGCTGCGCGGCAGCATCCGCGTGCCGGCCGATGCCGACCGTGCCGCGATCGAGGCCGTGGCCGTGGCGAGCGAGGCCTTCCAGCGCTTTGCCGAAGGCGCCGCGCCCCGCAAGGTCATCGTGGTGCCCAAGCGCCTCGTCAACCTCGTCGTGTGAGGGTGGTCATGCAACGCCGGCATTTTCTCCTGCACGTGCCGCTGGCGGCGGCCGGTGCCTCGGCTGCCGCGCTCGCGCTCGGCGGCTGCGGCTTTCACCTGCGCGAGGCGCCGGTGCTGGCCTTCCACTCGATCTACATCGAGGGCGATCCCAAGTCGGTCATCGTTTCGCGGCTCCGGCGCCTGCTGGCGCCCCAGGTGCGCATCGTCACCGAGGCGGCCCACCGGAACGAGGCCGACGTGATCCTGCAGATCCTCTCGGACCGGCAGGAACAGGTGGCGGTTGCGCGCGGGCCTACTGCCCAGGTGCTGGAGGTGGAGCTGCGCGTGCTGGTCGACTTTGCCCTGGTCACGCCAGGCGGCAAGGAGCTGATCGCGCGCAACACGCTGGAGCTCGCGCGCGACGTGAGCTACAACGAAACCCAGACCCTGTCCAAGGACGAGGAATTCGCCACCCTCTACCGCGACATGCGCATCGACGCCGTGCAGCAGATCCTGCGGCGGCTCGGCGCGGTCAGGAGCCTATGAACCTGCCCGCCGCCCAGCTGGCACAGCAGCTGCGCAAGGAACTCCGCCCGCTGTACGTGTTTCACGGCAGCGAGCCACTGCTCGTGCAGGAGGCCGTCGATGCCGTGCGAGCGGCCGCACGTGCCGCTGGCTTTGCGGAGCGCACCAGCCATACCGTGAGCGGCGCCCACTTCGACTGGGGCGAGGTGCTCGGTGCAGCCCAGTCGCTCAGCCTGTTTGCCGACCGGCGGCTGGTGGAAATCGCCATTCCCGGCGGCAAGCCGGGCAAGGACGGTGCGGCCGCGCTGCAGCAGCTCGCGGAAGCGGTCGACGGGAGCGACAGCCTGCTGGTGATCGTCACCCTGCCGCGGCTGGACCGCACGGCCCGTGCGAGCGGCTGGTTCACGGCCCTCGAATCCCATGGGGTGGCTGTGCAGATCGACGCCGTGGAGCGCCAGCAGCTCCCGCAGTGGATCGCCCAGCGCCTGCGCGCCCAGGGGCAGCAGGTCGCCGCCGGAGCCGAGGGCGAACATGCGCTGCGTTTCTTTGCCGACCGGGTCGAGGGCAACCTGCTGGCTGCCCACCAGGAAATCCAGAAGCTGGCCCTGCTGTACCCCGAAGGCGAACTCGGTGCCGCGCAGATCGAGTCCGCCGTGCTCAACGTGGCCCGTTACGACGCCTTCAAGCTCGGCGAGGCTGTGCTGGCCGGGCAGGTCGAGCGGGTCGAGCGCATGCTCGACGGCCTGGAGGCCGAGGGCGAAAGCGCCGTGCTGGTGCACTATGTCCTGGCCGAAGACATTCGCGCGCTGGCGCGTGTGCGCCAGTCCATGGATGGCGGCAAGCCGCTGCCCATGGCCCTGCGCGAGCAGCGCGTGTGGGGGCTGCGCGAGCGCCTGTTCGAGCGCGTGGTGCCCCGGCTGGACGGGCGTGCGCTGGCCCGGCTGGTCCATGCAGCCCATGTCGTGGACGGCATCGTCAAGGGCATCCGGGTGCCCGAGTGGCCCGACGATCCGTGGCAGGCCCTGCAGCGGCTGGCTTTCATGGTCTGCCGGCAGATGCGCGCGGCCGCCTGACCGATCCGCAGCAGGCGCTGTCGGGACGTTGCGCTTATCATTGCAGGGAGATCGGCCGCCGTAGCGCGGCCTTTGCGCATTGCTCCTTCCCTTCGATTCCGTACAGCACATGACTTCCCAAGACGTTTCCACCCTCATGCAGCACATGGGCGCACGCGCGCGCGCGGCTTCCGCCGTCATGGCACGCGCCCCGGCGGCCCGGAAAAACCAGGCCCTGCGCGAGCTGGCGCGCCTGCTGGGAGAGGCAGGGCCGGAGCTGCAGGAGGCCAACGAGGCCGACGTTGCCCGGGCCCAGGCGGCCGGACTGGCTGCGCCCATGGTGGACCGCCTGCGCCTGACGCCCGGAATCATCGCCACCCTGCAGGAAGGCTGCCTGCAGCTGGCCTCCATGGCGGACATCATCGGCGAGATCAGCGGCATGCGCGAGCAGCCGAGCGGCATCCGGGTGGGGCAGATGCGGGTTCCGCTGGGCGTGTTCGGCATGATTTACGAGAGCCGTCCCAACGTCACGATCGAGGCCGCCAGCCTGAGCATCAAGAGCGGCAATGCCTGCATCCTGCGAGGTGGCAGCGAGGCCATCGACTCCAACAAGGCGCTGGCGAGGCTGGTGGGTCGTGCCCTGCAGCTTGCCGGTCTGCCCGAGGATGCGGTGCAGCTCGTGCCCACCACCGACCGTGCGGCCGTGGGGCAGCTCATTGCCATGCCGGACTATGTCGACGTGATCATCCCGCGCGGCGGCAAGGGACTCATCGAGCGCATCAGCGCCGAGGCCAAGGTGCCGGTCATCAAGCATCTGGACGGCAACTGCCACACCTATGTCGACCATCCGTGCGACGTGGCCATGGCCGTGACCATTGCCGACAATGCCAAGACCCAGAAATACAGCCCCTGCAACGCGACCGAGAGCCTGCTGGTGGCGCGTGGGGTGGCGGCGGACTTTCTGCCGCGCATCGCGGCCGTGTACCGCGACAAGGGCGTCGAGATGCGGTGCGACCCGGAGGCGCGTGCCATTCTGGCGGCCGATCCGGCCCTGCAGGATGCCCGACTCGCCGAGGCCACCGAGGCCGACTGGTCGGCCGAATACCTCGCGCCGATCATCAGCATCCGGGTCGTGGCGGGCGTGGACGAGGCCATTGCCCATATCAACCGCTATTCGTCGCACCACACCGATGCCATCGTCACGACGGACCATGTGCATGCCCAGCGCTTTCTGCGCGAGGTGGATTCGGCCAGTGTCATGGTCAACGCCAGCACACGGTTTGCCGACGGCTTCGAGTACGGACTGGGTGCCGAGATCGGCATCAGCACCGACAAGTTCCATGCACGCGGGCCGGTGGGCATCGAGGGACTGACCTCGCTCAAGTACGTGGTGCTGGGGCAGGGCGAGATCCGTCGCTGAACGGAGTGCCTGCGAAGGAATTCCCTGCGGCCGCCTCCGTCCGGGTGCCCACGTGCCGATGGGCGGCTTCCCGGGCTTCCTGAGGGGAAAATCGCCCGGTCAGCATCAGGGGCCGTCTTCGGGGCAGCAGAGGGTGTTTCCGTCGCCGTCGGGGTTTTCCAGACTGCCGGAAAGCACCTTCCGGATGGTGTCGTGCCGGAACCCCCGGCTGGCCAGAAAGCGGGTTTGCCGTGCCCGCTCCTGAGGCGAGGAGGGGAGCGTGCCGAACTTGCGCTGCCACACGGCCCATGCCCGGGCAGGTTCATCGTCGGCAGCGCGCAGCCCGGCGAGTGTGGCGTCGATGACCGTGGCGTCCAGCCCTCTCTGCCGCAGCTCCTGAGCCAGGCGCGCATCGCCCATGCGGCCGGCACGGCGGTGCACCAGCGACTGTGCTGCCCGCTCTTCGCTCAGGTAGCCGCGCGCCGTCATGTCGTCGAGCACCCGGGCAATCTCTGCGTGGGAGCCGGCTTTGGCATCGGCGTCGCCAGACTCCACGCAGGGCAGCTCCTGCGGGAGGGGGCTGTCATCAAGATCGCGTTCGGCAGGGCGGCTGTCGGTCTGGAAGTGCCCGCGTGCGGCTGCACGCTCCTGCGCCTGGCGGGCTTGCTGCTGCAGCCACTGGGCGAGCTTGCGCTCCATCTCGGCGCGCGAGTGGTCGCGCGTGGCCAGCAGCTGCAGGGCCTTGGCTTTCAGGGTGAGTGGGGGACGCATGGACGGCCGGCGCCTCAGTGGGTGCCGGAATCCGGGGCGGCTTCCTCGGCTGCGGCTGCCGCAGGCGCGGCGATGGGCGGGAGCTGGATCACGCCCAGATGGGCACGGACCTTGTTCTCGATCTCGCGGGCGAGGTCGGGGTTCTCGCGCAGGAATTCGCGCGTGTTGTCGCGGCCCTGGCCGATCTTCTCGCCGTTGTAGGAGTACCAGGCGCCTGCCTTGTCGACGATGCGGGCCTCGACGCCCATGTCGATGATTTCGCCCTCGCGGCTGATGCCTTCGCCGTAGAGAATGTCGAAGTGGGCGTCCTTGAAGGGCGGGGCCACCTTGTTCTTGACGACCTTGACCTTGGTCTCGTTGCCGATGGCGCTGTCGGCCTTCTTGATGGTGCCGACGCGGCGGATGTCGAGGCGCACGCTGGAGTAGAACTTGAGCGCGTTGCCGCCCGTGGTGGTTTCGGGCGAGCCGAACATCACGCCGATCTTCATGCGGATCTGGTTGATGAAGATGACCATGCAGTTGGTCTTCTTGATGGTGGCGGTGAGCTTGCGCAGGGCCTGGCTCATGAGGCGGGCTTGCAGGCCGGGGAGCTGGTCGCCCATGTCGCCCTCGATTTCGGCCTTGGGGGTGAGGGCGGCCACCGAGTCGATCACGACCAGGTCGACGGCGCCGCTGCGCACGAGGCTGTCCACCACTTCCAGCGCCTGTTCGCCGGTGTCGGGCTGGCTGATGAGCAGGTCGGGCAGCCGCACGCCGAGCTTCTGGGCGTACTGCACGTCGAGTGCGTGCTCGGCATCGACGAAGGCACAGGTGCCGCCGGTCTTCTGCATTTCGGCAATGACCTGCAGGGTGAGGGTGGTCTTGCCGGACGATTCGGGGCCGTAGATCTCGATCACCCGGCCGCGCGGCAGGCCCCCGACGCCCAGGGCCACATCCAGTCCGAGCGAGCCGGTGCTGACGGTCTGGATGTCCTCGATGGGCTCGCCCTCGCCGAGGCGCATGACAGTGCCCTTGCCGAACTGCTTCTCGATCTGGGCGAGGGCGGCCTGCAGGGCCTTGGCTTTTTCATTCTGGTCGACGGCTGCCATGACAAACTCCTTGTGGGGAAACTGTGCAAAAGATCATGCTGGATGCGTAGACAGTAGTTTAGGGGCGTATATCGGCTTGTAAAGCAGTTTGTTGGTCAGTTTGCATGACCAGATTAGAATGCGGCCATTCTCTTCTTCGGGAGCCGATCATGGCAGGAGTACGTACCCCCCAGGGCGGGCGGATGCGCAGCCACCGGGCGCTGCCCACGCCGCCGGACGACTGGCGGGCCAGCCATCTGGGGCGCCTGCTGGGGCATGCCATGCGGCGCTTCGATGCCCGGGTGCTGCAGCTCATGGCGCAGGACCCCGAGGTGCCGCTGGCGCTGTCCAATCTGGCGGCCCGCCAGCAGGTGGGCGCGGCGCACATCCACCTCACGCGCCACCTGCCCCTGCAGGGGGGGCGGCTCACCGATCTGGCAGCTGCGGCGGGCATGCGCAAGCAGGCCATGGCGTCGCTGGTGGATCAGTGCGAGGCCTGGGGGCTGGTGCGGCGCGAGCAGGACCCGGCCGATGCACGGGCCCGGCGCATCGTGTTCACGTCCATCGGGCTGGCCTGGCTCGGCGGCTTCGAGCGTGCCGTGGCGCAGGCCGAGGCCGAGTTTCGCGACGAGGTGGGGCCGGAAGTGGCGGCCGTGGTGCGGCTGGGGCTGGAGATCTACGCCGGAGGCGGCGACTGGGAGGCGCGGGGCTGAGGAAGCCCGCCCCCTATAATGCCCCTTCCCGCAGTAAAGTCTTTCGACATGTCCGTCTCCCTTCTCCATCCCCGCCGGCAGCGCTGGATCGCCTTTCTGAGCGGTCTGCTGATGGCGCTGGCCGTGATGGCGCCGACGGTGTCGCGCGCACTGGCCGCCGAGGGTGTGGGCGGCTGGGAGATGGTCTGCAGCGCCGATGGCATGCGCTGGGTTCAGGCGGGAGACGAGGAAGGCGACGGAGCCCATGCCGCAGGCGGCGACCACGGGTTCTCGCTCGATGTCTGCCCGCTGTGCGTGCTGGCCACGGACCGGCAGGCACCGCCGTCGCTGCCTCCGGCCCTGCCGGTGCTCGCGGCCGCAGCGCAGATCGTGGCCGACCTGGTGGTGCCCCCGCCGCCTGTGCTGCGGGTGCCCTGGTCGGCTCCGCCGCGCGGTCCTCCTGCAGACGCGCCTTTGTGGTTCTGAAGCCGAGCCGGCCGCTGGCCTGCTGGCGTTCTGCCTGATGCCCGGTCGCCCTGTGCGCTACCGAGGCCTGGGGCCTTCCTGACGTGTTCTTTTCCCTTCCCGTTTGCCGGGCTGCCTGTGCGAGGTGGCCTGGAGGTGGGGCCGCGCTGTGCGCCTGTCCGACCCTGCCATGGGGCCGGCAGGCGGCTGCAGAGGTCGGTGGATGGGGCAGGTGGGCTCTTTCTTCCCTTCTTTCGATTCCTGACCCCGGTGGCATTCGACCGGGGGCGGGCTCTGCCTGTGCGTTTCCCTGCAAGGGGGGCCGGCGTGCCCGCATGTCTGCAGACGAGGTCCATTGTGTCCACTTCCCTTTCCCGTCATTCCCTGACTCCCATTGCCCTCGTGATCGCGGGGCTGCCTTCGGCCTGGGCCGAGGAGCCCGCGACCGATGCGCCCGAACTGGCTCCCGTGACGGTGACAGCACCCTCCGCGCGCAGCCTGACCCGCGGTTCCGCGACGCTCCAGGGCGCCGCCCTGGAAGCCAGAAAACCCACCACCAGCGATACCGCCGCGCTGCTGGCCGATGTGCCCGGCGTGGCCCTGCAGTCGGCCGGCGGGGTGTCCAGCCTGCCGGTGGTGCATGGGCTCGCCGATGACCGCTTGCGCATCACCGTCGACGGGGTCGATGCCATCGCTTCCTGCCCCAACCACATGAATCCTCCGCTGTCGTATCTGGCACCGTCGGTGGTGCAGAGTGCCCGGGTGTATGCGGGGCTCACACCCGTGAGCGTGGGCGGCGACAGCATCGGCGGCTCGATCGTGGTGGAGACGAAGCCCCCTGTGTTTGCCGAGGCGGGCAAGACGCTAGCCACCGGCGAGATCGGCGGCTTCTACCGCAGCAACGGGCATGTGCGGGGTGCAGATGTGTCGGCCACCCTGGCGACCGATGCGCTCAGCCTGAGCTATCGCGGCTCGGTGGCGCAGGGCGGAGACTATCGTGCCGGGGGCGATTTCAGGACGTTCACCGCCACCGGCAATCCCGGTCAGACGCTGGACCGCGACGTGGTGGGCTCCACCGCCTACAAGACGCAGAACCATGCGCTGGGCGTGGCATGGCGCAGCGGCGGGAATCTGGTCGAGGCCACCTACAGCCGCCAGAACCTGCCCTACCAGCTCTATCCCAACCAGCGCATGGACATGCTCGACAACCAGCAGACGCGCGTCAACCTGCGCTACACGGGCGAGTTCGACTGGGGCACCCTGCAGGCGCAGGTCTACCACGAGGAGGTGGACCACTACATGAACTTTGGCGAGGACAAGCAGTTCTGGTACGGCACGGCGCCCGGCATGCCCATGTACACGCGCAGCCACACCACCGGTGCCCGGCTCGGGGCCACCGTCGATCTCGGTGAACGCGGCACCCTGCGTGCCGGCACCGAATACCAGCGCTACACCCTGGCCGACTGGTGGCCCGTCTCGGGCACCGGCATGATGGCGCCCTATACATTCTGGAACCTTCGCGACGGTCTGCGCGAGCGCGTGGCCCTGTACGGCGAATGGGAAAAACGCCACAGCCCGCAGTGGCTCACCCAGCTCGGACTGCGGCTGGAGCGCGTCACCTCGGACGCTGCGCCCGTGCATGGCTACAACCAGGACACGGCGCCCACGGCCACCGCCGGCACCACCATGGCCAACCAGATCAGCGACGCGGCCACGCTCAACACGGCCGAGCGCCGACGCACCGACTACACCGTCGATCTGACCGCCATGGCCCGCTACACGCTCGACGCAGGCCGCGACATCCAGTTCGGCTACGCGCACAAGGAGCGCGCGCCCAATCTGTACGAACGCTACAGCTGGTCGACCTGGCCCATGGCGGCGGTCATGAACAACACCGTGGGCGACGGCAACGGCTACTTCGGCAATCCGGCGCTCAAGCCCGAGAAGGCCGATACCCTGTCGGCCACCTTCGACCTGCATGCACCGGATCGGTCGTGGGAGCTGCAGGTCACGCCGTACTACACCCATGTGCGCGACTATATCGACGCCGTGCAGTGGAGCGGCAACGCCGCCACCGGCAGCGCCAGCACCGTGCTGCGCACGGACCAGTTCGTCGTGCTGCGCTATGCCAACCAGACCGCGCGGCTCTACGGGCTGGATCTTTCCGGCCGTGCTGCGCTGGGGCATACCGCCTGGGGCGACTGGGAGCTGCAGGGGGCGCTGGGCTATACCCGGGGCCGCAACCTCGATACCGGGCATGACCTCTACAACGTCATGCCGCTGCACGCCAGGCTCACTCTGGCGCACCAGCTCGGGGGCTGGAACAACCGCATCGAATGGGAAGGCGTTGCCGCCAAGGACCACGTCTCCACTCCGCGCAACGAGATCCGCACGCCCGGCTACGGGCTGCTGCACCTGCGCAGCAGCTACGAGTGGAAGAACCTGCGCTTGGATGTCGGGGTCGAGAACGCCCTCAACAAGCTCTACTACCTGCCGCTCGGTGGCGCCTATGCCGGCCAGGGCAAGACCATGGGCATCAATGCCATTCCCTGGGGCATTGCCGTGCCCGGACCGGGCCGCTCGTTCTATGTGGGCGTGAAGATGAAGTTCTGATTCCCAGCATGCCCGCGTGGCAGCTCTCTCCCTGGCTGCATGGCGGGGGAGGGCGGTGCCCGGCCCCGTGCCGTGCCCTGCGGGGCCGGTGGGGCGTCATTCGAGCCGGTAGATGACCGGCACGCGTCGCTGCAGGGGCGTGCCGGGCCCGCCCACGCTGCTGCGCACCGACGCCACGGCGCGACGCACCAGCTCCAGCGCCGCCTCATCCAGAATGCCGGTGCCCGAGCCCTCGACCACCTCGCATCCGAGCAGGGCGCCATCGGCAGCCAGGCGAACCTGCACCACGACCTGTCCCTGCTGCTGCAGGCGTTCGGCCAGGGCCGGGTAGCGCCGGAGCTGCCGCACGCGGGCCTGCAGCAGATCTGTCCACCGGGCCGGCGTCGCCGCCCCCTGATGGCCTGCCGATTCGGAGTTCGACCGCAGGGCTGGCGCAGAGACAGAGCCGCCGGAATGCGTGCCCCCTGCAGATGGAGGCGCCGTCTCCAAAGTCTGCGGCCCGGCAGACGCATCATGGCGTTGAGTCCTGTGGGCAGCGCGGGCGGGGGACGTGGTGCGCAGGGCGCGTGCCGTCAGGGCGGGCGCCGGAGAGGTGGCAGCCGGGGCATGGGCCGTCACCGGCCGGGCGCGTTCTGCATCCGGTGGGGCAGGACGGACCTGTCGTGTCGGGGCAGGCTGGGGGGTGGATGTGTCGGGAGGGGATTCGTCCGGGCGGGGGGATGATTCGGGGGCGGGTACGGCAGTGGCCGGAGCCGCTTCCTTGGGCATCCACAGAACCTGCAGGTCCTGCGGAGGAGATGGCGGTGCGGGAGGTGTGTGAGTGGGCACCTGCCGGGCCACCAGCAGCACCCCTGCAAGCACGGCCGCATGCAGCAGGGCCGATCCGGCCCAGTCTCCCAGCGTCAGGCCCGAACTGTCCGGGGAGCGTGCTTCCGGCACGGGAGAGTCTCCCGCCGCAGAGACGGTCAGCAGGGCGGGGCCGGTCATGGACAGACCTTCAGCGGAGGGAGCAGGGAAAGAAGCTGCACCGGAGGCCATGTCCATCCCTTTCGGCATCAGCGTCGCACCGCGCTGGCAGCAGCAGGGGCAGGCGGTACGCGTCGTGCCGTTTCTGGGGCCAGGCCCGAGGCCGGAGCGGAAGGAGCCGGTGCCGGGACGGGACGCGGAATGGACCCTTGCCCGGGCAGCCGCAGGAAGAGCTGGTTGAGCCGCAGCGCCGCAGGCGGCGGGGCGTAGGGCGGAGGGGCACTGGCCGCCGAGGCCTGCGGGGCGGCTCCCGAAGCCGCCGCAGCCGAGGGCGCTGCCGCACTGCCGGGGGCTGCTGCCGCCGCTGCCTGCGCGGGCGGCACCGCGCCGCTGCTGGCCATGGCATGGGTGAGTGCCGGGGCGGAGGGGCCCGTGAGTGCGCTGATGGCCGTCACGCCCCGGTTGCTGTTGCGCACGGGGGTGAGCAGCTTCATGCCCGCAGGCGGCCAGGGCAGGGTGGCGACGGGACGCGATCCGCCCGGATTGCCCGCCCCACCGCCGTGGGAGACGGCCTCGATGTCGGCCTCGCTCGGGTAGAGCCCCTTGATCCAGTAGTCGAGCACACGCCGGGCAATCGGCGCGGCTGCCGTGGCGCCAAAGCCGGCGTTTTCCACGATCACGGCCAGCGCGATGGTGGGATGGTCCGCCGGGGCAAAGGCTTCGTAGAGCGAATGGTCGCGCTTGCGTTCGCTCATGGCCGAGGCGCTGTAGCGCTGGTGCTGGCCGAGCGTGACGGCCTGGGCGGTGCCGGTCTTGCCTCCGCTCACGTAGCCTGCCCCGCTGAACGACATGCGCGAGGTGCCTGCGACGGTCACGTTGACCATGGCGTTCTTGACGAGCTGGACATTCTCGGGCTTGTAGCCGAGGTACACGGGCTTGTTGCGGTCGGGGCGCACGAACTGGTGCGACACCGCGTCCTGCAGCGCCAGGGCCACGCGGGGCTGGTAGTTGTTGCCGCCGTTGACCATGGTCGCGAGCGCATGGGACACCTGCAGCATGGTGAAGTTGTTGTAGCCCTGCCCGATGCCGAGCGAAATCGTCTCGCCGGGCAGCCAGCGCTGCTGGGCCGGGCGCTTGAAGGTCTTGCGCTTCCACTCCTGGCTGGGCAGCACGCCGCGTGCCTCGCCCTGCAGGTCGATGCCCGTGCGCTGGCCGAATCCGAGCGGGGCCATGAAGTCATGGATGGCATCGACGCCCATGTCGTGCGCCAGGATGTAGAAGTACACGTTGCTCGACATGGTGATGGCGCGCGCCAGGTTCACCATGCCGAGACCTCCGGCCTCGGGGCTGCGGAAGCGGTGATTGCCGTAGATCCAGTAGCCCGGGTCATAGATGGTGTCGCCGGGCTTGCGCTTGCCGGTTTCCAGCGCCGCCAGCGCCATGAAGGGCTTGTAGGTCGAGCCGGGGGGATAGGTGCCGCGCAGGGCGCGGTTGAGCAGCGGCTTGTCGGCTGAATCGTTGAGGGCCTGCCAGCTGTCCTGGTCGATGCCGTCGACGAAGAGGTTCGGATCGAACGTAGGCTTGCTCACGAAGGCCAGGACCTGTCCGTCGCGCGGGTCGATGGCCACGAGGGCGCCGCGCCGGGAGCCGAACAGGTCTTCCACCAGCTTCTGCAGCCGGATGTCGATCGACAGCACCACGGTCTTGCCCGGCACGGCCGGCGTCGACGAGAGCCGGCGCACGATGAAGCCGCCTGCCGTGGTCTCCATCTGCTCGCTGCCGGAGGTGCCGTGCAGCTCGGTCTCGTAGCTCTGCTCGATGCCGAGCTTGCCGATGTGGTCGGTGCCCCGGTAGTTGGGGCCGTCCTCGCTGTCCTGGATCGCGTCCTTTTCCTTCTGGTTGATGCGTCCGATGTAGCCGATGACGTGGCTCGCCAGCTCGCCGTAGGGGTAGTAGCGGAAGGGCCGCGCATTCACCTCCACGCCCGGCAGACGGTAGAGCTGGGTGGCGATGCGTGCGATTTCCTCGTCGCTCAGGCGGCTGCGCAGGGGGATGGGCTCGTAGCTCCTGCTGTCGGCCTGCAGCCGCCGGAAGCGCTTGCGGTCGGCCGGCGTGATGGTCACGAGCTGCGCGAGCTGGTCGATGGTGGCCTGCACATCCGGCATCTTGTTGGGCGTGAGCTCCAGCGTGTAGGCGGTGTAGTTGGTCGCCAGCACGATGCCGTTGCGGTCCACGATGTCGCCCCGGCTCGGGGTGATCGGCACCGTGGCCGTGCGGTTGTTCTCGGCCTGGGCGATGTAGTCCTTGTGGCGCACCACCTGCATCACCACCCAGCGCCAGGTCAGCAGCGCAAAGCACAGCAGCACCAGCATCGCCATGGCCAGCAGCCGCTGCTGCACCAGCTCCTGCTGGTTCGCGGCGTTCCGGAGCTCCTTGGCAACGGGAAGGGAGGAATCGTCCTTGCGGCGCATGGGCATGCAGACAGGGAAAAGAGGATCAGAGCGGCCGGGTCAGGTCGCGGTCCGGGGCACGGCGCTGCGGTGCGAGCAGGATCATGCTCACCGGCAGCCACAGCAGGGTCTCGGCCACGGGCGCTCCCAGCAGCTCCCAGCCGGGAAACTGCCCGCCGCTGGCCATGCTCAGCACCCAGGTCAGGGCATGCACGGCCACGAACACCGCCGCCATCTGCAGCGCCTGCGTGAACGGGTGAAACCACTGCAGGCGCCGGTGCAACAGCAGCACCGTGCTGGCCATGACGCTGTAGGACAGTGCATGGATGCCGAGCAGCGTGGTGGCATGCACATCCATCACCAGCCCGAGGCAGAAGGCCACGCCCACGCCCACGCGGGCAGGCTGGTACAGGCACCACAGCGCCACCGTCACCAGCAGGAAGTCCGGCGCCCAGGGCGCGCGGCCAAAGGGCAGCAGGTTGAGCATCAGCGCCGCCAGCAGCGTGCCGACGATGTAGGACGGCCGCACGGGCAGCAGCAGCTGTTGGTCGCGCTCGATCATGGCTTGCGGGCTCCCTTATTTCTGGACGCCTTGCCGCGGGCCGGCGCGCTGGCCGCTCCGCTGGCGGCCGATGCGTCGGGGGCGCTCGCGGCGGCCGTGGCCTCGTTGCTGGCTACCTTCTGCGGTTCGAGCACCAGCACGTAGCCCATGGACAGCGGGCGCGCTGCCGGCTTGACCTGCACGCGCTCGAAGGCCGTGTTGCCGCGCCGGTCCACCAGCGTGACAGTGCCCACCGGCAGGCCCGCCGGATAGATCCCGCCGATGCCGCTCGTCATGAGCACATCGCCGACCCGGAAATCGGCCGTGTTGGTCAGGAAGCGCACTTCGAGCGCGCTGCTCTTGGGCGACTGGCTGTCGCCGTACACCAGCCCGCGCTCGCCGGTGCGGCTGTTGAGCACCGGCGTGGGCTGTTCGGGGTTGTCGATGAGCGAGACTTCGCTGCTGAACGGGTACACGCGCACCAGCTGTCCCACCAGACCGTACTCGTCGATGACCGGCGAACCCACGGCCAGACCGTGGCTGCTGCCGCGGTTGATCACCACCTTGCGCGTGAACGGATCAGGAGCCACGTACACCACTTCGGCTGCCCGGGCCCGGATGGGGAGGGCCTCGCTCAGGCCGAGCAGATGGCGGAGCTGGGCGTTCTCGCGTTCGAGCAGGTCGGCGCGCTGGGCCTTGAGCGACTGCTGCGACACCAGCAGGGCTGCCTGCTCCTGGCTGTGCTTGGCCGATTCGACCGTGGTGACATAGCCGCCCATGAGGTCCACGGCCCGCACCGGCTGGGCGCCGAGCCACTGGAGCGGCGACAGCACGGTGGCAATGGCGCTGCGCATGCCGTCCCCGACATGGAAGCGGCTGTCTGCCACCATCAGAAACACCGACAGCGCCCCGGCCATGGCCAGTCGCGTCAGGGGCGACGGCCCCCGGCGGAAGAGGGGAGGCGTGCGTTCAAGCTGCTGCAGCGACATGGGCGAGCCCGGCTCCGGCGGCCAGCGCCATCGGCAGCGCTGCCCGCAGGCCACCGATGCCGCCTGACGCAGGCAGAGAAGGGGAGAGAGAACGGAGGGGGAGGAGTGGCACCAGCGGACGAGACGCCGACAGGCACCCGGCCACGGGCATCATTCGTTGGTGAAGATGCTGCCCAGACGGTCCATGCGTTCGAGTGCGATGCCGCAGCCGCGCACCACGCAGGTCAGTGGCTCCTCGGCCACCAGCACCGGCAGGCCGGTTTCCTCGGCCAGCAGGCGGTCGAGGTCGCGCAGCAGCGCACCGCCGCCGGTGAGCATCATGCCGCGTTCGGCAATGTCGGCACCCAGTTCCGGCGGGGTCATTTCGAGCGCGGTCTTGACGGCGCTGACGATCTGGTTGAGCGGATCGTTGAGGGCTTCGAGGATTTCGTTGCTGCTCACGGTGAAGCTGCGCGGCACGCCTTCGGAGAGGTTGCGTCCCTTGACTTCCATTTCGCGCACCTCGCTGCCGGGGAACGCGGAGCCGATTTCCTTCTTGATCGCCTCGGCGGTCTGCTCGCCGATGAGCATGCCGTAGTTGCGGCGGATGTAGTTGATGATGGCCTCGTCGAACTTGTCGCCGCCCACGCGCACGCTGCCCTTGTAGACCATGCCGCCCAGGCTGATGACGCCCACCTCGGTGGTGCCACCGCCGATGTCCACCACCATGGAGCCGCTTGCCTCGCTCACCGGCAGGCCTGCGCCGATGGCGGCGGCCATGGGCTCCTCGATCAGGAACACCTCGCTGGCGCCGGCACCGAGAGCGGCGTCACGGATGGCGCGCTTTTCGACCTGGGTGGAACCGCAGGGCACGCAGATGATGATGCGGGGGCTGGGCTTCATCAGGGAGCGGGGGTGCACCATCTTGATGAACTGCTTGATCATCTGCTCGGTGACCACGAAATCGGCGATCACGCCGTCCTTTATCGGGCGGATGGCTTCCATGTTGCCGGGCACCTTGCCCAGCATGGCCTTGGCGTCCTTGCCCACGGCCTGGATCACGCGGCGGCCGCTGGGGCCCCCTTCCTGGCGGATGGCGACCACCGAGGGCTCGTCGAGCACGATGCCCTTGTCGCGGGTGCAGATGAGGGTGTTGGCGGTGCCGAGATCGATGGCCAGGTCGGTGGAGAAGTACCGACGGAAACCGTTAAACATGTGCGTAGTCCTTCGTGTGCCCAGGGCGGCCTGCGGCGGCCCTGCGGCAATGTGCAAAAATGAGGGGTGTGGAAGGGGTTGGAAAGAGCCTGCGCGCGGGAAGTGGCGCTGCTTCTCGGACCGCAAAAACCACGAAACGGCAGAAACAATACCCCACCGTGTTAAACCTTAGATAATACCGTATATGCGTTCGCAAGGGTATGCGCCGCAAGCCTTTTTTGCACTGCACACCATTCCTTGCGGGCCTTCTGCAGCCCGTGTGCCGGCCCGCTTTCCGGGCGCTGCCGGCGCACTCCCGGAGCCTCCCGATCCGGGGCCACTTCTTGCCCGGACGCATCGATTTCACCATGTCCCTTACCGCCGAGAACATCGCCTTCATTGCCAAGCTGTCGCGGCTGGCCCTCACGCCCGACGAGGGCGAGCGCCTGCGCACCCACCTCAACCAGTTCTTCGACACCGTCGTGGGCCCCATGCAGCAGGTGGACACCACGGGCCTGCAGCCGCTGGCGCATCCCACCGACGTGATGCAGGAGGTGGCGCTGCGGCTGTGCGACGACGTGGTGAGCGAGCCCGATCAGCGCGAGCGCAACCAGGTCAGCGCCCCGGCCGTGCAGGACGGGCTGTTCCTGGTGCCGCGCGTGATCGAGTGATCGCCTGCCCTTGATTCGTCTTGCCGGCCTTCCTGCCCGGACTGCCGCGTTCTCCCATGGCATCGCATGGCCTTGCAGGCCCTGCGTTCCGAACCCTTGATTGCCCCCCATGAGTGATTTTCACCAATCCACCGTTGCCGGCCTGAGCCAGATGCTCGACCGCAAGGAAGCCAGCGCCGTCGAGCTGGCCCAGCATTTTCTGCAGCGCAGCCAGGCCCGCCCCGATCTGGGCGCCTACCTGAGTATCGACCCCGAGACCACCCTTGCCCAGGCCCGCGCCGCCGATGCGCGCCGCGCCGCCGGCACGGCCACCCCGCTCACGGGCGTGCCGATTGCCCACAAGGACATCTTCGTCACGCGCGAATGGCCCACCACGGCCGCGAGCCGCATGCTCGAAAACTACCGCAGCCCCTTCGACGCCACCGTGGTGGCCCGTCTGGGCTTCGGCAACCGGGACCAGGGCGGGCAGGACGACGGCGCCGGCATGGTCACGCTCGGCAAGCTCAACTGCGACGAATTCGCCATGGGCAGCGGCACCGAGAACTCCGCCTACGCCAAGGCGCACAACCCCTGGGACGTGACGCGCGTGCCCGGCGGCTCCAGCGGCGGCAGCTCTGCGGCGATCGCGGCCCGGCTCGCACCGGCGGCCACCGGCACCGACACCGGCGGCTCCATCCGGCAGCCCAGCGCCTTCTGCGGCGTGACCGGCATCAAGCCGACCTACGGGCGTGCCAGCCGCTACGGCATGGTGGCCTTTGCCAGCAGCCTCGACCAGGCCGGCCCCATGGCCCGCACCGCCGAAGACTGCGCACTGCTGCTGTCGGCCATGTGCGGGGGGGACGCCCTGCGCGATTCCACCTCGCTCGACCTGCCGGCCGAGGACTACACCCGCTCGCTCGGCCAGAGCCTGGAGGGCCTGCGCATCGGCGTGCCCCGGGAATTCCTGGGCGACGGGCTTCAGGACGACGTGCGCCAGGCCATCGAGGCGGCGCTGGCCGAATACGAGCGGCTGGGTGCGCGCCGCGTGGACATCAGCCTGCCGCATGCGCCGCTGGCCATTCCCGTGTACTACATCATCGCGCCGGCCGAGGCCAGCTCCAACCTGTCGCGCTTCGACGGCGTCAAGTTCGGCCACCGGGCGGCGGCGTACACCGACCTGGGCGACATGTACGAGAAGACCCGCTCCGAAGGCTTCGGCCCCGAGGTCAAGCGCCGCATTCTCACCGGCACCTACGTGCTCAGCCACGGCTACTACGACGCCTACTACCTCAAGGCCCAGCAGATCCGCCGTCTCATCGCCAACGAGTTCCAGCAGGCGTTCACGCAGTGCGACGTGATCGCCGGCCCGGTGGCTCCCAGCGTCGCCTGGAAGATCGGTGCCGAAAAGGACGCCCTGGCCGACTATCTGGCCGACATCTACACCCTGCCGGCCAGCCTGGCCGGCCTGCCCGGCATGAGCCATCCCGTGGGCTTTGGCGAGGGCGGCATGCCGGTGGGCCTGCAGCTCATCGGCAACTATCTGCAGGAGGCGCGTCTGCTGCAGGCGGCGAACCGATTCCAGCAGGCCACCGACTGGCACGCACGCACCCCCGCAGGCATCTGACCGAGCAGCAGCACACCATCATGAGCACCTCCACATCGTCCCCTCTCATTCAGGGCTATGAAGTCGTGATCGGCTTCGAGACCCACGCCCAGCTCTCCACCCACAGCAAGATCTTCAGCCGCGCCAGCATCGCCTTCGGGGCCGAGCCCAACACCCAGGCCTGCGCCGTCGATCTGGCCCTGCCCGGCACCCTGCCGGTCATGAACCGTGCGGCAGTCGACCGCGCCATCCGCTTCGGGCTGGCCGTGGGCGCGCACATCGCCCCGCGCAGCATCTTTGCGCGCAAGAACTACTTCTACCCCGACCTGCCCAAGGGCTACCAGATCAGCCAGTTCGAGATTCCGGTGGTGCAGGGCGGCGAGGTGCACTTCCACCTCGGCGAGGAACCCCGTGCAGTGCGCCTCGTGCGCGCCCACCTGGAAGAGGACGCCGGCAAGTCGCTGCACGACGTGTTCCCCGGCATGAGCGGCATCGACCTGAACCGCGCGGGCACCCCGCTGCTCGAAATCGTGACCGAACCCGACATGCGCAGCACCGAGGAAGCCGTGGCCTACGCCCGCGAGCTCCACAAGATCGTGACCTGGATCGGCATCTGCGACGGCAACATGCAGGAAGGCTCCTTCCGCTGCGACGCCAACGTCTCGGTGCGCCGGCCCGGCCAGCCGCTCGGCACCCGCCGCGAGATCAAGAACCTCAACAGCTTCCGCTTCATGCAGCAGGCCATCGACTACGAGATCCGCTGGCAGATCGAGCAGATCGAGGACGGCCACGCCATTCAGCAGGCCACCGTGCTCTTCGACCCCGACAGCGGCGAAACCCGGGCCATGCGCGTCAAGGAGGATTCGGCCGATTACCGCTACTTCCCCGACCCCGACCTGCCGCCGCTCGTCGTGGCGCCGGAATGGGTCGAGCAGGTGCGCGCCGACATGCCCGAACTGCCGCGCCACATGGCCGAGCGCTTTGTGGCCGACTACGGGCTGCCGGCCTATGACGCGAGCCAGCTCACCCTGAGCCGCGACATGGCGGCCTACTTCGAGGACACCGCCCGCCTCAGTGGCCAGCCCAAGCTGGCCGGCAACTGGGTCATGGGCGAGCTCTCGCGCCGCCTCAATGCCGACGAGCGCAGCGTGGCCGACAGCCCGGTCTCCACCGCGCAGCTGGCCGCCCTGATCGGCCGCATCCACGACGGCACCGTCAGCCACAACGCCGCCCGCCAGGTCTTCGATGCCCTCTGGACCGGCGAAGGCCACGACGTGGACGCCGTCATCGACCAGAAGGGCCTGCGCCAGATGAACGACACCGGCGCCCTGGAGAAGATGGTCGACGACGTCATCGCCGCCAATCCCGGCAACGTCGAGCAGTACCGGGCCGGCAAGGACAAGGCATTCAATGCCCTCGTGGGCCAGGTCATGAAGGCCAGCAAGGGCAAGGCCAATCCGGCGCAGGTCAACGCCCTGCTCAAGCAGAAGCTGGGTTGAGTGACGGAATGCATTCCCGGCTGCCGCGTGCTGCCGGGGCCTGCACGCCGGTGCCGGGCACATGCTTTTTCATCGCGGGCGCATCGGTCCGTGGCATTTCGATCGTGAAACACCGTTCCGCACACTGATTCCCATGCCGTCTTCCAAGTCGCCCCCTTCCTTCGCCGCCATCGTTTCCGTGGGGGCCTTCGCGCTGCTCTCCATGCTGGGCGGGTGGATCATTGTCTGGGGAGGTGGGTTCTACCATTCGCCGAACAAGTACGTGGCGAACGCGCGGTTCTATGACGGGGGGCCGGCGGTGCTCATGGCGCTGCTGCAGTTTCTGGCGGCGGCACTCGGGTGGACGTGGCTCTTTCGCCTGCGGCTGGGGGCCTGGGCGGCGACGACGCTGGGCTTTGTGCTGGTCTTCGTGCCGCCTGCGCTGTTCTGGGTGCTGGCGCGCTAGCTGTTGAGTTGCAATAGGTTGTTCCCGGCGAGGCGCGAAGCTGGGGGTTTGTAGCCCAATGCCGAGTGTGGCCTGCGGGCGTTGTAGTAAGCGAGGAAGGCAGGCAGCCAAGCAGTTCGCTCTGCGCTGTTCTGCCAGACCCGGCCATAAGCCCATTGCCTGAGGCAGGTCTGGATGAAGCGTTCGGCCTTGCCATTGGTTTGCGGCCGGTAAGGCCGCGTGAAGGTGTGCTTGATCCCCAAGGTTTGGCACGTCATGGCGAACAATCGGGAGCGGTAAGCGGGACCGTTGTCGGTCAGCAGGCGCTTGACCTTCACCCCAAGTGCGGCGTAATGCGCCACGGCCGCCTTGAGGAACGCCACTGCCGAGTCCTTGCGCTCGTTGGCATACATCTGCACGAATCCCGCCCTGGAATGATCGTCGATGGCGACATGGGCAAACTCCCATCCCGCGCCGTCGACGCTGTCACGGCGGTTGCCGGTCACGCGATGGCTGGGGCGCACGATCCTGCCGAGCTTCTTGGTGTCGATGTGCAGCAACTCGCCGGGCGCATCGCGCTCGTAGCGCAGCACCGGCGAGGCAGGTTCGAGCGCCTTGAGGCTGGAGAGCCCCAGGCGGTTGAGCACCCGGCTGACCGTCGCCACGCTTCGACCGACGACCGCAGCGATGGCACGCATGGGCATGCGCGTACGGCGCAGTTGTTCGATGCGCCGGGAAAGCACTTCATCGACCGTGGTGCGCGTCTGATGAGGCCTGGAGCTGCGATCGAGCAATCCGTCCGGCCCTGACCGTTCGAATCGGCCCAGCCACTTGCGGGCGGTGCGCACGCTGATGCCAGCCGACTCGGCTGCGGGCCTGAGGCCCATCACGGCAATGCGTTCAATGAGCAATTTGCGACCTTCGAAGGTAGTTCTGGCATTCTTATGACTGTTCATCCGGTTGGCCCCCTGAGAGTACTGAAGCGTCGAGAACTCCAGTTTCCCAGATCCTGTCGGGTGAACAACCTATTGAAACATCACAGCTAGCGGCGGATCGGGCCGTGGCGCCTGAGGCTTGAGGCTCCGGCATGCCCGCAGGGGACGCGGGGTTTATGGGTGGGACGCGACAATGGGGAAGGGGTGGTTCCTGTGGGGCCGCTTCCTTCCCTTTTTTGTTTTTTCTGTTTGCGGAGCGTGCCCATGATTGCCGTTGGAGATCTGTTGCCTGATGTGACGTTGTCGGAGTATGTGGAGGTGGAAGGCGAGGGGTGCAGCCTCGGCCCGAATGCGGTGCCGGTGCGGCAGGCGGCTGCGGGCCGGACGATTGCCCTGTTTGCGGTGCCGGGGGCCTTTACGCCGACGTGCTCGGAGCGCCATCTGCCGGGGTATCTGGCCGCGCACGATGCGCTGCTGGCGGCCGGGGTGGATGAGATCTGGTGCGTGTCGGTGAACGATCCGTTCGTGATGGGAGCCTGGGCGCGTGCCGAGGGGACGGCGGGCAAGGTGCGCCTGCTGGCCGATGGCGATGCGGTGTTTGCCCGCGCGACAGGACTGACGCTCGATCTGACGGGCAAGGGCCTGGGGCTGCGCAGCAACCGCTATTCGATGCTGGTGCGCGACGGCCGGGTGGTGACGCTCAATGTGGAGGCGCCCGGGCAGTTCGCGGTGAGCGATGCGGACACGCTGCTCGCGCAGGTACGCCAGCAGGGCTGATCGCCCCGCGTTTGGGGCACACCGTGGTGCATGCCCGTGTGCCATGCCTCTGTGCCCATACAGGGCCGGTTCCCGGAAAGGGGGCCGGCCCTGTGTTTTTGGTGGAGGAGCTTTTCGGCATGCCGTGTTCGGCGCTTCGGCACCTCGATGCCCCCGGGGGCGTGATTTTCCAGAGCCTCGGATTTCCGCGTGTGCAGAAGAAGCCGGAGAAGCCGGAGCGGGGGGGCAATCAGTCGCCGGTTTCGCCGTCCACGCCGAGGGCGAGGTCGGCGCGGGTGGTCTTGCCCTTGTCCTCGATGCCGGCGGCACTGAGCTTGACGGGGCGCAGGGTGATGCGCTGGTCGTCGAGCTTGCCGTGCAGCCAGGTGCGCACGGCCTGGGCGCGGTGTTCGGCGAGGGTCTTGAGGGCCTTGTCGTCCACTGGGATGCTGGCGTCGAGGAGCTTGCGCATGGCTTCGGGGTCGAGGGATTTGTCGAGGCCGAGGAAGTTGCGGGGGCGGTTCTTGACGGGGGCGTGCTTGTAGGCGCGCTTGAGATAGGTTTCGTATTCGTCGGGAGTGATGGTGATGGACGCGAGGGCGGCGTCGGAGAGGTCGGCCTTCTTGCCCTGGGTGTCGAGGGCCTTTTCGCGGCGGATCAGGGTCTGTGCCATGGCGTGGCGCAGGCCGTCGGCATCGCGGGCAGGGTCGACGCGGCCGACGAGGCCGAGCTGCAGTGCGGATTTCTTCTGCAGCAGGGTGACGACCTTGGCGAGCTTGTCCTGCGCGTCGGTGTCGAGCACGGCCGAGCCGGGGGCGAATTCGACATAGCCGAGCGCACCCGGATCGCTGCCGCCGAAGATGGCGCCCAGCAGCTTGAACGGGGCGGTGACGACCTTGACGATGAGGTTGCCCACGGCACGCCAGATGAGGCCCCCCATGCTGAACTGCGGATCGTCCAGGGAGCCGGTGACGGGCAGGTTCACGTCGATGTTGCCGTTGTCGTCCTTGAGCAGGGCGACGGCGAGCTTGACGGGGAGGTGGCGGATGCCGGGGCTCTCGTCGCGGTTGCCGAAGGTCAGCTCGGTGAGCAGGATGTGGTTGTCGGCGTTGAGCTGGCGGTGGTCGAGCCGGTAGTGCACGTCCACGCTGAGGCGGCCGTGGGTGATGGGGTAGCCGGTGTAGCGGGTGGAATAGGTGCTCAGGCTGGGGAGCTCCACGCGGTCGGCCTTGCCCTTGATGTCCAGAAAGGCCACGGGCTGCAGCGGGTTGACCGAGCCGGTGATGTCGATGGGCGAGCGGCCATTGAGCGCCGCATGCACGGCCACGCTGGCCGGCGGAGCACCGGGAGCCGTGCCGAAGGCGCCGATGCGGCCCGCGAGCCGCGTCATGTTGGCGGTGTAGTGGGGGCGGATGTAGTTGTCGGTGTAGTTGAGCTGGCCGTTGGCCAGGGTGATGCCGCCGATGCGCATGTCCACGGGCAGCGGGGCGGCAGGCGCGGAGGCCGCTGCGGTCGGGGCCGTGGCGACGGTGCCCGCAGAGGCTGCCACGGCGGTGCGGAGCGGGGCAGAAGGCGCCGTGACCGGAGCAGGCGCCGGGGTACGGCTGGGCGCTGCGCCGGCCGTGGGCTGCACGCGGGTGACCGACACGGGGGCCGACTGCGGCTGTGCCACCACGTCCGACAGGTTGAGCCGGCCGTTGGCGTTGATGATCATGCGGGCATAGAAGGCGCTGAGCAGCACGTGGCCCACGTCGATGCGGGGGCGGCCGGAACCGGCCGTCACGCGCAGGTAGGTGCCTGCCAGCGTGCGCCAGCGCAGGAAGTCGTCGCCGGTGAGCTTGTCGCGGATGCGGACCTGTTCGAGCGCGGCATTGCCCTGGTAGCTGAAGGTGGGATGGCCGCTGCGGCGCCCGTCGTACACCAGCTGTCCCTGGTTGGAGGCGTGCGCGCTGGTGATGGTGACGTTGAGCGGCACCTGCACATAGGGCTGGAACGGAGCCAGGTCCATTGCGCGGGTGGTGACGTGCAGGTCGGCCCAGACGGGCGTGGGCTGGGCCTTGCCGGCCAGCGCGAAGCTGCCTGCACCGATGCGCCCCGCCAGCGTGAGGGCACGCGGACGATCGAGGTGGCTGTCGAGGGCGTCGATGCCCCCCTTGAGCGCCTCCACCGTCAGGTGCACGGGGCGGGAGCCGGTGGCCGCGTCGGTCCAGCGGACGGTGGACTGGTCGATGCCGGCATGGGCCACGCTCCATTGCCAGGGAGCAGAGGCCGTGCCCGGGCGGGAGCGGGTCTGCGCTGCGCGGGAGCTGCCTGCGGCAGGGGCGGCCGCGAGCCGGGCGAGGTTGAGCTGCCCATCTCGGGCGCGCTGCACGTCGAGTGCCAGCCCGGTGGCCAGCACGGACTGCACCCTGGCCACGCGCTGGGTCAGGTCCACTTCGTCGATGACGGTGTCGAGCTTCTGCCAGGCGACGGGGGGCGTGCCGCCGCGGGTGCCGGCAGGCTGCAGGGCCGTGTCGGAGAGGGTGGTTCTGGTCTTGGACAGGTGCAGGGTGAGGCCCGTAGCCCAGCCGAGCTGGAGCTGGCCTGCGGCATCGAGGGTGCCCCTGGGGACCTGCACGGGCAGCGCCCCCTGCGCCAGAGGCAGCAGGGTGGGCAGGTCCAGATGGGACAGGCCGAGCGTGGTGTCGAGCCGCGCGTGGGCGAGGTCCAGGGTGCCGGTGGAGCTGATCGTGCCGCCTGCCACGTGGCCCGACAGGTTCAGCGCCGCAGGTGGGGCGCTGGCGGACAGGGCCAGATGCTGCAGCGCACCCTGCAGCCCGTCCAGCGACAGGGTGTGGCCGGTGGCATCGGTGTAGTGCAGGGCATTGTCCCGCAGGGTCAGGGTGGCCACGCGCAGATCGGTGGCGGGAGCGGCGGACTTGGGCGCAGGAGCGGAAGTGGCCGATGCCGCAGCCGCCGGGGAGGCAGCGAGGGTGCTGAAGTTGCTGCCGCCCCCCGCGTGTCCGACAAAGTGCAGCTGCGAACGCTCCAGCGAGATGGCACCGAGGTGGTAGCGGGCGATCAGGGGCTGCACATCGGTGAGCTGGGCCCGTGCCCGGCCGATGGTGGCGAGGGGCGCCGCATGGGTGTCCTGCAGGGCGAGGTCATCGAGCTGGAGCTGGCCCGTGAGGCCCAGCTGCGGCGTGGACGCCTGCAGGAAACGCAGCGCCACGTCGCCCGAGAGCCAGCCGCGCGGCAGCGCCACGGGCAGACGCACCGGCACGTAGTCCACATAGCGGGCCAGATCGAGCCGGTCGAGGCGGAAGTGCAGGGTCGAATCGAGCGAGCGGGCAAAGGGCTTGGCCTGTCCCTCGAAGCGCAGGGGGCTGCCGTCGACCTGCATCGACAGCAGCGGCCGCACGAACACGTCCACATCGCTCGGCAGATTGGCCAGGAAGGGCACGCCCAGCTCCAGATGGGCCACGTGGTGCCGTGCCTGGAGCACGCGGTCGTCGAACTGGATATCGCCGTCGCGCAGCTCGATGTTGGAGACGGCAAAGCGCGTGGGCGAGGCGCTGGGGCTGGCGGGCTGCGCCATCAGCCGGTCCACGATGTCGCTGAAGTTGAAGCGCTGGGGTCCGGTGCGCACGATGCGCACGCGGGGCCGGTCCAGCCGCAGCTCGCCCACCACCGGAGCCAACCGGAACAGCGAGGCCCACGACACCCGCGTGGTGGCGCGGTCGATGTCGACAAAGGGCGACTGCCCGTCGGCATCCGCAATGTGCACGCCGTCGAGCTGCAGACGCAGCGTGTAGGGGTTGAGATGCACCTGCCCGATCTGCACCTTGCGCGCAAGGGCGGCGCCGGCACGCTGCTCGATCTGCGTGCGCAGCAGGTCGGGCGCCACCAGAAAGCCCAGCACCCCCACCACCAGCAGAAACAGCACGGTGGCCACAAGACCCCGGCGCATCAGCCGGGAACGTGCCAGGGTGCCGAGGCGCTGCCCGGCAGCCTTCAGCCGGGACGGTGCAGGAGCGGGCGGCTGCGGCGGGGCGTCGTGCGTCTCGTCAGAGGAAGAAAGGGCGGGTGGGGTGTCGGACATCTGCCGGGGCTCCGGTCGCGGGCAAAAGAAAAACCTGCCGCACCCCGGAACGTGCAGCGCGGCATGCATGCAAGCCGCCGCATGCGGACGCGGATCGGGAATGGGAGGGAATGCTACCGAGTGTAGCCCCGAGCCGCAGCCAGTAACCCCGCCCCGCCAGACCGACGCACATTGCCCCGCATTCCGGAAAATCCGTCACGAACGGACGGGGCATGTTCTCTGTGTCCCTGAGCAAAGGGAGCGGAGAGAAGGGGCGGGTGGCAGCAGGGCTCCTGAAAACGCATGGCACTGCATCGCCGAGGCTACGTGGGCGGGCCCTGGCGGACGTCCTGCCCCGGCACGTGCCTGCTGAGAGTGTTTTAGGAAAGTTTTGATCTATTCTTGCAGATCAAAAAGTTGTGTAGATATATAAAAATAGATTTTCATTGGAGATCTGCTTGATTGCAGATGCCTGTTTGCATATCATGAATCAAGAATGATATGTTTTTGTAGATCAAGTATGACTTACGAAGCGGAAAGGCTGGCAGCGACCTTAAAGGCTGCACGAGAGAAGAAGACGCTCAGCCAACGAACGCTGAGCGTGCGCGCCGGCGTACCGCAGTCGCACATCTCCAAGATCGAGCATGGCAAGGTGAACCTCACCGTCTCGAGCCTGACCGCCATCGCCCATGCGCTTGATCTGGAGTTGGCACTCGTTCCGCGCAAGGCCATGCCCGCTGTCAACTCGATCACACGCAGCGTGGATGACGTGCCGCAGGCTCCGTCCGATGTGCGTAAAGAAATTTCTCGGGTTGCCAAGCAACTCAACCACATCAGGGTTTCAAGCATGGACCCATCAGGATTTGAAGACCTGAATCGTCAGTTCCGTGAGCTTCGGCAATACGCACATCTCATCACGAACGCCGAGGCCCTCCGCGGCCTCAGAGAGGCCCTCAATGAATGTGAGGAATCAGGAGGTCATGGGAACCTGCGGGACATCACCAGGCAGGTGAGTGACATCCGAAACGCGCTGGCCCATGGCAGTACGGGCTCGGATCGTCCGGGCTTGCCGCGCCCTGCCTATCGACTGGATGAGGACAATGATGAGTAGCGCCTCTGTACTGAATGTGAATCTCTACGACGAACCCATCGGGACTCTGACCCATGTCAGCGGAGATCGCACGCTCTTTGCATTCACGGATGCATATATCGAAAACGACGACAGGCCGACTCTTGGCCGAAAGGATGCGTGGCCGAATGTCTGGGGAGCCATGGCGTAGGTGCAGGTGTAAATGGTTTCGTGCGAGACAGCGCGCTGTGGCATAGGTCACATGCATTTGAGTGCGTCTGCAATCTGAGAGAGTGAGCGTGCAGTCCCAGGAAATGCTCTATCATCTCGAAGAGCAGGGTATCGACGTTCGGCTTGGAGCTGCCTGCTGTAGGTAAAGTGAGCGCGATGCGCATGCAAGAGGTGTGGGCCGAGTGCGCATGGCGCTCTGGTATGTGGCAAAACGTGCCGTGCCAGTTTGCGTATGATGGTTTAAGGCGGCGTTGTAGCACGAAGGCCATGTGGCATGGCGAGGGGTTATCAGCCCTGCATCATTATGCATAGCTGCGCGTCCTTCTGCGGCCAGTTGTTCGTGGTGTTTTCTCATAGTGCAACCTTAAGTGTGGAGGTATGCGCACTTGATTGCGAACGCGCTATGAAATTGAATTTTAACTAAATGATTTATTATTTTAACTGCCCGCCTTGGGCTTAAATACCACGGAGAGATTGTATGAGCGATAAATCTATTGAGGAACGTATTTCAATGCTCGCCGGCATGGGCTTGCCTTCTTCTATTTTGAGGGGGCTTCCAAATGGCGCGCAAGAAAAAATGGAAGATTTTATTAAAGAAAAAATTAGTCAAATTAGAAATTACACGCCTAAAGTTGGTGTTTTTGGAAATTCTGGGGTTGGAAAATCAAGCCTTTGCAACGCACTCTTTGGAAAAGAAGTCGCAAAGATCTCCGATGTTGAGGCATGCACCAGGGGGCCGCAAGAAATACTGATTGGAAAAAATAATGGCGAGGGTGGAATAATCCTAATCGATGTGCCTGGAATTGGTGAAGACCCGGAGCATCATCAAGAATATACAAAACTTTATATAAGTCTTGCTTCTGAACTTGATCTTATTTTGTGGTTGATCAAAGCGGATGACAGAAATTATGCATCAAGTCTTGAAGCATATAAAAATGTAAAAAAGGCAAATCCAGAAATACCGGTCATTTTTGTAATCACTCAGGTTGCAAAAACCAATCCATTTCGGGAATGGAATTTTCAAAAAAATGAACCCGGGATCGATCAAAAAAAGAATATTGTTGTGAAGGAGCATGATATTTCAAAACGGTTTGAAATATCAACTAAGTTTATAATTTCAATATCTTCTGAAGAAAAATTCAATCTCAAGAAGCTCGTTGATTTGGTGGTTGAAGTGCTGCCCAACGAAACGAAGTACTCTTTCACTCGGGAAACAAAAGAGGAGAACGTAAGCGAAGAGGCACGCGCGAACGCTGAAAAGGGGGCCTGGGAGAATACATGGGAAAGTGTTAAAGAATGGTTGGGGGAAATGTATGATAAATTCAAAGAGCCGCTTAAGGAGTTGGCGGTGGGAATTATAGAAAAAACCATTCAAAATATTTTGGGAAAATATAAATCTTGATGATTTTTTGCGAGAGAATGCCTGCCAAATCGCGTTCAGTAGCTCCGTGGTTGCCGCTATTTGAAGCTGAAATTGTCGGCATTTGGAATAGAAATGACATTTTTATCCATGCTGGCGTTCTGTGTACAAACGAAGGGTCTAGGGAAGGTCTGCAAAACCCCCGGCAATTCTGCTACCCGGAATGCCGAAGAGCTGCAACGATGCAAGCCATGAAGCAAGCTGATCTGGGCCTGAGCCTGACGACGAAGAAGACGCGCAAGCGCGAGTTCCTGGTGCAGATGGAGCGCGTGGTGCCGTGGGCCGCGCTGGTGGGGCTGGTGTTGCCCTATGCGCCCGCGGCCAAGACGGGGCGCCCGCCGTTTCCGGTGGAGACGATGCTGCGCATCCACTTCATGCAGCAGTGGTTCACGCTCAGCGACCCGGCGATGGAAGAGGCGCTGCACGACGTGCCGCTGTTCCGGGAGTTCGCCAATCTGGGTTGGGACAAGCGGTTGCCCGACGAAAGCACCATCCTGCGATTCCGGCACCTGCTGGAGGCGCACAAGCTCGCCGAACCGATATTGGCCACCGTCAACGAGTTGCTGCGCGACAAGGGGCTGATGCTCAAGGCGGGCACCGTCGTCGACGCTACGCTGATCGCGGCGCCGAGTTCGACCAAGAACCAAAGTGGCGAGCGTGACCCGGAGATGCATCAGGCCAAGAAGGGCAACCAGTGGCACTTCGGCATGAAGGCGCACATCGGGGTGGACGCCGAGTCGGGACTGGTGCACACCGTGCGTGGCACGGCGGCCAACGTCAACGATGTGGTCGAGGCCAACGCACTGCTGCATGGCGAGGAGACCGAGGCCTTCGGTGACGCCGGCTACCAAGGCGTGAGCAATCGGCCTGATGCCAATGAAGACGTCCAGTGGCACGTTGCCATGCGGCCCGGCAAGCGCCGGGCGCTTGACAAGACCAAGCCGCTGGACGCGCTCGTCGATGAGATCGAACGTCTGAAGGCCAGCGTGCGCGCCAAGGTTGAGCATCCGTTCCGCGTCGTCAAGCGCCAGTTCGGGCATGTGAAGGTGCGCTACCGCGGACTGAAGAAGAACACGGCGCAGTTGGTGACGCTGTTCGCTCTGTCGAACCTGTGGATGGCGCGTCGAGCGTTGCTGGCACTGGATGGACAACTCCGTCCGAAAGCGGCGAATGCGGCTTGAAGAACGCGGAAATGCGACCCTGGCGGCCTCAAATAGGCCCCCAGGGGCGCATCGCACGCAGCGGATCGGTTGGTTCACAGCGTTCACGCCGGTGCTCGCACTGGATGTGGGTTATTCAGACTGTCCCTTATCGGTTGAGGGTGTTGCACTTGAGTGTTGACGGTGCCTATGATAAACTTTATAAGTTTATATATAATCCACAACAACCCATGTATACATGGAGATGGAGTTTAATATGTCATTGTGTGATGATATTAATACTGAGATTGGTCAGGGACGTCTTGCGAATACATGGACGACTGCCAATCTAGTTGCAAATGCCAATTTGCGCGAAAATTATGCAGAGTCGACATTGAGAACAGAACCGCCGAATCTGTCAACAAGTCAGCGCGGGCTGAATTTGGGAGATGGATATCATGTTCGTTCTGGTGCAACGGCAGTTTTTGAGAGAATTGGGAGAAGAGGAGGCGCTCTCCTTTATCGTATTTTATAAATTCCGCATCCCGGATTATTGTAAAGTCGCTTACGCCTTAGCGTCTGCTCCAATTTCTCTGCGCCGGTGAAGCACGCAACCATTCCATCGATTCTGTGGTGTGTCACATGGTAATTTTTCTACGGTATCGATCGCTGCGTGCTTTTTCTTTTTTGCTGTCAGTTGTTCGTGGTGTGTTCTCATCGAGAGAACCTTATCGGTGGGATGATGCACGTGATTGTTGACTGCGTCTATTGATTCTGCCGCGCTGCCACAGACGAATCCCACACGCCGGGGGCGAACCATTCGGTCACGATCAGGGGAGCCTGTGCGCGCACGAAGACCGAGCTGCGTCGCCACACTGCGCGGGGGGGGAGGGGCGGGGTGGGGTCTGCTGGGCGGGGCCAGAGTCGCAGCACGTGGCGGGCGGCGGGGCTGGCAGGGGCATCGCGCTGCGCCACGAGCGGGGAGCGGCGGATGCGCGGGGTGTCATAGAGCAGCTGTGCGAGGGGGGAGCGGCCCAGTCCACGCAGGCCGCTCCAGCGCAGTCGGGCGTGGGGGGCGAGCACGGCCGAACGGGCCAGCACGGCGGGCCAGGGGCGGCCGTCGGGCAGGGTGCACCACAGCACCACGGTGCGCACATGGGCTACGCCGCCGTGCCGGAATTGCCCGCGTTGCAGGGCGCGTGCTTCTTCCGGCCACAGCGGGGCTGCGCCCTGCTGCAGCACCTCGACCTGTACCGGCCCGATGGCCTGTGCCAGATGCCGGGTGAGTGAACCGGGGGCCTGCAGCCAGCTCCGGGCCTGCCGTGCGCGCGGCCATGCCGCACCCGGCTGGCGGACAGGGGGGCTGGCGGGCATGGAGGCAGGGGAGAACATGGGCGGTGCAGAGACGGGAAAGGCGAAATCGGCGCAACAAAGAAAGGAGACCGGCAGGGCGGCCGCCGGCTCAGGGCTGCCCGTCGGGCGTGAGGCGCGGCTTGCGTGGGCGGCCGGCCAGCAGACGGTCGAAGACGGCGTTGGGCAGCAGCCGCAGGAGCCGGGCGACGACGGCCATCTGCCAGGGAATGACGCGGTAGCTGCGTCCGGCCCGGATGGTGGGCCATGCGCGGCGGGCGAATTCGGCCGCAGAGATCAGGAAGGGGCGTGCATAGGTGTCGTGCGCCGTCATGGGGGTGTCGATGTAGCCCGGCACCAGCGTGACCACGGGTACGCCTGCTGCGCGCAGTTCGCCGCGCAGACTCTCGCAGTAGGCGATGACGGCGGCCTTGCTGGCGCAGTAGGCGCCGTGTCCGGGCAGGCCGCGGATGCCGGTCATGCTGGCCACGCCCACGAGCGTGCCGCGCCCGGCGGCCCGCATGGGCGCCACAAAGGGGTGGAAGGTGGCCGCGAGCCCCATGACGTTGGTGTCGAGAATGCGCTGCATCACGTCCAGATCGGCCCGCTCGGCGGTGTCGATGCCATGGCTGATGCCGGCACAGGCCGCCACCACGTCGGGCAGGCCCAGCGTCTGCAGGCAGGTGTGTCCTGCGACGACGATGGAGTCGGTATCGGTCACGTCGGCCGCCAGAATGGCATGGCGTGCCGGATCGAGGCCCTGCTGCGTGGCCCAGGTGTGCACCGTGTCCGCGCGGCGGCTCACCAGGCAGAGCCGCCAGCCCAGGGCGTAGGCATGCAGGGCCAGCGCCTGCCCGATGCCGCTCGATGCGCCGGTCACGTACAGCAGGGGAGCCGTGGGTGCGGTCATGGACGTGGGAGGAGGCGTCAGCGCGCGGCAGAGGCGGGCCGGATGGTGGCGTGCACGCGGCCACGCACCTCCAGCACCTTGCTTTCGCCGGTGTAGTCGAGTCCGGAGCCGGTCATCACGTCGGTGCCGCGCGTGATGCGCACGGGCTGGTCGGAGCTGATGCGCTCGCCGCGCCGGAGGATGTGCAGAAAATCCCCCGCAAAGCCCAGCGGCTCGGCTGGCCGGGAGGCCCCAGGGGCAGGCGGTGCGGTGCGCACCACGTGCACGTGGTCGAAGAGCCGCACGTCGTCGCCCTTGCGGTCGGAGATGGCGCGGTCGGCCGTGGAGCGGATGTCGGCGCCTCTGCTGTCCTGGCTGTAGCCCTGCACTGTGCGGGCGTGGATGGTGTCGTCGACCGGCAGATGCTCGCCGTACACGGCGGTGATGTCGTTGTGCAGGGCGCCCTGGCCGTCATAGCTGCGGATGCGAAAGTCGCGCATGTAGTAGTCGGGCTCGCTTGCGGGAGGGGCGGCGCGGGGGCCTTCTTCCTTGGGCATGTTGTGTACCAGCCAGCCGGTGGCCAGTGCCAGGATGAGCAGCAGCCCCATGGGCAGAAAATCCGCCACCCGGCGCCGGGTGCGGTCGTACCACGTCTCGGGAGCGCTGCCGGCCACGGCCGGATGCAGGGCGCCCAGATCGAGCACGGGTGCCCGTGCGGGCACCGGGGCCTGCGGAGGAGGGGGAGACGAGGGCGTGGCCGGATTCATGGGGCAAGGTCTCCGCCGTCCCGATCGGCGCCGGGCGTGTGCAGGTAGGGGGCCAGGAGCGCGGCATAGCGCCCGGACGCCTGCAGCAGCAGGTCGCAGGCTTCGCGCAGGGCGCCTGCGCCGCCGCCGGCCTGGGTGACGTAGTGCACGCGGCCCCGCACTTCAGGGTGGGCGTGCGCCGGTGCCATGGCATAGGCTGCGCGGGTGAGCAGGGGCAGGTCGGGCCAGTCGTCGCCCATGGCGGCAGCCTGGTGCCAGCCGAGCCCCAGTTCGGCAAGGATGCGTTCGGCCGCAGGCGCCTTGTCCTCGGTGCCGAAGACCGCATGCGTCACGCCCAGCGCCTGGAGCCGCACGCGCAGCGGCGCGCTGTCCCGGCCCGAGATCACCGCCGGAACGATGCCCGCGCGCTGCAGCAGCTTGAGCCCGTGGCCGTCGAGCGTGTGGAAGCGCTTGACCGTCTCGCCGGTCTCGGTATAGAGGAGGCCGCCGTCGGTGAAGACGCCGTCCACGTCCAGAAACACCACACGCACTTCCTGGGCGCCGATGAGCACTTCGGGCGGAAACTGCAGCAGGGGCCGGTCGGAGGAGGGAAGAAGGGCCGCCATGTCAGATCACCTTGGCCAGCATGAGGTCGTGGGTGTTGAGGGCACCGAGCAGCAGGCCGTCGGCATCGGTCACGGCCACGCTGTTGATGCGGTGCTCTTCCATGAGGCGGGCCGCATCGGCGGCCAGCGCGTCGGGCCGGATGGTCCAGGGATGCGGATGCATCAGCGTGGCGGCGGTCTGGCTGCGCAGGTCGGCCCCGCGTTCGAGCAGGCGGCGCAGATCGCCGTCGGTGAAGATGCCCACGGCCCGTCCGGCCTCGTCGACCACGACCGTGGCGCCCAGACCCTTGGCGCTCATCTCGCGCATGACGGTGCTGAAGTCCGCTGCCAGCGGCACGGCCGGTGCGGCATCGCCGGCGCGCATGACATCGGCCACCGTGGTGAGCAGCCGTCGGCCCAGCGCGCCGCCCGGGTGCGAGCGGGCAAAGTCTTCGGCCCTGAATCCGCGTGCATCCAGCAGGGCCACGGCCAGGGCATCGCCCAGTGCGAGCTGCACGGTGGTGCTGGCGGTGGGGGCGAGGTTGAGGGGGCAGGCTTCCTTCTCGACGCTGCTGTCGATCACGATGTCGGCATGGCGTGCGAGCGTGGAGTGCAGTCCGCCCGTCATGACCACCACCGGCACGCCGAGGCGCCGGAGTACGGGCATGATGCGGGTGAGCTCCTCGCTCTCGCCGCTGTTGCTGATGGCGAGCACCACATCCACTTCGCGCACCATGCCCAGGTCGCCGTGGCTGGCCTCGGCCGGGTGCACGAACAGTGCCGGCGTGCCGGTGGAGGCGAGGGTGGCGGCGATCTTGCGGCCCACATGGCCGCTTTTGCCCATGCCCATCACCACTACCCGCCCACGGGCGGCGAGGATCAGGGACACCGCCTCCACGAGGGCGGCGCCTGCCGGACCTTCGCGCAGGCGCCGGGCAGCGGCCTGCAGGGCAGAGGTTTCGATGTCGAGGGCGCTGACGGCCAGCTGCAGCACGTGGGCCGCATCCGGCTGCGCGGGCCGTGCAGAGGGGGGAACGGTGCTCATCGGGGCATTGTAGCGGCGCCGTCCCGCGCGGCGGAGGCGGCTGGGCATGGCCCGGATCCCGTATGGGCAAGGAAGCACCGCCGCACGGCGTGACAGAATGAAGACTTCCTGAAAAGCGTGCAGCGCCCTTGTACTTGCCATGGCACTGGGCGTCCCATGCGCCGGTGTGCCGATGCGGCGGCAGGTGGCGCCTACGGGTTCCCAGCTGACGGCCCCGCTCTGCCCTTGCATGCCCCTCTTTGCCCTTCTCTCCACCTTCTGTTTCGAGGAACGTCCATGCCCCTGTCGTCTGCGATCTTGCCCTGTTTCCCTGGTCGGCAGTTTCGGCCGGCATTGTCTGCATCTCACGCCGGCCCGCGCATGCGTTCTGGCCGGTGGGCCGTGCGGCCCGCTGTGACGGCCTGTGCGCTGGCGCTGAGCTCTCTGGCAGGCTGGGCCCAGGAGGCGCCCGGGCCGGACGCCCCTGAACCCGATTCCATGCAGGCGCAGAAGCCGGCGCAGCTGGAGGCTCCCGGGAGCGACTTCGCGCAGTGCCTCGACGGGCTGCGCCAGACAGGCGGCTTTGCCCGCATCGACGAGGCCACCTGGCAGCGCTACGTGGTGCCCCTGCAGCCTGACATGAGCGTGCTGCCGCTCCTGAACCGGCAGCCCGAATTCTCGCTTCGCCCCTGGGACTACCTGGCCCAGCTCGTCGATGCCGAGCGCGTGGCCGATGGCCGGGCCGCCTATCGCCGCTGGCAGGATGTGCTCCAGCGCATCGGAGCCGAGTACGGTGTGGACCCGGCCATGGTGGTCGGGGTGTGGGGCATCGAGAGCAACTTCGGGCAGAACGTCGGAGGGCGGCCACTGGTGCAGTCGCTGGCTACCCTGTCGTGCTACGGGCGGCGGCAGACGTACTTCCGCACCGAGTTCGCCAACGCCCTGCGCATCCTGCAGGATGGCGACATTCCCGCCTCGCAGCTCAACGGTTCCTGGGCCGGTGCCTTCGGGCAGACGCAGTTCATGCCCAGCACCTTCCTGCGCACGGCGGTCGATTTCGACGGGGATGGCCGGCGCGACATCGTGGGCAGCGTGCCCGACGCCCTGGCCTCCACCGCGCGGTTTCTGCAGCAGGCGGGCTGGCGCACGGGCGAGCCCTGGGGCTACGAGGTGCAGCTGCCGCCCGGTTTCGACGCCAGCGGCGCCGGGCGCCGCAACCGGCAGGATGTGGGCCTGTGGGCTGCGCAGGGCGTGACGCTCCCGGGCGGCGCGCCCCTGCCGGCGGTGCCCGACCGTGCCGGCCTGATGCTGCCGGCTGGCCCGCAGGGCCCTGCCTTTCTGGTGGGACGCAACTTCGACACCCTGTACCGCTACAACGCCAGCGAGAACTACGCGCTCGCCATTGCCCATCTGTCGGACCTCATCGCGGGGCGCGATCGCTCCGTGGCCTTCCGCACTGCCTGGCCCACGGACGATCCCGGCCTGAGCCGCGCCGACAACCGCGAGCTGCAGCGCCTGCTGCTCGCGCGCGGCCATGCCGTGGGCGTGGCCGATGGCCTGATCGGAGCCCGCACGCGGGACGCCATCCGTGCCGAGCAGGCCCGCCTGGGCATGCCGGTCACCGGCAGGGCCGGGCAGCGTCTGCTCGCGGCGCTGCGTGGCGGCGGCGCACGCCCGGTGCAGGACGTGTCGCCTGCAGCACCGGCAGCCGTGCGGCCAGCTCGGCCCGTACCCAGAGCGGCAGGGCTGGGGCAGACGGACTTCTGAGCCACGGATCACTGCGCCGCGCGATGTTGCGCTACGTCATGCCCTGTCGCTGAAGTGCACCGTCCCGGTGCCAGGGGCTGTTCCGATTCCCTCTTTGTGTGCGAAAATGCAAGGTTCCACCGTCGAGGGCCTACCGGCCCTTGACGCGCATTCAGGTGGGGGTGCGCCTTTCGACGGCTCCCGGGCAGCGAACCGCCCGGGGTGCTGCACAAACACCCCGAGAGCCACACTGCCCGCTGCCCGCGCGGCCAATTCCGATGCCCGGGGTGGGGGAGGTGGTTTTTGTTTCTGCAGGGAACGCCCATGGCCGGGGGAATGACCGGCCTCCGGCAGCCACAGGCCGGCGCGTTCCGCAGCAACGCAGCAGCATGACCTCCTTGAAGGACCACAACGTGACGACCGATAGCTCCATGTCTTCCGCCGCTCCCGGCTCGGATCTGCGCGAAGCCGCGCTGGAATACCACCGCAGCCCGGTGCGCGGAAAGATTTCCGTCAATGCCACCAAGCCCCTGTCCAACCAGCGCGACCTGAGTCTGGCCTATTCGCCGGGCGTGGCGTATCCCTGCCTCGACATCCAGGCCGATCCGGCCTGTGCGGCCGAGTACACCGCGCGCGGCAATCTGGTCGGCGTGGTCACCAACGGCACGGCCGTGCTGGGGCTGGGCGACATCGGCCCGCTGGCCGGCAAGCCGGTCATGGAAGGCAAGGGCTGCCTGTTCAAGAAGTTCGCCGGCATCGACGTGTTCGACATCGAGCTCGCCGAGCGCGACCCCGACAAGCTCGTGGACATCATCGCCGCCCTCGAACCCACGCTCGGCGGTGTGAACCTGGAAGACATCAAGGCCCCCGAGTGCTTCTACATCGAGAAGCGCCTGCGCGAGCGCATGCAGATTCCCGTGTTCCACGACGACCAGCACGGCACCGCCATCATCTCCAGCGCCGCGCTGCTCAACGGGCTCGAACTCGTGGGCAAGGACATCGGCAAGGTCAAGGTGGCCGTCTCCGGCGCCGGCGCTGCCGCCCTGGCCTGCCTGGACCTGATGGTCGAGCTCGGCGTGCGGCGCGACAACGTGTACGTGTGCGACTCCAAGGGCCTCATCTATGACGGCCGCCCGGCAGGCTTCGACGAGTCCAAGGCGCGCTATGCGCAGCCCGACACCGGCGAGCGCACCCTGGCGGACGTGGTCGAGAACGCCGACGTGTTCCTCGGCTGCTCCACGTCCAACGTGCTCACTGCCGACATGGTCAAGACCATGGCGCCCACCCCCATCATCCTGGCGCTGGCCAACCCCGACCCGGAAATCCGTCCCGAAGTCGCCCGTGCCGCGCGTCCGGACTGCATCATCGCCACCGGCCGCTCGGACTATCCGAACCAGGTCAACAACGTCCTGTGCTTCCCGTACATCTTCCGTGGCGCGCTCGACTGCGGCGCCACGCGCATCACCGAGGCCATGAAGCTCGCCTGCGTGCGCGAGATCGCGGCCCTGGCCAAGATGGAGATCAGCGACGAGGTCGCGTCGGCCTATGTCGGGCAGGAGCTGCGCTTCGGCCCCGAATACATCATCCCCAAGCCGTTCGACAGCCGCCTCATCCTGCGCATCGCGCCGGCCGTGGCGCTGGCGGCGCAGGAATCCGGCGTGGCCACCCGCCCCATCGCGGACATGCACGCCTACCGCGAAAGCCTCAAGATGTTCGTGAACCACACGAGCATGTTCATGCGCCCCGTCTTCAACATGGCGCGTGCCGTGGATTCGGGTCGCAAGCGCGTGATCTACGCCGAGGGCGAGGACGAGCGCGTGCTGCGCGCCGTGCGTCAGGCCGTCGATGAAGGCATTGCCGAGCCGATCCTCATTGGCCGTCCCGACATCATCGAGGAACGCATCCGCCGCCTGGGCCTCAATCTGCACCTCGGGCCGGACGTGGGCGTGATCGACCCCGAGAACGATCCCCGCTTCCGCACCTACTGGGAAACCTACCACACGCTCATGGGCCGGGACGGCGTCACCCCCGACGCGGCCAAGATGGCCGTGCGCCGCAGCAATACCGTCATCGGTGGTCTGGCCGTGCGTCTGGGCGATGCCGATGCCATGATCTGCGGTCTGGTGGGCAGCTACGACCGCCACCTCGACACTCTGCGCAACATCATCGGCACCCAGCCCGGCGAAAAGTTCGCGGCGCTCAACGCCGTCATCCTCGAAAACCAGACGCTGTTCATTGCCGACACCTTCGTCAACGAGGACCCCAGCGCCGAGGAGCTCGCGCACATTGCGCTGCTGTCGGCCGTGGAGGTGCAGCGCTTCGGCATCACGCCGCGCGTGGCTTTCCTGTCGCACTCCAACTTCGGCACCAGCCGCCGCGCCAGCGCCCGCAAGATGCGCGAGGCCGAGGAAATCTTCCGCCGGCTGGCCCCGCACATCGAAAGCGAAGGCGAGATGCAGGGCGACAACGCCATGGACGCCGAGCTGCGCCGCCACATGCTGCCCTCCAACCGCATGAATGGCTCGGCCAACGTCCTGATCTGCCCGAACCTGGATGCCGCCAACATCCTGTTCAACATGCTCAAGATCACGGGCGGCAACGGCCTCACCATCGGCCCGGTCCTCATGGGGGCCGCCGCCAGCGTGCACATCCTCACGCCCAGCGCCACCATGCGCCGCGTGCTCAACCAGACCGCGCTGGCCGTGGCTGCCGCAGAGGCACGCCGCAAGTAAGGCGCTGCAGCGGCCCGGTGCGTGGGTGCCGGGTCCTGCCGCTCCGAGCTGGCTGCGCCGCTCGCATCCCCTGCCGCCATGGATCTGCATCTCTGGGTTGCCTACCTCGCGGCAGCCGTGCTCATCGCCCTGTCGCCGGGTTCCGGTGCGGTGCTTTCGATCACGCACGGCAGCCAGCACGGGGTGCGTGGTGCCAGTGCCGCCATCGCGGGGCTCGAAGGCGGGCTCCTGGCCATTCTGCTGGTCGCAGGGCTGGGGGTGGGGTCGCTGCTGGTGGCCTCCGAGCGGGCCTTCTGGGCCGTCAAGGTGGCCGGGGCCTGCTATCTCTTCTACCTCGGGGTGCAGCAGTGGCGCAGCACGGGCAGCCTGCTGCCCGGCACCATCTCATCCACCGCCCCTGACGCGCAGGGCGGCCCGGCAGGCGGCGAGGCGCGTCCCTCGTGGGGCAGCCGCTTTCTGACGGGATTTCTCACCAACGTCACCAATCCCAAGGGCATCGTGTTCATGGTGGCAGTGCTGCCGCAGTTCATCGATCCCGCGCGTCCGCTTGCGCTGCAGCTCCTGATTCTTTCCGTCACCACGCTGTCCGTCGATGTGGTGGTGATGCACGGCTATGCCCTCTTTGGCCGCGCCCTGCGCCAGCTGCTGCAGTCCCCGCGCGCGGCATGCTGGCAGCGGCGCATCTTCGGCGGCTTTTTCATGGTGCTGGGCACGGGGCTGCTGTTCGTGCAGCGCCACCGGCAGGGCTAAGCGGCAGCCATTCAGGCGATGACCGCAGCAGGAGTCGTCGGGCTCAGTGAGCCTGCGCTGGGCGAGCAGGCTGCGGCAGCAGAGCTCAGGCCAGCAGCAGGGCTGCCACGAACACGGTCAGCCCGATCCAGTGGTTTTCGCGGAAGGCCACGAAGCAGCTGTCGCGCTGCCGGCGGTGGATCAGGTGCCAGTGCCAGCTCACCTGTGCCACCACGGCCGCCAGAGTGAGGTACCAGACGGCGAGCTTCCAGCCCGGCGCCCCATGTCCCAGCCCTGCATGCAGCCAGAAGATCGTCCACCACACCCCGGTATGCACGGCATAGAAGGCCATGATGCCGGCCACGTCGAAGCGGCCCAGCGTGATGGCCGAGGTCTTCATGCCGATGCGCAGGTCGTCGTCGCGGTCCACCATGGCGTACTCGGTGTCGTAGGCGAGTGTCCAGCACAGGTTGGCAATCAGCATCCATACCACCACGCCCGGCACGCTGTCCTGCACGGCGGCGTAGGCCATGGGCATGCCCATGCTGAAGGCCACGCCCAGCACGGCCTGCGGCATGGCAAAGAAGCGCTTGGTGAAGGGGTAGACGATGGTCACCAGAAGCGCCGGCACCGACCAGGCGATGGTGAGGGGATTGGTGGTGAGCACCAGCGCGAACGACACCAGCGCCAGCACGGCGCCCACGCCCAGTGCCTCGGGCACGCCCATGCGCCCGCTGGTGAGCGGGCGGTGCACGGTGCGCTTGACGTGCCGGTCGAAGTGGCGGTCGGCCACGTCGTTGATGCAGCAGCCCGCGCTGCGCATCAGGATGGTGCCGAGCGTGAAGACGGTCACCAGATGCCAGCCGGGCCAGCCTCGCGCGGCCAGCCACATGGCCGCCAGCGTCGGCCACAGCAGCAGCAGCCAGCCGGCAGGGCGGTTCCAGCGGATCAGGTCCAGGTACAGATGTAGTTTGTCTCGCATGGCTCGCCATTGTAGGCGCCGCACTCCACCGGGCGGAGACACACGAGGCGGCAGACCTCAGGCGTTGAGCCGCTCCACGCCGGGCAGGGCGCAGGCATGCACCGCGTTGCGCAGGGCGGCAATGGCCTCGTAGCGGGTGAAGCTGCGGCGCCACACCAGCACCACGCGGCGCGAGGGCGCCTCCCCGCTGAACGGGATGTAGTGCACAAAGGGTGCGTCGCTGTGAGGGCTCGCAGGGGTGGTGCGCACCGGCTGCATGTCGGTGGCATCCCCCGCCTCGTGGGCCAGCAGCACGGCTGGCGGCACGCTCAGGGCCGGCACCAGGGTCACGCCCATGCCTGCCGCCACCATGTGCTTGATGGTTTCGAGCGACGAGCCTTCGAAGCTCTTGCGGATGCCCTCGGCATGGCTCGAGTAGCGCGCGAACTCGGGGCAGACTTCCAGCACATGGTCGCGGAAGCAGTGGCCGGTGCCGAGCAGCAGCATGTGCTCGCGGCGCAGGTCCTCGGTGTCGATCCGGGCGCGCGCGGCCAGCGGGTGGTCTGCCGGCACTGCGGCCCAGAAGGGCTCGTTGTACAGCGCCGCCGAGGCCATGCCCGAGTCGGGAAAGGGCTCGGCCATGATGGCGCAGTCGATCTCGCCCGCCCGCAGCATCTCCAGCAGCCGGGTGGTGAAGTTCTCCTGGAGCATCAGCGGCATCTGCGGGGTGAGCGCCATGTTCTGGCGCACCAGGTCCGGCAGCAGGTAGGGGCCGATGGTGTAGATGATGCCGAGCCGCAGCGGCCCGGCGAGCGGGTCCTTGCCTCGCTTGGCGATGTCGCGGATGACGCCCGCCTGTTCGAGCACCACCTGCGCCTGCTGCACCAGCTCCTCGCCGATGGGGGTGAGCGTGACCTCGCTCGCGTTGCGCTCGAAGATTTTCACATCCAGCTCGTCTTCGAGCTTGCGCACCGCGACCGACAGGGTCGGCTGTGCCACGAAGCAGGCCTCCGCCGCACGTCCGAAATGCCTTTCGCGGGCCACGGCCACGATGTACTTGAGTTCGGTCAGAGTCATGGGCTGCGATGGTAGCAGCCCCCCGCAGCGCAGGGCGACCCGGTACCGAAATGCGACGCACTTCATCTCCCATGTACCATCCCGGCTTGGGGAAACTCCTGTGCCCCGGCAGGCCACAGTCGTGGAGCAGGGCCATTCCCCCGGGGTAAGATGAATCCCATATAAAACGAACGACTGTGCGAATTTCGCCCGCCTCCCGTCACCACCCGCCTGCGCGACCTGGGGGTGCCGCGCAGGACAGGGCGCAGCGCCCATGCCCTGCAGATTCCGGGCACCACAAGGAAGACAAGTCCCATGAGTGAGTTCACCGACAGCCGCCCCTGGCTCAAGCAGTATCCCGACGGGGTGCCGTCCGACATCGACACCGGCCGCTACCGCTCGCTGGTCGACCTGCTGGAAGACAGTTTCCTCAAGCACGCCGACAAGCCGGCCTACAGCATGATGGGGCAGGAGTTCAAGTACCACCGGCTGGAGACCTACAGCCGCAAGCTCGCCACCTATCTGCAGAAGCTCGGCCTGCAGCGCGGTGACCGCGTGGCGGTGATGATGCCCAACATCCTGCAGTACCCGATCGCGGTCATGGCCATCCTGCGGGCTGGCTTCGTGCTCGTCAACGTCAATCCGCTCTACACCGCACGCGAGCTCGAGCACCAGCTCCACGATTCCGGTGCCCGCGCCATCTTCATCATCGAGAACTTTGCCCACACCCTGGAGCAGTGCGTGGCACGCACCCACATCGAGCACGTGGTGCTCGCCTCCATGGGCGACCTCATGGGCACGCTCAAGGGCGGGCTCATCAACTACGTGGTGCGCCACGTCAAGAAAATGGTGCCCGCCTACGAGCTGCCCGGTGCCGTGCGCTTCAATGCGGCGCTGCGCCGCCACTCCCAGACCGAATACCAGCCGGTCACACTCGAACCCGACGACGTGGCCGCGCTCCAGTACACCGGCGGCACCACCGGCGTGGCCAAGGGCGCCGTGCTCCTGCACCGCAACCTCGTGGCCAACGTGCTGCAGTGCGAAGCCTGGTACATGCCGGCGCTCGCGCACCGGCCGCCGCACCACCAGATCGCCTTTGTCTGTGCCCTGCCGCTCTATCACATCTTTGCCTTCACGGTGAACATGATGCTGTGCTCGGTGCTGGGGGGCAAGAACATCCTGCTGCCCAACCCGCGCGACCTGCACGCGGTCATCAAGGAGCTGCGCGGGCATGTGTTCCACGCCTTCCCCGGCGTCAACACCCTGTTCAACGGGCTCGCACACCACCCCGAATTCGACCGCGTCGACTGGCGCCACCTGCGCATCACGGTGGGCGGCGGCATGGCCGTGCAGGGCGCCGTGGCCCGGCTGTGGCTGGAGAAGACCGGCTGCCCCATCGTGGAGGGCTACGGCCTCTCCGAAACCAGCCCGGTGGTGAGCTGCAACCCGGTCACCAACGACAAGTACACCGGCACCATCGGCGTGCCCGTGCCCGGCACCTGGGTCATGCTGGTCGACGACGAGGGATTCGAGGTCGAACGCCTCGGCGACCGGGGCGAAATCGCCGTCAAGGGGCCGCAGGTCATGGCCGGCTACTGGCAGCGCCCTGACGAAACCGCCCGCGCCATGACCCCCGAGGGCTACTTCCGCACCGGCGACATCGGCATCATGGACGCCAGCGGCTACATCACCATCGTGGACCGCAAGAAGGACATGATCCTCGTGAGCGGCTTCAACGTGTACCCCAACGAAGTCGAGGACGTGGTGGCTGCCGTGCCGGGCGTGCTCGAATGCGCGGCCATCGGCATCCCCGATGAGCGCACCGGCGAAGCCGTCAAGCTCTACGTGGTGCGCCAGCCAGGCAGCCAGGTTTCCGAGCAGGAAATCCGCGACCACTGCAAGGAAGACCTCACCGGCTACAAGCGCCCCCGCAGCATCGAGTTCCGCACCTCCCTGCCCAAGTCCCCCATCGGCAAGATCCTGCGCCGCGAACTGCGCGATGAGTATCTGGCTGCGCGTGCGGCGGAGATGCCCCCACAGACCTGAGGGCCACATGGGGCAGGGCTGGGGCCTGACCTGCCATCAAGACAAGGGGATGGCCTGTCCTGTCAGGCCGAGCTCACAGCCCACACCGGTGTGCAGGTGTACTTCCGTGATCCGCGCAGTCCGCTGGCAACGGGGCCCTGCGAAGCCTCATGGGCTGATGCGCAATGCCTGCCCAAGGGGACGGCTCTTTCTGCGCACAGCCACGAGCAGCGCGTTGACGCAGACTCGCCCAACAACCGCTCGCGCGTCGTTCATGGCTTTTGCTGCCCAGACCACCGTCTACCGGGCTATGCTCGACAAGCTTGATCTCCCGGCTTCTCTCATGCCATGAGGCTGTGTTGCACCTGGGGGCTGACTTGGCCGTTCATAACACGTCCGAGTGAGGAATGGTTTTTGCAAGCCATTCCCGATGGGCGATATGCATTTCCGTCTTGATCGCGTCGATTTGCTCGGCCACTGGCCGATCATCGGTTCGGCGAGCTGCGACCCGTTTGGCTTCATGGAGGATCTGCCAGGACTCGTAGTCGTGAAACGGGTTCAGACCCATGACGTTGCCCTCGGTGCCGTCCGCAGCGGGTGGGAGCGTCGTCAGACGCGCGAAAGCCGAGCTGGCTCGGGCTATGTCCCAGTCGTTCATGAACAGTAGCAGCGCGCACAGCGCCTGAAGCCCACGCCCTGCCGATTTAAGACCGTCAACGCGCCAATAGGTTTTTGGCTTCGTGCCTACGAGATGGAAGATGTAGAGCGCTGCAAACTCCGACAACTGCACCACAGCCTCATATTTTTCGCGGAGGACGGTCGGGTCAAGCACAGTGGCGCTGCCTTTAGGTTCGATCAGCTTGAGTGCGCGCTCAATCGTCTCCGTCCTGAAATGAACTCGCATCGGCCGTTCCTCGAACAGTCCGGCGTTTCGTCGGCGCCATTCGCTTTTGGCCGCTTCCGCCCAGTCGAAACCTGGCATTTGCCCATGCTCCAGGCTGGAAAGGCAACTCCCTAGCAAACCTTGTGGCATCCATATCGATGCACCAGTTCAGGAGTTCGGGCGTCACGTCCAGCGGCATGGCGTGCGCAGTCTTCTCATCAAGGAACCATAGCCGCATGCGGCGGATATCGCCTTGACCGAAATGACCGGCGCGGATGCCTCTGCACACCAAGTCACGGACGACTCGGGTGAAAGTTGACCTATCGCTCGCGAAGTTCACGAGGTGGTCCGCGTTGCGCGGAGCCTGTTCGTCGCAATAGAAGTCGCAGAGCGGATGATGAGGGTTGGCATCGACTGCGGTGCCGAATCGAAAGTGCCCCTGACTCACACTGCGGCCCACGCCGTGTTGGCGGCCAACTGCCACTAGCATCGCACCGTGCGCACGGCAGCTACAGCATTCTATGTCGTGTGCGGCCTTATCCTTCAACTCGTCCGGTATCCGCTTGAGCAACGGGTCGTCCTTGATCGAGTATTGGTTCAGCGTCAGCCACTGCTCAAGATCGACCTCACGTGCAGCGTCTTTGGAATATGCTGTTATTGGCATTGGTACTCCCCAATTCGAAAGGTAAGGCAATGCTACGGCCTGTTGCTTGATTATCGGTAGTGACACGGTGCCAGCCAAGCCCGAAGGTGAGTGCTGAATGAGTAAGCGGCTGATCAGATTTGCATCGCGGGTATTTTCTGTAGCGTGAGCCCCCACGCCACCGCATCACCCACGATGCTATGCTGCCTCCCAGAACCACTCTTTTCCAAAAAGTCATGATCAAGCTTGCTGTCAAATGGCTGCTGTATGCGGCTGCTCTTATGTTTGTGGCCAATGTCATCGGGGGGATCGAGGTGCGCAGCCTGGGGTCTGCGCTGGTGGCGGCGGCGGTGATTGGGTTGCTCAACATGCTGGTGCGGCCGGTGCTGGTGCTTTTGACGCTGCCGGTGACGGTGCTCACGCTGGGGCTGTTTCTGATGGTGATCAACGCGCTGGTGTTCTGGATGGCGGGCAGCATTCTGGCGGGCTTTGCGGTGGCGGGGTTCGGCGCGGCGCTGCTGGGGGCGCTGGTGTATTCGCTGCTCGGGGTGCTCATCGACGCCGTGGTGGAGACGGCGCTGTGAGGTGATCGACCCCCTTCATGAGTCCCGACCATGACAGGGTGCATGGGCTGACGGGCTGCATGGAATGATGTGTGTGCTACAGGCAGCCGGCGGCAGCGTCGGCTGCCTTTTTCGTGCATGAGGGGGTGGCATGCCGCTGATGCGGCGGCGCCACATTGGGGGCACGGCTGTGGTGCACGGGCCGGTAGAGGGGGCCCGGGCGTGCGGATTTTGCCTGTTCGTGGTGCGGAAAGGCGGTGCGGCATGGTGCGTCATGCACCAAGGTGCAACCCGTGCAAAATCAAGGTTGCACCTTGGATTTTTTGCCGGCATGATGGCTGCGTGCCGCTTCGCAGTTGGGGGAGTGGCGTTCCTTTGCAGTCACTTTCTGCTTTCTGTGTAGCCACGGATTTCCATCATGACCAGCACCACCCTCGGGATCAAAGTCGATGACGCTCTGCGTCAGCGCATCAGGACTGCCGCCAGCCAGATCGAGCGCACGCCGCACTGGCTCATCAAGCAGGCGATTTTCAATTTTCTGGATTCGCTCGACCGGGGTGTTGTGCCGCCGATGCCGGGGGCTCCGCTGCCGGAAGGGCAGGGCGCCGAGGAGTCCGGGCTGTCGGCGGGCGGTGTCGGTGGGGTGGAGGTGCAACCCTTTCTGGAGTTTGCGCAGTCGGTATCGCCCCAGACGCCGCTGCGCGCGGCCATTACTTCGGCCTGGCGCGTGCCGGAGCCCGAGTGCGTGCCGCAGCTGCTGGCGCAGGCCGAGGTGCACGACGAGGCACAGCGCGCGTCCATTCGCCAGATGGCGGCCAGTCTGGTGGAGGCGCTGCGTGCCAAGCGCCGCGGCGGCGGGGTGGAGGGGCTGATTCAGGAGTTTTCGCTCTCCAGCCAGGAGGGCGTGGCGCTGATGTGCCTGGCCGAGGCGCTGCTGCGGATTCCGGACCGGGCCACGCGCGATGCGCTGATCCGGGACAAGATCGGCAAGGGCGACTGGAAGGCGCATCTGGGCGGGGGCAAGTCGCTGTTCGTGAATGCGGCGACCTGGGGCCTGCTCATCACCGGCAAGCTCACCAGCACCAGCAGCGAGGCCACGCTGAGCAAGGCGCTGACCCGCCTGCTGGCCACGGGTGGCGAGCCGCTGGTGCGCAAGGGCGTGGACATGGCGATGCGACTCATGGGCGAGCAGTTCGTGACGGGGGAGACCATCGGCGAGGCGCTGGCCAACAGCCGCAAGTTCGAGGCCAAGGGCTTCCGCTACAGCTACGACATGCTGGGCGAGGCGGCCGCGACCATGGAAGATGCCGATGCCTATGTGCGGCTCTACGAGCAGGCGATTCAGGCGATCGGGCAGGCGAGCAATGGCCGGGGCATCTACGAGGGGCCAGGCATCTCGATCAAGCTCTCGGCGCTGCATCCGCGCTACAGCCGTGCGCAGCAGGAGCTGGTGATGACCGAGCTGCTGCCCCGGCTCAAGGGGCTGCTGGTGCTGGCGCGCCAGTACGACATCGGGGTGAACATCGACGCCGAGGAGACCGACCGGCTGGAGCTGTCGCTCGACATTCTGGAGGCGCTGTGCTTTGCGCCCGAGCTGGCGGGCTGGAACGGCATCGGCTTTGTGGTGCAGGCCTACCAGAAGCGCTGCCCGCATGTGATTGCCTGGCTCATCGATCTGGCACGCCGCAGCCGCCACCGCCTGATGGTGCGGCTGGTCAAGGGGGCGTACTGGGACAGCGAGGTCAAGCGCGCGCAGATCGACGGGATGGAAGGCTACCCGGTCTATACGCGCAAGGTGCACAGCGATGTGTCCTATCTGGCCTGCGCGCGCAAGCTGCTGTCGGCGCCGGATGCGATCTATCCGCAGTTCGCCACGCACAACGCGCAGACGGCGGCGAGCATCTACCACTTTGCAGGCAACAACTACTACCGCGGGCAGTTCGAGTTCCAGTGCCTGCACGGCATGGGCGAGCCGCTGTACGAAGAGATCACGGCCGGCAAGTACCAGCGTCCCTGCCGGGTGTATGCGCCGGTGGGCTCGCACGAGACGCTGCTGGCCTATCTGGTGCGGCGCCTGCTGGAGAACGGGGCCAACACGTCGTTCGTGAACCGCATCGGCGATCCGGCGGTGCCGGTCGAGTCGCTCACCGTCGACCCCGTGGAGGAGACCCGGGCCGTGGCCGAGCGGGAGGGGGTGCCGCTGGGCACGCCGCACCCGCGCATTCCGCTGCCGCGCGCCCTGTTCGGCGATGAACGCCTGCTGGCGCAGGGCCTGGATCTGGCCAACGAGCAGCGTCTGGCTTCGCTCACGGCCGGGCTGCTGCACAGCGTGGTGCAGGTGTGGCAGGCCGCTCCGCTCATTGGCGATGGGCGTGCCGAAACGGTCTGGCCGGCCGAGCGCCTGCAGCCGGTGTGCAATCCGGCTGACCACCGCGACGTGGTGGGGCAGGTGGTGGAGGCCGACGCGGCCGACATCGACGCCGCCCTGGCCGCCGCCGCAGCGACCGAGCCGATCTGGCAGGCCACGGCACCCGCCGAGCGGGCCCAGTGCCTGTGCCGCGCGGCGGATCTGCTCGAATCACGCATGCAGCAGCTCATGGGGCTGATCGTGCGGGAGGCCGGCAAGTCGCTGCCCAATGCGGTGTCCGAGGTGCGTGAGGCGGTGGACTTCTTGCGTTACTACGCGGCGCAGGTGCGCGAAGGCTTTGCCAACGACACCCACCGCCCCCTGGGCACGGTGCTGTGCATCAGCCCCTGGAATTTTCCGCTGGCCATCTTCACGGGGCAGGTGGCGGCCGCGCTTGCGGCAGGCAATGCCGTGCTGGCCAAGCCGGCCGAGCAGACGCCGCTCATTGCCGCCGCCGCCGTGCGCATCCTGCGCGAGGCCGGGGTGCCGGCCGGGGCCATCCAGCTGCTGCCGGGACGGGGCGAGACGGTGGGCGCCGCACTGGTGGCCGATGCCCGCGTGCAGGGCGTGCTGTTCACCGGCTCGACCGAGGTGGCACGCATCCTGCAGGCGACGCTCGCACAGCGGGTCAACCGGCATGGCCGGCCCGTGGCGCTGATTGCCGAAACGGGTGGGCAGAACGCCATGGTGGTGGATTCCTCCGCGCTGGCCGAGCAGGTGGTGGCCGACGTGCTCGCCTCCGCCTTCGATTCGGCCGGACAGCGGTGCTCGGCGCTGCGCGTGCTGTGCCTGCAGGAAGAAGCGGCCGACCGCATCCAGCACATGCTCGAAGGGGCCATGCAGACCCTGCGGGTCGATCGGCCCGACCACCTGCACACCGATGTCGGCCCCGTCATCGACGCCCCGGCCCGCGAAGTCATCGAGGCGCACATTGCCCGGCTGCGCGAGGAAGGTTGCCGCGTGCTCCAGACTCCCGTGTCCGAAGGGGCAGGGCAGGGCCACTTCGTGCCGCCCACGCTCATCGAGATCGGCAGCCTCGGCCAGCTCCGCCGCGAGGTCTTCGGCCCCGTGCTGCATGTGCTGCGCTACCGGCGCGAGGAGCTGCCTGCACTCATCGACGCCATCAATGCCACCGGCTACGGGCTCACTTTCGGGGTGCATACCCGCATCGACGAAACCGTGGCCCAGGTCACGCAGGCCGTGCATGCAGGCAACCTGTACGTGAACCGCAACGTGATCGGCGCTGTAGTGGGGGTGCAGCCCTTCGGGGGCGAGGGACTGTCGGGCACCGGGCCCAAGGCAGGCGGCCCGCTGTATCTCTCGCGCCTGCTGGCGCAGCGCCCGCTGGGACAGAACCTGCTGGCAGGCTTGGCGCCGGCCGAGGCTTCCACAGCCATTGCCCCGGCCCGGGAGGCCCATGGCCTCACCCCCGAGGAACAGGCCGCCCTCTCGCCGCTGCGCCAGGCGCGCGCGGTGTGGGATGCCTGGCATGGCTGGTTCGGGCTGCACGGCATTCATGCGCAGGACCCCGAGCATCTGGCCCACATGACGGCCACGCCGCTCCTCGCTGCCCCCTGGCGCCTGCCTGGGCCGACAGGGGAAAGCAACCGCTACCAGCTCCATCCGCGCGGCACCGTGTGGTGCATGCCGGCCACGCTGGCCGGGGCGCAGATGCAGCTCATGGCCGCGCTGGCTGCGGGCAACCGGGTGCTGTGGCAGGTGCGGGACGAGGCTCTCGCCTCCGAGCTGTGCGCCTGGCAGGCCGGCCTGCCGGTCGAGGTGCAGGAGGCGGCCGTGGTGGCCGGACCACAGGCCAGCCTCGGCACGCACGCGGAGCCGGTGGCCGCCGTGCTCTTCGAGGGCGATGCCGACGTGCTCCTGCAGGTGCAGCAGGAGGTGGCTGGACGCGCCGGGGCACTGGTGCCGGTGTATGGGCTGTCCTCGGGCGAGGTGGCAGACGGAGCCTCGTGGGACCCCGTGCGCCTCGTCGCCGAAACCAGCCTGAGCATCAACACCGCCGCTGCAGGGGGCAACGCCAGCCTCATGACCATCGGCTGAGCCACTGGCCCGGGACGGCAGCCCGGCTCGCCGCCCCGGGCTGGCGTCTGGTCCCCTGCCGCAGGGGTACCGGCACGGCACCCCGGCCCGGCGCCGGGCGTGCGGGGTGCCTGAGCGATGTCGACTTTCCTGCCACAATCGGGACTTTGCTTTTTGCAGGACGTCCGTCATGCACTGGACCCAACGTCTGTCGCCACTGCAGTTCGTGCGCGACTTCTCCCTGACGGCGTTTGTCGCAGGTTTCGTGGCCACCCTGGTGGGTTTCACCAGTTCGGTGGCCATCATCTTCCGGGCGGCACAGGGCTTTGGCGCCACTCCCGCCGAAATCACCTCCTGGATCTGGGCCGTCTGCCTCGGGTGTGCCGTCTGCAGCATCCTGCCTTCGCTGTGGCTGCGCAAGCCGGTCATGATTGCCTGGTCCACCCCGGGGGCCGTGGTGCTCGCCACGGCGGCCGCCTCGGGGCAGTTCACCATGCCGGAAGCGGTGGGGGCCTTCATGGTCAGCTCCGCGCTCATCACCGTCTGCGGGTTCACGGGCTGGTTCGAGCGGGTCATGAACCGCATTCCCCTGTCGGTGGCGGCGGCCCTGCTCGCCGGAGTGCTGGCGCGGTTTTCCATGCAGGCATTCGCGGCAGCGGGCTCGGCCCCGGTGCTTGTCATCGGCATGCTGCTGGCCTACCTGCTCGGCAAGCGCCTGAGCCCGCGCTATGCGGTGGTGTGGACGCTGGCCGTCGGGGTGGTGCTCGTCGCGCTCGGCGGGCACCTCTCGCTGCACGATCTGCATGCCGACTGGGCGCATCCGGTCTTCACGGCGCCGGTCTTTTCCATGGCAGCCATCACCAGCCTGGCGCTGCCGCTGTTCGTCGTCACCATGGCATCGCAGAACCTGCCGGGCGTGGCAGCCTTTCGTGCCGCCGGGTACGAGCTGCCCACGTCCGTGCTCGTCACCGTCACCGGCATGGTGGGGCTCGCCCTGGCGCCGCTGGGATGCTATGCCATCAATTTCAGCGCCATCACCGCCTCCATCTGCATGGGCGATGAAGCCCATCCCGACCCCGACCGCCGCTACGTCGCCGCCGTGGTGTGGGGGCTGTGGATGCTGCTCATCGGCCTCTTCGGCACCGTGGTCACGGGCCTGCTCATGGCCTTTCCGCACGAGTTCATTGCCGCCATTGCAGGGCTTGCGCTCCTCTCGACCATTGCCAGCAGCCTCGTGACTGCGCTCGACGTGACGCGCCACCGCGATGTGGCCGTCATCACTTTTCTCGTCACCCTCAGCGGGGTGGAGGTGGCTGGCGTGGGTTCGGCCTTCTGGGGCGTGGTGGCCGGGGTGGTGGCGCTCCTGGTGCAGGACTACATGCCCCGCCGCCGCATCTGAACGGCTCTTCGGCCCGGCCCGCGCGGGAGGCATCCGGCATCGCTACAATGGACCATACGTCCAACGAGCAAGAATCGTGCCGAACATGAAACCGTTGTCCTCCGCCTTGCCGGCCCTCGCGCTGGCTGTCGCCTGCCTGGGTCTGGTGCAGACCGCCCACGCCGAGCTGGCCGACCGCGCCAAGCCCCTCAACATCGAGGCCGACGCCATGCGCTACGACGATGCGCACAAGATCACCACCTTCACAGGGCGGGTCGTGGCCACCAAGGGCACCATTGTGCTGCGTGCCGACAAGGTCGAGGTGCGCCAGGATCCGCAGGGCAACCAGTTCATGTACGCCGAAGGCAGCGCGGGCCACCAGGCCTTCATGCGCCAGAAGCGCGAGGGACTCAACGAGTACATCGAGGGCGAGGCCAACCGCATCGAGCGGGACGACAGAACCCAGATCGCGCGCCTCACCGGCAACGCCCGCATGCGCCGCCTCGTGGGCACCCAGCTCGCCGACGAAGTCCGTGGCGACACCATCGTCTACAACGACCTCACCGAGGTCTACAACGTGGCCGGCGGCCCCTCCACCGGCGCCGGGGGCGCTGCCGCAGGGGCCGTGCCGGCCGGCCGGGTGCGCGCCGTCATCAATCCCGTGGGGCAGAGCGGCGGCAAATCCGCCCTGCCCATGCCCGCCACCCGGGCCGCCAGCAAGGGGGCGCGCGCCGCGTCGGCTCCCGTCACCACCCTGCGCTCCAGCGCCACCATCGGAGGCCGCCCATGAGCGATGCCGCTCCCGTATCTGCCCCGGCCGCCGACCTCCGCTGCGAGGGCGGCAGCCAGGGCCGTCCGCCTGCCGACGGCAGCGAACTGTGCGTGCGCCATCTCCAGAAGGCCTATGGCCGCCGCCGCGTCGTCAAGGACGTGTCCCTGAGCGTGCGCAAGGGCGAAGTCGTGGGCCTGCTCGGCCCCAACGGAGCCGGCAAGACCACATCCTTCTACATGATCGTCGGCCTCATCCGGGCCGACGGCGGCGCCATCTCCATCGATGGCCAGCCCGTCGAGGACCTGCCCATCCACCGCCGCTCACGCATGGGCCTGAGCTACCTGCCGCAGGAAGCCTCCATCTTCCGCAAGCTCAACGTCGAGGACAACATCCGCGCCGTGCTGGAGCTCCAGGTCGATGCCCACGGTAAGCCGCTCGACCGCGCCACCATCGACACCCAGCTCGATGCCCTGCTCGCCGACCTGCACATCACCCACCTGCGCGACACCCCCGCGCTCGCACTCTCCGGGGGCGAGCGCCGCCGGGTCGAAATCGCCCGTGCCCTTGCCAGCCAGCCGCGCTTCATCCTGCTCGACGAGCCCTTCGCCGGCATCGACCCCATCGCCGTCATCGAAATCCAGAAGATCATCGCCTTCCTCAAGGCGCGCGGCATCGGCGTGCTCATCACCGACCATAACGTGCGCGAAACCCTGGGCATCTGCGACCACGCCTACATCATCAGCGAAGGGGCCGTGCTCGCCTCGGGCACGCCCGAGCAGATCGTCTCCAACGCCGAAGTGCGCCGTGTCTACCTCGGCGAACACTTCCGCATGTGAGCGGACTCCGTCCATGAGCCGCTTCCCGCTGTACCTTCCGAAGCCGCCCTCCGTGCCATGAAAGCAGGACTGCAGCTGCGCACTGCGCAGAACCTCTCCCTCACGCCGCAACTCCAGCAGTCCATCCGCCTGCTGCAGATCTCCACGCTCGACATGCAGCAGGAGATCGACCAGATGCTGGCCGACAACCCCTTCCTGGAGCAGGACACCAGCGCCGAGGACGCGGCAGCCTCCGAGTCAGAGCCCGACGCTGCTGGCCACGCATCCGGCGATGTCGATGCCACCACCGGCCCCAGCGCAGAGGCAGGCAGTGACGACGGCATGGGCGCCACAGCCGAAGGCGGCTACGACGACCCCGAAGGCGCCGACGCCCCCGACACCAGCGAAGTCCTCTCCAGCGACGCCCCCGACCACACCGACCTCGCCAACGCCCAGACCGACGACTGGAGCGCCGGCTCCACCCGCGACGACAGCCCTGCCACCTCGGGCGACGACGAAGTCCTCTCCAGCAGCAGCGATGGTGACGACGACTGGGACAGCCTGCGCGTGAGCAGCGCCGGCAGCAGCCATGACGACGACGAGGACGAGCCCTCCGCCATCGAGCGCGCCGGCTGCCACGAAAGCCTGCAGGACTGCCTGCACCGCCAGGCCCTGGCCCTGCGCCTCGATACCAGCGAACAGGCCGCGCTGTACTTCCTCATCGAATCCCTCGACGACGACGGTTACCTCGAAGACACCCTCGGCGAACTCGCCCAGAGCCTGCAGGAGCGCAACCCCACCGGCGACCCCGAACGCGACGCCGAGGAGCACGCCGAACTCCTCCACCACCTCACCATGGCCCTGCGCCTGCTTCAGTCGCTCGACCCCGTCGGCGTCGGCGCGCGCGACCTGGCCGAATGCCTGCAGCTCCAGCTGCGTGCCCTCGACATCCCCGACGCCGACACCCCCCGCCTGCTCGCGCGCGAAGTCGCCCTCGACGTCTGCCGCCAGCCGCTCGACTACCTTGCCCGGCGCGACGTGCGCGGCCTCGGCAAGCTGCTGCCCTATTCGGCCGCGCACCTGCGCAGCGCCATGCAGCTCATCGCCACCCTCGAACCCAAGCCCGGCCGCGCCTTTGCCCAGACCGAGCGCAACATCGTCATCCCCGACGTGCTCGTGCGCGCCAACCAGGGCCGCGACGCCGCCAGCCGCCCCTGGAGCGTGCAGCTCAACCCCGCCGTCATGCCCCGCGTGCGCGTGCAGGAGATGTACGCCAGCGCCCTGCGCCACCACAAGGGCGAAGGCATCCAGGCCCTGCAGCAGCGCCTGCAGGAAGCCCGCTGGATGGTCAAGAGCATCCAGCAGCGCTTCGACACCATCCTGCGCGTGAGCACCGCCATCGTCGAGCGCCAGCACCGCTTCTTCGAGCAGGGCGTACTGGCCATGGAACCCCTCGTCCTGCGCGAAATCGCCGACGAACTCGGCCTGCACGAATCCACCGTCAGCCGCGTCACCAGCGCCAAATACATGAGCACCCCCTGGGGCACCTTCGAGCTCAAGTACTTCTTCGCCTCGGGCCTCGCCAGCGAAGACGGCAGCACCACCAGCAGCACCGCCGTGCGCGCCATGATCGGGAAACTCATCGCCGACGAACCCCCCGCCAAGCCCCTCAGCGACAACCGCCTCTGCGAACTCCTCCAGGAACGCGGCGTCCAGTGCGCCCGCCGCACCGTAGCCAAATACCGCGAAGCCCTGCGCATCCCCCCAGCCCATCTGCGCAAGGTGCTGGGGTAGGGAGGCGTCGCATCTGCATGGAACGGGGTGTGGAATGGGGTGCCCCAAAGCCATCAGGCCCAGGCGCCCGGCGCTGCAGCGCATGGCCATCCGACTCTCGCGCCAGAGGGCGACCAGACCAGATCGCTGCCCCTGTGCGCGGCAAGGGCCACCAGCCCCTCCTGCGCGATGCCCTTGAAAGAGCCCTCCACGGTGAACTCCCGGACTGCCTGAAGGATGAGTCGTGTATATCGGGGAGCACATGCGGGAACACATGGTCCCCGCAGAACATTCATCCACTCACTTCGCCACTCTCACCATCACCGCTGCAAAAACCTCCCGTCGCCGGGCAGCCGGAGCGGCAGCACCCCCTGTGCAGGCACGTCCTGCCTGCTCGCTGACACCACCTGTCAGGGACGCTTTCTATACTCGGTGCACCCGTCCCCCCATCCATGCCTCGCCACCGAACCAGAGAGGCGCCTTGGCCCGGAGCAGAGGGACAGACACTCTCAGGGAGCACGACTCATGGCAGACAACGAGCAACTGGCCCGCCGCCTCGGCATCATGCTGGAGCGGCTCTACCAGCGGCAGGCGCTCGACCGGCAGATCCTCGCCGTCGAATTCGGCGTCACCGAGCGCACCATCTACCGCGACCTCCAGCGCCTCGGCGACATCATCCGCCTGCGCGAAGACGGCCTCTACGAGCTGGCCCCCGGCTTTGGCTGCCGCATCGAGCCCCGCCACCTGCAGGCACTCGTCACGCTGCTCGGCTCCGACGGCCTGTTCCCCGAGCACGGCACCCGGTTCCTGCTCCCCCTGCTCGACGGAGACCGCGCCCGCAGCTACCTGGTCAAGGGCCCAGCCTACGAGCACGAGCGCGCCAGCAACCGCGCCTTCCAGACCCTCGACGACGCCATCCGTGACCGCCTGCAGTGCCACATCGTCTACGCAGACAAGGCCCGCACCATTGCCCCCTACCGCCTCGTCAACCAGCACGGCATCTGGTACCTGGTGGCCATGGATGCCGGTGTGCTCAAAACCTTCACCCTGCAGCGCTGCACCCACCTGGCCGTCACCGCCACCCCCTATCTTCCCGACCCCGCCATCGATGCCGAAATCACCCACGCCGACAGCATCTGGTTCGGCCCCAAGACCCTCGTCACCCTGCGTGTCACCGGCATGGCCATGTACTACTTCCGCCGGCGCGACCTCGTCCCTTCCCAGACCACCGTCGAAGAAGCCGACGACCACCTCCTCATCCGCACCGAAATCCGCAACCCCGAGCAAATCCTCCCCATCGTCCGCTACTGGATTCCGCACGTGCGCATCGTCTCCCCCGCCGACTACGCCACCCGCCTGCACCGCACCCTGACGCACTACCTCGACCTGGAGACACAGGCAGGCGCCACACCAGCCTGAACCCGTCGCGCGGCGACTCCTGCGCCCTGACGGAGGCTTGCTTCCGGTCCACCGCCGCCCCCTACCTCATCACCTCTGCACATCTGCTCCATGGGATTCCTGCTTGCCCTTCTTGTCGGCCTCGTAGTGGTCGGCGCTGCACTGGCCCTGCTGTGGTGGATCGTGCAGTGGGTCGTGATTCTGGCCGTGGCGGCGCTGGGCGTGCTCCTGAGCGTGGCCGCAGTCGTCCTCGGAGCCGTGGCCGTGGGCTGCGGACTCATCTACGTCACCACCTGGCTCGGCCTGTCTTCCTGGCTGGGAGACGCGCATCCCGTCCTGGTCCTGCTGGGCACCGTCACAGTCGGCACCCTCCTGTGCGCCGCACTGGCATGGGGTGTCCATGCACTGTGGAGCCGCTGGAGCCGCGACCGTTAAAAAGCAAGGCCTGGAACAGTTTATCTAGGCCGTGTTCACATTAGCCAGATGGATGCACTGCGAGTTGCAGAAATACGTTGAAGCGTGTGGCGAGTTTGTCGTAGCGGATTGTCAGTCAGCGGAATTGCTTGAGACGATTGAAGAAGCGCTCCACCAGATTTCTGGCTTTGTAGCGATGCCAATCGACCGCACGTCGTGTCTTGCGACTGCTGCGCGGGGGAATGATCGCTTGCGCCCCCTGCCTTCGATCCTCTGAACCAGGCTATCGCTGTCGTAGCCCTTGTCGGCAATGATGGCTCGGCCTCAAAATGCTCGATCAACGCTGCTGCTTGTGTGACATCGCCCACTTGCCCAGCAGTCAGGATCAAACGGATCGGATTGGCCAGAGCATCGACACAGGCGTGGATCTTGGTGGTCAGCCCGCCACGGGAGCGTCCGATGGCTTGGTCCTGATGCGTACCGTTTTTTCCGTGCCCCGGCAGCGTGCTGATGCGTACGAACAATCGTGGCGTCGATGAACAACACTTCAAGATCCGCATCGCCTTGCAGGGCGCGCGCAATGCGATCCCAGATTACGCCGGCCTCCCACCGTGCAAAGCGCACGTAGGCAGAGTGCCACTTGCCGAACTCCGTGGGTATGTCCCGGGGCCACAAAATAGGATGTAGCATAAAATGGCTAATGTGAATAGCCTATAAGCATAATTTTTGACAGGCATGTTGAACGGACTCACTTCATCTTTTATTCTTTCATTCGGTAATTTATTTTGACGTTATAACTATTCCTGCATTAGCTCAATTCCGTCTCGAGGTGATCATGAGTTGTGTATAATGCATGCATACCGTGGTATTTTTGTGTGAAGAAGTGTCTAAGTAATTTTGGAGATTAAAATGGGATTTTGGTCATCTGTTGGAAATGTTGCGAAAAGTGTTGCTGGCAGAGTGGAGGCTGCGGGGCAAGAAGCAAATGTGATTGCCGAGGACTATCGTCAAGAAGATGATGATTATTTGAAGCGGAAGCTGAGGAGTGGAAAGGCTACGGAAAAAATGGCGGCTGCTAAGGTTTTGAAAGAACGTGGCTACGGAAATCAAGGGTGAAAGGTATGTTCTAGGAAGGTCTGCTAAACCCCGGCCGCAGCGTGAGTTGATGCGCCCGATTTCAGATGACGGCGATTTCAGCCTCACGAGGCCGGGTTGAAGGCCTATTTCGCTCCGATTCGCGGCCCTCTGACCACACTGGGACGCGCTCATCCTCGCATCTTCTGCAACAACGCGCGCCGTACCATCCACAGGTTCGACAGTGCAAACAGCGTGTGCAGCTACGCCGTGTTCTTTGCCAGTCCACGGTAGCGCACCTTCACATGCCCGAACTGGCGCTTGATCACCCGGAACGGGTGTTCAACCTTGGCCCGGATGCGCGCCTTGGCCTGCTCCAACTGGTCCATGATCGCGCCCATCGGCGTGTGCCTGTCGAGCAGCTTGCGCTTGCCCGCTCGCATGGTCACATGCCAGTTGACGTTGATGCCTTGGGTTTCTTCGCGCTTGCTCACACCTTGGTAGCCCGCGTCGGCAAAGATGTCCGCTTCTTCTTCGTGCACCAGCGCATGCGCCTGCGTCACGTCGCTGATGTTGGCCGCGGTGCCCGCCACCGTATGCATCAGGCCCGAATCGGCATCGACACCGATGTGCGCTTTCATCCCGAAGTGCCACTGGTTGCCCTTCTTGGTCTGGTGCATCTCGGGGTCGCGCTCGCCGCTGCTGTTCTTTGTTGAGCTCGGTGCAGCGATCAGCGTGGCCCTCTTCAAGAGCAACCCCTGGCGTTGACGGTGGCAAGGATCTGCAAGTTCAGGTTGTGGGGTTCGAGCAGGTGGCGGAACCGAAGAATGGTGCTCTCGTCGGGCAGCTTGTCTTTCCCCACATCCAGGCCCGCAAACTCGCGCAACATCGGCGTGTCGTACAGCGCTTCTTCCATGGCAGAGTCCGAGAGATTGAACCACTGCTGCAGAAAGTGAATGCGCAATATGGTCTCGATGGCAAACGGTGGGCGTCCGCCTCGGGCTCCAGGTGTCGGTGCGTGCGGCACGATCAGCGACACCAGCTCGGCCCAGGGCACCACGAGGTTCATCTCATTGAGGAACTCGCGCTTACGCGTCCTCTTGGTCTTGCGCTCAAATCCGCTCTCGCCCAGGCTCATTTGCTTCATGCCATGACTGTCTCATATCGGGCTGCGGGCACTGGGGTTCTGCAGACCGTCTTAAGAGCGTGTTCACGATCCAGTAGCAGATTCAGAGGGCGGTCTCCAATCCGAAGTGCAACACTGCCCAAAACGGGTAATGTACGCATATGGAATCGATATGCAAACATTTGCAGGCTGAAGAACGGGGGACACTGGCATCGCTGCGCCAGCAAGGCTGGAGCATGCGAGCCATCACCCACGCGCTGGAGGAGCCGATCGGCGTGGTCAGATTCCAGAGATGGTCAGCATCCATGTTCGCCCGCCCGAGGTCAGTGACCGTGTGATGCCGGGGCACTGGGAGGGGGATTTGATCAAGGGTGCGGGCAACCAGTCTTCTGTGGGGGTACTGGTGGCAGCGCACGACGCGCCTGGTGCTGTTGTGCAAGATGGCGAACGCTACGGCCGAGTCGGCGCTGGCGGCATTTACTGCCAAGCTCAATGCGGTGGCAGCGCCGCTGCGCCAGACGCTGACCTACGATCAGGGCAAGGAGATGGCACGCCACAAGGAGCTGGCGCAAGCCACTGGCATGCGGGTGTACTTCTGCGATCCGCACAGCCCCTGGAAAAAGGGCTGCTGTGAGAACAGCAATGGGCTGCTGCGTCAGTTTCTGCCCAAGGGCACAGACCTGAGTGTGCATGACCAGGAGGCCCTGGATTCGATTGCGGACTTGATGAACAACCGCCCCAGACAGACGCTCGACTGGCGCTCGCCCTACCAGGCCTTCGCGCAGTGCATGGCTGCTTTGGAGGACAGAAACTCCTCTGCCATTCATTGAATATCAACCTGCAGTTTTGCACTTCGGATTGGAGACCGCCCAGGCATCGCTGCTCCAGCAAGGCTGGAGCATGCGAGTCATCGCCCAACTGCAAGGGCGTAACCCAGCACCATCAGCCGAGAGCTGTGGACCGCACTGGGGCGTGGAGGCCAGTTGGTTTAAGTCAGACGGTCGCAACTGGACTTGCTGCGTGTATGGCCGGGTTTCCCGGAGGTTTCTGGAAAGAAATGCAGCAATGCAGATCAATGCGCCTTGCCGTATTGGCGGTGCCAGCTCTCCAGTTGTTTGAGCAGCGAATGGCCATGGGGGCCGATTACATCGCTGACCACGAGGCAGGAGGAAGGGGTGGGGCGCTGCAGCACCACTGTGGCGTGTTGGGGGTGGGACTGATGATTCAGCATGAAGGAATACATCATGAGGACTTTGGCTTCCGTGCGGGTGTTGCTGAGGGTCGTGAAGGAGACGGGCTGCCCGATGGTGCCGTCCTGGGCATCGATCCAGGGGTCTGCTTCAATGGCGCAGATTTCGCCCTGCTTGCAGATGTATTCCTGTGTCAGGGCGGCAAACAGGCGCGGGGTGATGGCCTGCCTGATTTTTGCAGGATTGCTGTTATAAAAATCAGCGTGATGGGTGTAGAACGCTTGGGCTATGGCAGCCGGATTGTCGCTGGGGCATGCGGCCGTGGCACTGCCCGATGCAAGGGCTGCCGCCAGGAGCCATGCGGCTTTGGAGTGGAAAAGGGACGACATGTGGGTGCTATGTATCAATGAGAGGATGTCTCTGCAGAGAACGAGGTGTCCCCGAGTGCGGATGGCGCGATTCAGGGGCAGGTGGTGATGGGATGGTGAGGGAGGATGGTCGACCCTGCTGCCCGGCAGGGATCTTCACGCGATGTGCGGCGGGGTCGATCCCAGAATGGCTTTTTTGGCGACTTCATAGCAGTCGTCGACGTGGGAGTTGCCCACGTACTTCATGGCTCCAAAGCTGATGGCGCCGGCAATGGCCTGTCCGGCGAAGGGGATCCACTTGGTCACCTGCTTGGTGGCCAGTCGCAGGGATACTTTCTTGAGGATGGAGATCACGACCTGCTTGGTCACGGTACGGGCGATGATTTCACTGCCGATGCTGGTGGCAGCGACCAGAATCAGTTTCTTGGTGTGGGGGTCCAGTTCATCGACCTGTTCTTCGCTCAGTCCGAATTTCCGGTTGATGGTGGGGAGCATTTCCAGGAGGATCGTGACGTCGGCACCGACATCGATTCCCGGGACGGGCACGATGGCTGCGACGGCAGAGGCCGAAGACCTCAGGGTCACGAGGCTGTAGCAGGCGTCCCTGATGCGGTCGAGTTCATGAAGGGAAGGAGGCAGCATGGGAAATCATCCTTTGTCTGGTGAATGTTGTGCATGTGCATGTGCATGCAGGGGCGGGCAGGCGAGAAAAGGGAGCCGTGGCCCCTGCGGCCTTTGAGGGGGCCGGGAGGGGGCTGGAGTGGTTTGCGGGGAATTTGTCTGGGTGTGCGCGTGCGTGGCACACCGCGCCTCAGTTCTGTCGCAGGGCGTTGATTCGCTGGCCGGTGGCGGTGGTGTCGCAGTTCAGGCGCAGGGTTTCCTTTTCGGTCGGGTCGGTGGTCTTGCTGGCGGCTTCCAGCCGGCAGTCCACATCCTTTTTCTTGATCCATGCGCGCTGTTGTTCCAGCAGGATTTTGCGGTTTTCCTCGGGGATGCTCTTCCACAGCTCGGTGATGGCCTGATTGGCCAGGGCATTGTCGGCCTTGGCCTGTTCCAGCGCGGCCTGACGCTGGGCCTGCATCTGCTGGTCATGTTCCTGCTGCTGGGCCTTGGCCTGGGCGTCCGCCTCGTTCTTTCTGGCTTCCAGAATCGGCTTGAGCAGGGCCGACTGTGCCACTCCGCTCACGGCAGCTCCGAGCATCTTGGCATTGTCGAGTTCGACAAAGACCTTCTTTTTGTCGTCCGTGGGCTGCACGTTGTATTCGATGCCCTTTTTCAGGGAGTTGGCATTGAGTTCGAATCCGCTGTCCTGCACGAACTGGAGCACGCTGTTGGCACCTGCCAGTTCGCGCCCCTTGCCGGCCGCACTCAGGACATCCACAGGAACCACGACTTTCAGGTCGCCCGCACAGAACTGCTTGGTGCTGTCAGGATCTTTTTTGGTGGTGCGGATGTTTTCGATGGAGATCTTGAACTGGCTGAGCGTGGAGCGCACCTTCGAGATGTCGAATACCGAGTTTCCGTCGGTGGATTTCTGTTCCGCCGCCGCCTTTTCGGCTTCTTCATTGAGGATTTTGGAGACCAGTGCCTGGGCACTCGCACTGGAGCACGATGCATCCGCCTTTTCCCCGCAGGCGCTCAGCACAAACGGCACGAGACACAACAAGCCCATATATTTTTTATGCATACTTTGCACTCCCTTTTTTGTGTTTGAAAAGTAATAAAATTTATTGAACTTAGGTTTGTAAAAACCCGTCGACACCATTTCAAATACAAGTGATTCCTGTTATTTGGTTTTTATGGCAAGACCATTGGTGTAACGATAGGTTACCATGCCTTCCCCCTGCATTTTGGGCATGCGCAGGGTGAGCTGGCCATGCTGGAACTGGGCCACAGCCACATCGGAACAGGAACCGAATTCACGGCTTGCGGAAATGCCGGAGCGGGAAATGGTGACGAAGTGGAACAGGCTTGGGCAGGCACTGCCGCCGATGATTTCGACCAGGGCTATGTCACGGTCTCCCATGGGATACAGCCCGGCAATGGTGAGAGCGGAATTGCCCTCGATGCCGGGCAGCACGGCGTGGCCCCGAAAAGTCAGGTGGGCGCTGGGGCCGGGCTGGGAAATGGCCAGGCGGCCATAGCGGGTATCGACCGCCGCGGTGTGCGGGAGCAGCGAGGACAGCGAAGGATCGTGTCCGTCCACCAGATGGACATAGCCCGAGGCCGGAGCACGGAACTGCGCCTGCAGGGCCGCTTGCTGGGAAAGGGCTGCGGTTCGGGGCGCTTCGATCGAGCAGCCCAGGTCCTGCAGACAGCGGCGGGCCAGCGCCTTGGCGAGGGGGCTGCCATGCGCCACCGCGTAGCCGATGAGGTCGCCCGAGGCGTCGCTGGTGGCAAAGATGGCATCGTGGGTCTTGCCACGCGCATAGAGTCCGGTGAGGGTCTGTGCGGGCAGGGCGCAGGCGGTGCCGATGAGCGTCATGCAGGTGCCAAGGCGTGCCAGACGGGCAGCACCGCGGCGCAGGGCGGCGGGAAACGCAGGTGCAGGAAGGAGGAGGCGGGACATGGTCGGATTCCTTGAACAGGGGATGACAACAAGACAGACGCCGGGAAGTCGTGCATCAGGCGTGTGGAGCAGGTGCGGGAGCGGGAGCGCCGTTGGCCTGGGAGCGCTGGGCCATCCAGTTGCCATAGAGCTGTACGGCGCAGGCGCACAGAAAGCCGGCGCCAAAGGTCAGGGCAAAGGCCGAGAGGTGGTCGAGAGGGGAAGTGCGGTGATCGAACATGCAGGAACCTCCATGAGAAAACAGGCTGTGCGCACGGCAGGCCCAGCCCAGTGGATGGGCCTGCGGCTCACGACAGGGCCATGCCCGCCTGCTCCATGTCGTGGCCGCGGCAGGAGAGGCATTCGATCCGGGCCATGCCTGTGGCCAGGGCGGCGCGGACGATGGGATGGCGCAGGGCGGGCAGGGGAATGAGGCGGCGGGCACCGCAGTCACGGCACTGGTAGACGGCATAGTGCGTCCAGAGCGGGCGGGGCGGCCGGCCCACGAGGCGGTGCAGGGCGAGGATGTCCATGAGAAAGACTCCGAAAAGCAGGGATGGGGCAGCGCGCGTGGCGCCGGCTGGCGTTGGCGATAGTGGTTCTGTCAGGCCAGTGCAGTGCCTGTGCGTTCCACATGGAGGCCATGGCAGTGGCTGCAGGCGATGTCGATGAATCCTTCTGCCAGAGCCAGACGCAGGGTGCGGTGGTCTAGGGCAGATTGGGGAATCAGGGTGTCGCGGCCACAGTCGCTGCAGGTGTAGCGCACGTAATGGGCCGACAGGGGAAGCGGGGAAGGGGCAATGATTCCGTAGAGGGTCAGCAGATCCATGACGAGGCCCTGGAGGCAGAAGCAGAAGGGAGGACATTCCGCACGGGATGCAAGGCTCCGTGCGGCGCATGGAAAAAGTATGGCAATCCGTGCTGACAGGACGTGTCAGTGGCGAGACAGATACGAAAGAGAAGTGGCTTTTGCACGATGCCATAGGCTCCATGAGCTCTCTGACAGCGACAGATGTAGAAAAAAGAACACAGAAGGGCAAGCGGGGGGCCGACAGGGCAGGGGGTGGTATGTCTCCGCTGCGCCCGGGCATAGCCGTGCGCTTGTCAGCTTCTCCTGCACTCCCTGCATCTCCTGCATGCGATGGGCCAGAGCGCTGACCGGAGCAGGCGATGGCGTCCGTCCATGGGTGGCCCTGCTGCAGAGGCGTACGGTGGCATGCATGCGGCTTGCAGAGCGCGTCATCCACCGGGAACCCTTGGGCGATTCCTTGGCAAGGGGAGGTCGGCCGTGTGCGCACAGGGGGTGCATGACCCGGGCTGATGTGCGTCCTGCTGCGGGAGCACATCAGGGTGTCAATGGGTAGCGATACGGACTCCTGCGCAGGGCGGTGCCGCAGCGGCGTCTGGCCCAGATGCCAGCTTTCGGGGCTTACCCCCGCTCCTGCCCCAGCACGGATTCGAGGCGGCGGGCGGCGGTTTCTCGGCGGGCTACGGTGCGCAGGGTCTGGTGCAGGGTTTCGCGCACGTAGTCGATGTGGGTTTCGGCGGCGGCGCGGGCGGCGGCGGGCTGGCGGTCGCGGATGGCGTGGTAGATGGCGGCGTGCTGTTCGCGGATGCGGCTGCGGGCGGCGGGGACGCGTTCGAGTTCGTCGAGGTTGAGCCGGATGTGGTCGTGCAGCAGGCGCAGCAGGGCGCCGAAGAGGTGGCCGATGAGCACGTTGTGCGCGGCGTCTCCCACGGCCTGGTGGAAGGCGATGTCGGCATCGGCACGGGGGGTGTCGCCGGCGGTGGGGGATTCGGCCGCAGACGAGGTGGCCGATGGCGCAGGGGCAGCGTCGTCGGTGCTGTCGTTGGCTGCATCGAGGGTGTGGAAGGCCTGTTCCAGGCGCTGCAGGTCGGCCTCGGTGGCGCGCTGGGCGGCGAGTTCGGCGGCCTGGCCTTCGAGCATGCGGCGGAATTCGAGCAGGTCTTCGCGCAGCTGGGGGTGCTTGCCCATCATGGCCTGCCAGGGGTCGAAGAAGCTGGCTTCGAGGGCGCCGGTGATGTAGGTGCCGCCGCCCTGACGGCTGCGCACCATGCCCTTGGAGGCGAGTTTCTGGATGGCTTCGCGCAGGCTGGGGCGGGAGACGCCCAGTTCGGCGGCCAGTTCACGTTCGGGCGGCAGGCGATCCCCGGGGCGCAGGGAGCCTTCGAGGATGCGCTGCTCCAGCGTGGAGGCGATGGCGTCGGAAATGCGGGGGATCTGCAGCTTGCTGGACATTGGTAAGACCAAATTGATTGGTAAGACCATTCATTTTACCAATGCCGCATGTCTGGTGGCTGAACAGCCTCCGCGCAGAGTGCAAGACAGCTGTCTGAGGGAGGCCATGTGGCGGGATACCGATCGAATTGCGGGATTTCCCTGATTTGACGGCATGGAGTGATTCCCCTACATTCGCGCATCGGATCATTTGTCTTACCAATTTACCATGTCATCCGTTGCTGAAATTGCCGTGCCGTCCCGGCCGCAGGACGTGTACCTGTTTGCCACCTGTGTGGTGGACCAGTTTTTCCCTCAGGCGGGGCTCGATGCCATCACGCTTCTGGAGCGGCTGGGGCTGCGCGTGCATTTCCCCGAGGATCAGACCTGCTGTGGCCAGCCGGCCTACACGAGCGGCCAGCCCGATGCGGCACGGCGCGTGGCGGCGGGCACGCTGACGCTGTTTCCCGAGCCGTGGCCGGTGATCGTGCCCTCGGGGTCATGTGCCGGCATGATGCGGCACCACTATGTGCGCCTGTTTGCCGACTGCCCGGAGGAGCGGGCGCAGGCCGAGGCGCTGGCGCCGCGCGTGTATGAGCTCACGCAGTTCCTGGTGGAGGTGATGGGCTGGCAGCCGCAGGATGGGGGCGAGCCCTGCACGGTGGTGCTGCATACCTCCTGTTCGGCGCGGCGCGAGATGGGGGTGCACCGCACGGGGCGGGCGCTGCTGGGGGCGCTGGCGGGGGTGACGGTGGCGCAGCAGGATCACGAGTCGGAGTGCTGCGGCTTCGGGGGGACGTTTTCGGTGAAGCAGCCGGAGATTTCGGTGGCGATGGTGGAGGACAAGGTGCGTGCCCTGCAGGCGACGGGCGCATCGGAGGTGGTGAGTGCGGACTGCGGCTGCCTGATGAACATTCTGGGACACGCGGCCTGGAAGGACCGCCAGGAGGGGCGCCGGAGTGCGAGCCTGCCGGGGGAACACATGGCCAGTTTTCTGCTGCGGCGCACGGCCGGGCAGGGCACGACGCAGGGCGGGGAGGGCGCATGAACGCGAGAGAGCAGATTCTGGGTCGGCTGCGGGCACATCGTCCGGCTGCGCCGGTGTCCGCGCCCGAGGTGGCCGCATGGTATGCGGCGCATCGTCCGGTCACGCCGATGGCCGAGCGGGTGGAGCGTCTGTGCGCGGGGCTGGAGCTGGCCCATGCCGAGGTGCATCGCGTCACGCCGGAGAACTGGGTGGACCGGCTGGCGGAGGTGCTGCAGGCGCGGGCGCTGACGACGCTGCTGGTAGGGCGCGATACCGCTCATGGTGCGCGTGCGGCCGAGGCGCTGGCGGCGCGCGGAGTGATGTGCCCGGGCTACGGGCAGGCGATCGAGCACTGGAAGGAGCGGCTGTTTCACGAGGTGCCGGCGGCCCTGACGGCGGCGCGGGCGGCCATTGCCGAGACTGGCACGCTGGTGCTCTGGCCCGATGCGCGGGAGCCGCGGCTGATGTCGCTGGTGCCGCCGGTGCATGTGGTGCTGGTGGATGCCGCCCGCGTGTATGACACCTTCTACGAGGCGATGGGGGCCGATGGCTGGGCGCATGGGCTGCCGACGAATGCGCTGCTGGTGTCGGGACCGTCCAAGACGGCGGACATTCAGCAGACGCTGGCCTACGGCGCGCATGGTCCGCGCGAGCTGGTGGTGCTGGTGTGTGCCGCAGACACAGAAACGGAAGCGGAAGCGGAAGGAGCAGGCGCATGACGGCACGCACGACGACGACCGAGCAGGTGCTGGAGTTTCATCCCGCAGCAGGGTTTCGCAAGCGGGCGGGGGCCGTGGTGGCCCATCCGCAGCTGCGCGAGAGCTTCCGGGGGGCGATGGATTTTCTGATGGCCAAGCGTGCGGCCCAGTTTCCCGATGCGGAGGAGCTGGAGAGTCTGCGGGTATTGGGCGAGCGCATTCGCCAGTACAACCTGGCCCGGCTGCCCGATCTGCTGGTGCAGCTGGAGGAGACGCTCACGCGCAATGGGGTGCGGGTGCACTGGGCTTCCACGCCGCAGGAAGCGACGGGCATCATTCTGGACATCTGCCGGACGCACGGAGCGCGGCACATGGTCAAGGGCAAGTCGATGGTGAGCGAGGAGATCGAGCTCAACCATGCGGCGCAGGCTGCTGGCGTGGATGCGCTGGAGTCGGACATGGGCGAGTACATCGTGCAGCTCGCTGGCGAGAAGCCGTCGCACATCATCATGCCCGCCATTCACAAGACGCGCGAGGAGATTGCCCGGCTGTTTGCCGAGCGGATTCCGGGGGTGGACTACACCGACAGTGTGGACGCGCTCATCCAGATCGGGCGGCGCGTGCTGCGGCAGAAGTTCCTGGAGGCGGACATCGGGCTGTCGGGGGTGAACTTCGCGGTGGCCGAGACCGGCACGCTGTGTCTGGTGGAGAACGAGGGCAACGGCCGCATGTGCACCACGGTTCCACCGGTGCACATTGCCGTGACGGGCATCGAGAAGGTGGTGGAGCGGCTCGACCATGTGCCGCCGCTCTACACGCTGCTCACCCGTTCGGCCACGGGGCAGAACATCTCGACGTATTTCAACATGATCTCCGGTCCGCGTCGCGCGGGCGAAAAGGACGGGCCGACCGAGGTGCACCTCGTGCTGCTGGACAACGGACGCACGCAGGCCTACGCCGATGAGCAGCTGCGAGCCACGCTGCAGTGCATCCGCTGCGGTGCCTGCATGAACCACTGCCCCGTCTATGCCCGCATCGGCGGCCATGCCTATGGCACGACCTATCCGGGGCCCATCGGCAAGATCGTGTCGCCGCATCTGCTGGGCATGGAGGCAGCCGGTGGGCTGACCACGGCCTCGTCGCTGTGCGGAGCCTGCGGGGAGGTGTGCCCGGTGCGCATTCCCATTCCCGAGCTGCTGATCCGGCTGCGCGAGGAGCAGTTTTCGGCTCCGCATCCGCATCCGGCGCTGCGCGGGCAGGGGGCAGGCTACAGCGCGTGGGAGGCTGCGATCTGGCGCTGGTGGGCGCGGGTGTATGGCTCGCCAAGGGCGTACCGCGCAGTGTCTTGGCTGACCAGCCGCCTGCGTGCGCTCACCCCGCGCCGGCAGGGGGGCTGGACGCGTGCGCGGGAGCCGATCGTGCCTGCACCACGCCGTCTGCGCGATCTGCTGCAGGCCCGTGAGGCGACTGGGCAGCAGCCGACGGAGAAGGGCAAGAACGCGAGCCTGAATTCCCACAGCAACCCCACAGGATCGTCGGGGAGGTGACGCGCTGCGCCGAGGCCCGGGGCAGTGTGTTTGCTCCCGTGTCTGCATCGCTGCTTCCTTGCGTTCCTGTATGCCAGATGCCGCTTCTGTGCGAATGGGCTCTCCCGTCGGGTGGCTGTCGGGCTGACAGCCGCTGCGCTGGATGCCCTGCGTCTCCATGTCGCCACGGTGTGACGGATGCACCGGTTTTTTCATTCACTGATTTCTTGTCCCGGAGCTGAATTCCGGGAGGGTGTGTGCTCATGACTCCTCTGATTTCCGCCCTGCAGGCGGCCCTGCCGGACGGGCAGGTCATTACCGACGATCTGCGTCGTCTGGCCTATGGCACCGACGCGAGTTTCTACCGCCTGATTCCGTCCGTGGTGGTGGTGCTCCAGGACGAGGCTCAGGTGCGCGAGGTGCTGCGCATCGCACAGGCACACACGACCCCCGTGACATTCCGGGCGGCGGGCACCAGCCTGTCGGGACAGGCCGTGACGGACGGCATTCTGGCGCTCGTGGGCGAAGGGTTTGCCACCTATGCGCTCAGCCCGGATGCCGGGGTGGTGCGGCTGGGGCCGTGCATGGTCGGTGGCGAGGTCAACCGGCGCCTGGCTCCGCACGGGCGCAAGATCGGGCCCGATCCGGCCTCGATCGGGGCGGCCCGCATCGGGGGCATCGCCGCCAACAATGCGTCTGGCATGTGCTGCGGCACCGCCCAGAACAGCTACCGCACGCTCGCAGGACTGCGCCTCATGCTGGCCGACGGCACGGTGCTCGATACCGAGGACGCGACGAGCGTGACGGCCTTCCGGCAGTCGCATGCGGCGCTGCTCGACGGGCTTGCGGCGCTGGCGCGCGAGACGCAGGCCGACGTGGCGCTTGCCGAGCGCATCCGGCGCAAGTTCCGCATCAAGAACACCACGGGCTACAGCCTCAATGCGCTGGTGGATTTCGAGGACCCCGTGGACATTCTGGCGCACCTGATGATCGGCTCCGAGGGAACGCTGGGCTTTCTGTCGCGCATCAGCTACCGCACGGTGGTGGAAGATCCCTGCAAGGCGTCGGCGCTGGTGTTCTTTCCAGACATCCGCACGGCCTGCGAGGCGGTGGTGCGGCTCAAGAGCCAGCCGGTATCGGCCGTGGAGCTGCTCGACCGGCCAGCCCTGCATTCGGTCGAGAACAAGCCGGGTCTGCCAGCCGGTCTGCGGGCGCTGGGCGAGGAGGCGGCGGCGCTGCTGATCGAGGTGCGGGCGGGCGATGCCGCACGGCTCGCCGAGCACATCGACGCCGTGGAGCAGGCTCTCGCGGGCGTACCCACGGTGGAGCCTGTGGCCTTCTCGACCGATGCCTCGCTGTGCGAGACCTACTGGAAGGTGCGCAAGGGCACTTTCCCGGCCGTGGGGGCCATGCGCCGCACGGGCACCACGGTGCTGATCGAGGATGTGGCCTTTCCGCTGCCGCGGCTCGCCGATGCCACGCTCGAACTGCAGGCGCTGCTGCGCCACCACGGCTACCACGAGGCCATCATCTTCGGCCACGCGCTGGAGGGCAATCTGCACTTCGTGATCACGCAGGATTTTGGCGATCCGGCCGAGATCGACCGCTACGCCCGGTTCATGGATGCGCTGTGCAACATGGTGGTGCACACCTACGACGGCTCGCTCAAGGCCGAACACGGCACGGGCCGCAACATGGCCCCCTTTGTGGAGCTGGAGTGGGGAGCCGCAGCCATGGGGCTGATGCGACGCATCAAGGCCCTGTGCGATCCGGCCGGGCTGCTCAATCCCGGCGTGATCCTCAACGACGATCCGCAGGCCCATCTGCAGCACCTCAAGCCCATGCCGGCAGCCGATGACCTGGTCGATCGCTGCATCGAGTGCGGATTCTGCGAGCCGCTGTGCCCCTCGTTCCGACTCACCCTGAGTCCCCGCCAGCGCATCACCAGCGTGCGCGAGCTGGCCCGGCGTGCGGATGCCGGCGAGCCGGCTGGCAGCCTGGGGGACGACTATCCCTACATGGGACTCGACACCTGCGCCGCCTGCGGGCTCTGTGCCACGGCCTGTCCGGTGGGGATCGACACGGGCGCGCTCACCCGGCGCCTGCGCGGCCAGCGGCTTGAAGGGGTGGCCCGGACTGCCACGGTCTGGGCCGGGGAGCACATCGGGGTGCTGGCTGGCGTGGCCCGCACGGGGCTGCGTGCGGGGCATGCCGTATCGGCAGTGGTGGGGGATGCCGCAATGTCGCGCCTGAGTGCCGGGCGCTGGAAATCCGGCATGCCCCATCCCGGGCGGGCTCCGCTGCAGCGCGGCGGGGCGGGGGATCCGGTGGTGTACTTCCCCACCTGTGGCACACGCATCTTCGGGCCGACGGGGCAGGACGCCCAGCAGGCCGACGTGATCGACACCCTGCTGCGCCGCGCGGGCTATCGCCCCATCGTGCCGGAGGGGGTGGAGCGCCTGTGCTGCGGACAGATGCTGGCCAGCAAGGGGCTGGCCGAGGAGGCCGAAACCATGGCGCAGCGACTCGAAGAGGCCCTGCACACGGCATCGGACGGCGGACGCATCCCGATCGTCATGGACGCGAGTGCCTGCACGGTGCGCATGCAGCAGCATCTGGCCGGGCGGCTGCCGGTGTACGACTTTCACGAGTTCGCGCACGATGCGCTGCTGCCGCGCCTCATGGTCACCCGCCAGCCCGGCCCCGTGGCCCTGCATCTCAACTGCAGCGTGCGCCGTGCCGGCAGCGAGGCCAGGCTGCGCGCCCTGGTGCAGGCCTGCGTCGAGGAGGTCATCGAGCCGGCCGGTGTGACCTGCTGCGGCTTCGGGGGCGATCGCGGCTTTGCGGTGCCCGAGCTCAATCACCACGCGCTGCGCCATGTGCACGAGGCCCTGCCTGCGGCCTGTGCCTGCGGCGTCTCCACCAACCGCACCTGCGAGATCGGCCTCACGGCCGAGACCGGCAGGCCCTACCGCTCGGTGGCCTACCTGCTCGAAGCGTGCACACGCAAGGAGGACGCCATGCCCTGCTGAGGAGGACAAGGAGACAACCCAGAAGGCCGGCCCCGGAGGAGCTTATTCCCGGGAGTCGGTTCACCCCCAGACCCCACTCCGCCTGCCGCCCGAGGGCGCAGGCCATGTCCCGGACCGGGGCGCATGCCGACAGACACGCTGCGTCGACCCCCTGACCGTGGACCGCTTTTCTCATAAGGACCATTCCATGACCTGGCAAATGAATGTCGACCCGCTCGGCCACATTGGCCTCTCGGCCCTCGTGGCCGCGGTGCCGATCGTCTTTCTGTTCTGGGCGCTGGCCATCCGCCGCATGAAGGGGCACTACGCGGCCCTGGGCGGCACGGCGCTGGCACTGCTCATCGCGCTCACTGTGTATGGCATGCCGGTGCAGTATGCGGCGCTGTCCACGCTGTATGGCGGAGCCTTCGGGCTGTTCCCGGTGTGCTGGATCGTCATCACGGCACTCTTCATCTACAACATGTCGGTCAAGACCGGGCAGTTCGAAGTCATCAAGAATTCGCTCGCCTCCATCACCGACGACCGCCGCCTGCAGGCGCTGCTGATCGCCTTCTCCTTCGGGGCCTTCATCGAGGGAGCGGCCGGTTTCGGCACGCCCGTGGCCATCACGTCGGCCATGCTGGCGGGGCTGGGCTTCAATCCCCTCTATGCTGCGAGCCTGTGCCTGTTCGCCAACACTGCCCCCGTGGCCTGGGGAGCCATCGGCATTCCCATCGTGGTGGGCGGTCAGGTGGCCGGTATTCCCGACCTGGCCCTGAGCCAGATGGTGGGGCGCACGCTGCCCTTTCTGAGCCTGTGCGTGCCCATGTATCTGGTGGTGCTGATGGCGGGCTGGAAGAAGGGACTCGAAGTGTGGCCTGCCTGCCTCGTGAGCGGGGGCTCGTTTGCCGTGGCGCAGTATTTCTCGGCCAATTCGCCGCTGACCGCACCGCTGCTGCCCGACCTGATTGCCTCCATCGCCTCCATCGTCTGCACCGTGGTGTTCCTGCACTTCTGGCACCCGAAGGAGAGCTGGCACTTTGCCGACGAACCGCGCCGCCAGGGCAAGGAGCAGCTGCGCTACACGGGTGGACAGATCTTCCGTGCCTGGGCACCCTTCATCATCCTGTCGCTGTTCGTCTGTGCCTGGGGCATCAAGCCCGTCAGCCAGGCGCTCGACCAGATCACCAAGCAGGTGTTCGATTTCTCGCTGCCCATCGCGGGGCTCGACAAGATGGTCATCGACCAGGCCGGCAAGGCCAAGCCTGCCGTGTTCAAGCTCAACGTGCTCAGCGCCGCCGGTACCGCCATCCTGTTTGCCTGGTTCTTCTCGATCGCCGTCATGGGGGCCTCGCTCCGAACCGCTGCCGGGGTGGCACGCGACACGCTGCGCACGCTGGCCTGGCCCATCGTGACCATCGCCACCATCCTGGGCTTTGCCTACATCATGAACTTCTCGGGCATGGCCATCACGCTCGGTCATGCCATTGCCCACACCGGGGCGGCCTTCCCCTTCTTTGCCGCGCTGCTCGGCTGGCTCGGTGTGTTCATGACCGGCTCGGATACCTCCACCAACGCGCTGTTCGGCAAGCTGCAGGCGGTCACCGCCGACAAGCTCGGCATCGATCCCGTCATCACCATGTCGGCCAACACCTGCGGTGGCGTGTGCGGCAAGATGATTTCCCCGCAGTCGATCTCTGTGGCCACCGGCTCCACCGGCATGGTCGGGCGCGAGTCGGAAATCTTCCGCTTCACCTTCAAGCACTCCATCTTCATGGCCGCCATCGTCGGCGGCATGCATCTGCTGTGGGCCTACGTGTTCCCTGGCATCGTGCCGAGCTATGTCAGGCCCGTGGCGGCGGCAGCTGCTGCCGTGGCCAAGACTGCGCAGGCGGCCATCAATCCGCAGGGGCTGATGTGGCTGGCGATCTTCGTGGGCATCATCACCTTCGTGACCGTGGCTGCACGCACCCTGGGAGCGCGGCTCGAAGCCCCGGTGGAGGGGCATGACGAGGTGCATTTTCACTGATCCACCATGCCGGCGCAGCGACTGGCCCCCCTCGCGGGCCAGAAGCGGCCGGGTTCCGGGCCCGTCGGGAGGTTGCGCGCCACCCGGCGGGCCCTGTGCTGTCCGTGTGTCCGTTTGCATGTTTGCCATCCGAAAGGCCGTTCCATGTCTTCGTCCCTGACCGATGATTTTCCTTGCCCCCCTCCCGAGGCGGCACGCAAGAATGACCCCCTGCGACACGACATCCGCCTGCTGGGGCGGGTGCTGGGCGACACCGTGCGCGAGCAGGAGGGTGATGCCGTGTTTGCGCTCGTGGAGCGTGTGCGGCAGACCGCCGTGCACTTTGCCCGCCATGGCGATCCGGCCACCCGCGATGCGCTCTCGGTCCTGCTCGACCCCCTGGGGCCTGACACCACCCAGACCGTGGTGCGCGCCTTCAGCTTCTTCCTGCAGCTGGCCAACATCGCGGAGGATGCCCACCATATACGCCGCCGCCGGGCGCATGGCATGGCGGCGTCCCCTCCCCGCGCGGGGAGTCTCGCCCATGCGCTCGACACGCTCGTGGCGGCCGGAGTGTCCCGGGCAGCGGTCGCTGACTTCTTTGCACGTGCCCTCATCGTGCCCGTGCTCACGGCCCACCCCACCGAGGTGCGGCGCCAGAGCCTCATGCGCAACCACCGGGCCATTGCCCGGCTGCTCGATGCACGCGACCGCCAGGCCCTGACCCCCGAAGAGCAGGCGGAGCACGACGTGGTCCTGTACGACACCGTGCTGGCGCTGTGGCAGTCGCGCATGCTGCGGCCGGCACGGCTGCGGGTGATCGACGAAATCCACAACGGCATCGCCTGGTTCGGCCAGACCTTCTTTGACGAGCTGCCGCATCTGTATGCCGAAACCGCACGGCTGCTCGCCATCCACTATCCAGACGGCGCATGGACCTTGCCGCCGTTCTTGCGCATCGGCAGCTGGATCGGGGGCGACCGGGACGGCAACCCCCACGTCGATGCCGGCATTCTGCGCGAAGCCCTGCATCTGCAGTCCGCCGCGGCCTGCACCCACTACCTCGACGAGGTGCATGCCCTGGGCGAGGAGCTCTCCCTGTCCGACCGGCTGGTCGGCATCTCGCCCGCCCTGCGTGCGCTCGCCAACGCTTCACCCGACCATTCGCCCCAGCGGGCCGACGAACCCTATCGCCGCGCACTCGCCGGCATCCACGCACGCCTGGAGGCCACGGTGCAGACGCTGGAGCAGGGCGCCGCATCGGCGGCGGCATCGGGCCGTGTCCCTACAGCCCTGGCGGTGCAGCCCTATGCCTGCCCAGAAGACCTGCGCGCCGAGCTGGAAGTGCTGGCCGATTCGCTGCGCACCCATGGCAGTGCCCGTCTGGCTGACGGACGGCTGCGGCGCCTGATTCGGGCCGTGCAGGTCTTTGGCTTCCATCTCGCCTCGCTCGATCTGCGTCAGAACGCCGACGTGCACGCCCGCACCGTGGCCGAGCTGCTGGCGCGCGCGGGGCGTTGTGCCGACTACGCCCGCCTTGACGAGGACGCCCGTGTGGCCCTGCTGGTGGAGGAAATCACCAGTCCGCGTCCGCTCCACGCTCCCTGGCTGCCCTATGGGGAGGAGACGCGCGGAGAGCTGGCCATCTTTCTGGCGGCCCGCGAACTGCGCGAACGCCATGGACACGCGGCCCTGCCGCACTGCATCATCTCCAAGACCGATGCCGTCTCCGATGTGCTCGAAGTGGCGCTGCTGCTCAAGGAGGCGGGCCTGCTGCTGCCCGGCAACACGCCCCGGCTCGGCATGGACATCATCCCGCTGTTCGAGACCATCGACGACCTGCGCCGCAGCGCCGGCATCATGGAGGCGCTGCTGGATCTGCCGGCCTATCGCGCCCTGCTGGCGAGTCGACACGACGGGCAGGAAGTCATGCTCGGCTACTCCGACAGCAACAAGGACGGCGGATTCCTCACCTCGGGCTGGGAGCTGTACCAGGCCGAGCAGGCCCTGACGCGCGTGTTTCAGGCACGGGGAGTGCGGCTGCGGCTGTTCCATGGCCGGGGCGGTTCGGTGGGCAGGGGAGGGGGCCCCGCCTACCATGCCATCCTGGCGCAGCCCCCGGGAGCGGTCGACGGGCAGATCCGCCTCACCGAACAGGGTGAAACCATCTCGGCCAAATACGGCAATCCCGACACCGGGCGTCGCAACCTCGAAGTGCTGCTCGCAGCCACGCTGGAGGCCAGCCTGACCGATGCCGAGAACCGTGTCACGCCGGTCGAGGTCTTTCATCCCGTCATGGAACGGCTTTCTGCACTGGCCTTTGCGGCCTATCGCGGTCTGGTGTACGACACGCCGGGCTTCGAGGTCTACTTCCGGCAGTCCACGGTCGTGGCCGAGATCGCGGCTCTCAACATCGGCAGCCGGCCGGCCTCGCGCACCGCCTCGGCACGCATCGAGGACCTGCGCGCCATTCCCTGGGTGTTCAGCTGGACACAGTGCCGTCTCATGCTGCCAGGCTGGTATGGATTCGGGGCAGCGGTACAGGGCTATCTGGCCGAGGTGCCCGACGGGCTCGACATCCTCCGACACATGGCGCGCACCTGGCCCTTCTTTCGCGGGCTGCTCTCCAGCATGGACATGGTGCTTGCCAAGTCCGACCTCGCCATGGCCTCGCGCTATGCCGAGCTGGTGGACGATGCAGCCCTGCGCACGCGCATCTTCGAGTGCATCCGCGCTGAATGGACGCGCACCCGCCACTTCCTGCTGCAGATCCTGGAGCAGGACGAGCTGCTTGCCGCAGATCCGCTCCTGCGCGAATCGCTGCGGCTGCGTGCCCCGTATCTCGACGCACTCAACCATCTCCAGGTCGAGCTGCTGCGGCGACACCGTGCAGGCGAGACCGACGAGCGCGTGGCGCGCGGCATCCATCTCACCATCAACGGCATCGCCTCCGGTCTGCGCAATACCGGCTGAGGCGAGCGGCCCGGCGCAGCGGTGCCGGCACCCCTGCGGCTGCAGCCTGTGGCGCCCCATGCGCCACGGCCTTCCGCAGGGGAAGGCCGTGGGCGTCATGTCATGCCATGGCTTCCTGCACAGGGATGCCATGGCGTGCGTGCCGTGCCACCCAGCAAGGGGTGACCGGCCGGGCAGGGGGTGGATCAGCCGCAGCTGCCCACGAAGCCACACTGCGTGCAGTAGTCGCAGCCGTCCTTGCGGATCATGGCGTGCGCGCCGCATTCAGGGCACTTCTTGCCGGCCATCACCGGCAGGGCCATCTGCTCGGTCATGGTGGGCGTGTGATTGGGCGAGGGGGCGTCCAGGTTCTGCAGCGGGAGCTCCATCTGGCTGCGCTCGGCGATCAGGTTCTGGATTGCGTAGGCAATCGCCGCCACCTCCGAATCGTGCCAGCGCGGCACCAGCGTGCCGTCGGCCTTCTGGTAGGTGCCCAGGCGCACCGGGCCGCGGTCCCATGCCACCTTGCGCAGGTCCGACAGCGAGCGGTCCAGGAAGCCGCCACGGGCGGCCAGCGACAGGGCCCGCATGGTGGAGGTGATCCACTGCTGCGATTCGCTGCTCTGGCCCACCGGCATGAAGAACTCGATCGCGCGCTCCACCGTGCGGCCGTCCTCGGTCTCGATCGGCATGAAGCTCACGATCAGGTACAGGCGCTTCTTGCCTTCCTGCGTCCAGTATTCGATCTTCTCGGCCACGGCATTGAGCGCGCCCTTGGGCCGGCTCTCGATGACCACGCGCATCGGGTCGATCGGCGCATGGGCCGCAATGGCCGCCACAGCCTCCGGACGGGCCGCTTCCTCGACCTTGGGCGCAGGAGTGGCTTCGAGCACGGCCCCGAGAATGTTGTTCGGACGGTAGGTGGCCAGTCCCTTGAGCCCCGCGCGCCAGGCGTGGTGGTACAGGTCCTTGAAGTCGTCGTAGGGGTAGTCGGCCGGAATGTTGACCGTCTTGGAAATGGAGGTGTCGATATACGGCTGCACGGCCTGCATCATGGCCACGTGGTCGGCAGCGCTCATCTCCAGCGCCGACACGAAGCTCTCGGGCAGGGGCGCATCCGCTCCCTTGAGGGCATGGTAGAGGCGGTAGGCGTGGTCCTCGACCGTGTACTCGCTCTTGCTGCCGTCGCTTTCGCGCTTCCTGCGTGTGTAGGTCCAGGAGAAGGCCGGCTCGATGCCGTTGGAGGCATTGTCGGCAAACGCCAGGCTCACGGTGCCGGTCGGGGCGATCGACAGCAGATGGCTGTTGCGCAGGCCGTACTTGCGGATGTCGGCCTGGATGTCCTCGGGCAGACGGCTGGCAAAGCTCTCGCTGCCCAGGTAGTCCTTGGCATCGAACTTGGGGAAGGGTCCCTTCTCGCGGGCCAGATCCACCGACGCGCGGTAGGCGGCATTGCGCATGCGCTCGGCAATGAGCGCAGCCATGGCGCGGCCTTCCTCGCGGTCGTAGCGCAGCCCCAGCATGGACAGCGTATTGCCCAGCCCGGTGAAGCCCACGCCGATGCGGCGCTTGGAGGCGCTTTCTGCGCGCTGCTGTTCCAGCGGCCAGAACGTCACGTCGAGCACGTTGTCGAGTGCGCGCACCTGCACGGCCACACTGCGCTCGAAGGCCTCGAAATCGAATTCCGCCGTCCCGCCCACATGGAACGCATGCCGCACGAAACGCGGCAGGATGATGGGGCCCAGGTCGCAGCAGCCGTAGCTCGGCAGGGGCTGCTCGCCGCAGTTGTGCACATACAGCCCATTGGCGTCGAAGGCGTGCACATCGGCCACGGTGACGTCGTAGACATCGGCATGGCCGGCGTCTTCCAGACAGTCGACAGTGGCCGTGAAGCGTTCGCGGTTGAGTTCGCGGCGGTAGGTCTGCAGGAGATGCGCCAGCCGTGCGGACTTGGCATCGTCCTCGAAGCCGACGCGATCGGCAAACACCGCCAGGTTGTCGCCGCTGATGATGAGCTCATGCTGGGCGCGCGTGGCGTAGGCGCGGCTCGATCCCTTGCCGTCGGGCAGCACACGCATGCCTGCCGCACGGCGGTTGGGATGCAGCGTGCTGGCGATGCCGAGACGCAGGAGCATGCGCTGCACCTGTTCGAGCAACGGCAGGTCGCTCTGCGACAGACGCACGCTCACGCCCTTGCCCTGGTGGCCTTGCACCGAGCCGTCCGCGTCGAACAGGCCGCGCAGCACGCCGGCATGGAAGCCGCTGGAGCTGCGCTCCATGCGAGCAGTGAGGGTCTTGTGTCCCGGAGCCATGTCGAAGGCCAGTGCCAGATCGCGCAGTGCGGCAGAAGCCAGCCGTGCCTCGCCCCGTTCCGTCAGGGGACGCTGGAATCCGCGGAAGTCCATGCGATGGTCCAGGGTGCGGACTGCCGTTTCTGCAGCGGACATGATGCCGGTGGTGACGGGGCTTCCGTTGGAGACATGGCGCAGGCGCTCGTCCCAGACGGACAGCACGGCTTTCTCGTGGGTCAGGGTGCCATCGCCGACCAGCAGGCCCAGAAGATAGCCTTCGGCCTCCGAGCCCAGACCTTCCCATCCCTGCATGGCGCGGTGGTCATGCAGCATGATCTCGTCGCCAGGCTGCAGGCGGGCAGCCTCGGTCCATTCGGTCTGGAGCAGATGGCGTGTGCGATGGCTCACGCGACGCACGCGGTGGTCATGAGTCAGGCGCAGGGCATGGCCTTCCCGGGTCCGCAGCGTCAGCACGGGTTTGTGTCCCGTGGCGAAGAACCCGCTGCTTTCGACCGCGTAGGCGGCGCCGTCGACCACGGCCGTGAAGGGAACGCCGATCAGGTCTGCCACCTGGGCAGGGCCTTCGGAGGTCATGACCCAGGTATCGGCGGTCACGCAGGGGTTGGTCGCCGCAATGGTCTCGCAGTACGAGAGATTGTTGTCGCGGTTGATCTGGTCGAGGAACAGGATGCCCGGCTCGGCAAAGTCGTAGGCCGAGGTCATGATGGTGTCCCACAGTTCGCGGGCGGGCACCTTGCGGTAGACCCACTTGCCGTCGTCACGCAGGTAGCCGCCGTCGTCGAGCACCTTCTGGCCGGGGCGGGCCTTGTGCACCAGTTCCCAGTCGGCGTCGTCGGTGACGGCCTGCATGAAGGCATCGCTCACGCCGACAGACACGTTGAAGTTGTTCCAGCGTCCAGGGGTGCGCTTGGCCGTGATGAAGTCGAGCACGTCCGGGTGGTCGATGCGCAGCACGCCCATCTGGGCACCCCGGCGGGCGCCGGCGGACTCGACCGTGGAGCAGCTCTGGTCGAAGACGTTGATGTAGCTGCACGGGCCGCTGGCGATGGAGTGCGTGCCCTTGACCTCGGCTCCCTTGGGACGGATGCGGCTGAAGTCATAGCCCACGCCGCCGCCGCGGCGCATGGTCTCGGCCGCCTCGCGCAGCGCCTCGTAGATGCCGGGATAGCCTTCGGCATCCACGCCCTGGATGCAGTCGCCCACGGGCTGCACGAAGCAGTTGATGAGGGTGGCCTGGATGGCGGTGCCGGCCGCGCTCATGATGCGGCCTGCCCCGATCGCGCCGGCGCGCAGGTTGTCGAGGAAGCGGGCTTCCCACTCGGGGCGCAGCTCTGCTTTCTCGGCCCCGGCGAGCGCACGGGCCACGCGGCGGTAAATGTCCTCGGCCGTGGATTCGCCCTCCTTGCAGTATTTTTCGTGCAGGACGTCCAGGCTGATGTGCTGGGCGGGCAGGGCGGGGGAATTCTCGGGAGTGCGTGCAGCAGTGTCCATGTCGGGGTACATCGGAATAAGGGAAAAATCGGGTGAATGGCTGGCGCGGTCGCCAGGGGACGGCGCAACGGCTGCATGCCCTGCAGAGGCACGGTGCTTCCGCCTCAGGAGGGCCAGAGAGTCCGTGCAGCGGGATCGCAAACCGTCAGATCAGGGCGCCAGTTTAGCGGTTCCGGGATCGCTGAGGCGCCCGAAATTTTCAGGTCGAACCCGGGCATCCGCTGAATGCCGCGCCCCGTCTGGCTTGCCGCCGGATGGCCGCTTTTTGGGGGCGGACAAAAAACCACAGGATCCATGCAGGCATCGGCCCCTGCGTTGACAGAAAGTCGTTTTGCGGTATGGGGCACATGCAGCCCGCCCGGTCCAGCCAAAAAACAAGGCGCCGGACATGCGCCCGTGCGCCTTGGGGACCGCGCCAGGCACGATCAAGGGACCTGTGCGGGGGAGGGGAGATCGGGGTCAGACGCCCACGGGACGCTTGCCTGCGAGCATCCATTCCATGAGTTCCTGGACGCTGCGGATCTGGTTGCCGAAGGGCAGGCGGCCCGCACCGCGGAAGAACAGGCCCTTCTGCACCTCGCCCTTGACGGCATGGCCCAGCTGCTTGTCGATGCAGAACTGCCCCATGTCGGACTTGCCGTCGCGCAGGCCGCAGTGGGCCAGGCAGTCGAAGGCCATGTTGCAGCGCTTTTCATGGGCCACGGCCTGGAGCTTGGGTTCGATGCGCAGGTACTTGTCGAGCCACGGAGTGCGCACGGCGCGTGCGGGGAGCCCCGCCACGCTCACGAATTCGACGATGTCCTCGGGCTTGGCGTTGGCCAGCACGCTCTTGAATTCGGCGTCGGCGTCGCTCTCGCGCGTCACGGCAAAGGCGGTGCCCATCTGCACGGCATCGGCCCCCAGATCCTGCATGCGCTGCAGGTCTTCATGGCTCTCGATGCCGCCCGCCGCGATCAGCGGAATGTGGCGTTCGTAGCCGGCGCTCTTGAAGAATTCGCGCACGGCCGGCAGAACGTTCTGGAACTCGAAGCGCTCATGGTTCAGGTCCGAGACCCGCGAGGCGCCCAGGTGGCCCCCGGCGAGGCGGGGATGCTCGATCACGATGGCATCGGGCAGGCGGCCGCGCTTTTCCCACTTCTTGACGATCAGCTGCACGCCCCGTGCGTCCGACAGGATGGGGATGAGCGCTGTCTTGGGAAAGTCCTTGGCCAGCTCGGGCAGATCGAGCGGCAGGCCCGCGCCCACCACCAGGGCGTCCACCCCGGCTTCGAGCGAGGCGCGGACGTAGCCGGCATAGGCACTCAGGGCCTTCATGATGTTGACGGCCACCATGCCCAGGCCTTCGGAGAGCTGGCGGGCCCGCGCGATCTCGCGGCGCAGGGCTTCGTAGTTGGCAGCCTCGATGATCGCCTTGGCGGGGCCGGTGTCGCGGGCCTTTTCGTGCGGGGCGGTTTCTTCCATCAGGTCGGGATGGAGACGGCGCAGGTCGATGGACGAGATGGTGCCCATGGCGCCCATGCGGGCCACCGTGCCGGCCAGGCCGCCAGCGGAAATGCCCACGCCCATGCCGCCCTGGACAACCGGGAGCACGGTCTTGCCGGCGACCGTCAGCAGCTTGAGACCCGACTGCAGGGCCATGGCGCGCAGGCGATCGGCAATGGCCGTGGCTTCGGACACGGCGGATTGGACAGGAGAGGGAATGGCAACGGAGGTCATGTCGGAACGGTCGAACTGGCGAAAGGGGAAGCGGGCGACACCCCGGGCCTTCCGGGGCACGCGCCCGGGCGGACAGCGCCGGGTGCATGACAGGGCATGCATCCGGTTTCCACAGGGGGATGCGCAGGACGCAGGCAGGGAGAGGAAGGGCAATGGGGGTGTCTCGACCCGTGGGCTCCGGGGACTGGGGGAGCCAGGCCACCGGAAGCGAGCTGAAAAAATTTCAGCCCATCGGGAGCTCATGTGAGAAAACTGAGTGGACTATTGTCGCGTGTCCGACACGCTTTGTCGACTTTGCCCTATAGGTATTCCGTCAACAGGGGCTTGCCTGAGGGTAAAGCGAGACAGTGCGGCGCTGCTGGCGGCATCGGGGCCCGCCCTGCGCCGGGCCTGCAGGGCCCATGGGGGCAACTGCGATAATGGCGCCCATGACCAAACAGCGTATCGTGGTGGGCCTCTCGGGCGGAGTCGATTCCGCCGTCACGGCCTACCTGCTCAAGCAACAGGGCCACGAAGTGGTCGGCATCTTCATGAAGAACTGGGAGGATGACGACGACAGCGAGTACTGTTCCTCCAATGTGGATTTCGTCGATGCCGCTGCCGTGGCGGATGTGCTGGGCATCGAGATCGAGCACGTCAACTTCGCGGCCGAGTACCGCGACCGTGTCTTTGCCGAATTCCTGCGCGAGTACCAGGCGGGCCGCACCCCCAATCCGGACGTGCTGTGCAACGCCGAGATCAAGTTCAAGGCCTTTCTCGACCATGCCATGCGCCTCGGGGCCGACCGCATCGCCACCGGCCACTATGCCCGTGTGCGCACGCGGGCCGAAGACGGCCAGGTGGAGCTGCTCAAGGGCGTCGATCCCGCCAAGGACCAGAGCTATTTCCTGCACCGCCTGACCCAGGCCCAGCTGCGCCGTGCCCTGTTTCCCGTGGGGGAGCTGCTCAAGACCGAGGTGCGCCGCATCGCCGCCGAGATCGGCCTGCCCAATGCCCGCAAGAAGGATTCCACCGGGATCTGCTTCATCGGCGAGCGTCCGTTCCGCGAGTTTCTCAATCGCTATCTCGCAAGCAAGCCGGGCCCGATCAAGGACGAGAAGGGGCGCACCATCGGGCGGCACATGGGGCTGTCCTTCTACACCCTCGGCCAGCGGCAGGGACTGGGCATCGGCGGCATCCGCGACAAGGGCGCTCCGCGTGGCGGCGGCGACCATGCCCCCTGGTTCGTGGCCCGCAAGGACATGGCCACCAACACCCTCTACGCCGTGCAAGGGCACGACCATCCGTGGCTGCTGTCGCAGACCCTGCAGGCCGACCAGCTGAGCTGGTGCGCGGGGCATCCGCCCATGGCCGCCACCTCGTCTGCGGGCTTCACCGCCAAGACCCGCTACCGGCAGGCCGATGCACCCTGCACGCCGTCGCTGCGGGCCGACGGCACCCTGCAGCTCGACTTTGCCGAGTCGCAGTGGGCCGTCACACCGGGGCAGAGTGCCGTGCTCTACGACGGCGAGGTCTGTCTGGGCGGCGGCATCATCACCGCCTGAAGCGGGTGGCGATTCTGCCGGGGGCTGATGCAGGTCATCTTCGGCAGGGGCGCCGCCGTGGGCTGTGGCAATCGTCGTTACACTGTCCAGTGAAGCATCCCACGCGGACAGGGCAGGAGCACGTCTTCTGCCCCGCCGCCAACGACTACGGAGTATTTCCATGAGCAAACACCTCACCGCCGCGCAGCTGACCGAACTCAAGACCCTGCTCGAAGCCCGCAAGGCCACCATCGAAGCCCGTCTGCAGGAGGTGCAGGAAGGCCAGAGCCGCTCCGACCACGCCCGCGAGATTCTGCTGCAGGACAGCGATGACCTTTCGCACCGCGCCTCCGACCGCGAGGTCGATCTGGTGGCCAGCGACATGGGCTCGGTCGATCTGGCGCGCATCAACGCCGCCCTCGAACGCATGAAGAACGGAACCTACGGCTACTGCGACGAATGCGGCTGCGAGATTCCCTACGCCCGCCTCAAGCTCGAACCGCAGACCCAGCACTGTGTGGCCTGCAAGGGCCGCTGGGAAAAGCGCACCGCCGCCGTGCCCGACGCGCGCATGTGATCCATTCCCGGGGCTGATGGCGCGACTGCCGCGCAGCGGCGCATGCATTCGTGCCGTCGCACCGCAAAGAACAAAGGGGCCGCAGATGCGGCCCCTTTGCTTGGACAGTGCCCCCACAGACATGCAGGGCAGACGGGTAAATGGGCGGGGAGAAGGCCTCCACCTCCACCGGACGCGCTGCCAAGTGGGAGCAGGCTGCACCCCGACATCCGCCATCCCCGCCACGGTCAGCGGCGCGAAATCAGCCCTTGAGGCTCATGCGCAGCAGCGTGTTGTCGTGGCGCATGTAGTGGTGGTACAGGGCCGCCACGGCATGCAGGCCAATGAGGGCGTAGCCCAGGTTGGCCACGGCTTCGTGCACTTCCTTGATGCTGTGAGAGGTGTCCTTGTTGACCGCCGAAGCCAGCGAGGGCAGATCGACTCCCCAGAACCACACGTGGCCGCCGTTGTAGCTCACCGTCAGCCAGCCTGACAGCGGCAGACCGATCATCAGCAGGTACAGCAGGCCTTCGACCGCATGGCTGAGCACGCTCTGCCAGCGCGGCAGCGGCGGCTCGATGGCGGGGGTGGGAGACGCCAGGCGGGCCAGCAGGCGCAGCCAGGTCACGGCAAAGATCGTCATCCCGACCGTGAAGTGCCAGGACTTCATGGCGGTGCGCTCTGCACTGCCCTTGGGAAAGATGTCGCTGAATTCCATCAGGGCATATACCGCGATGATGAGCAGCACCGTCAGCCAGTGCAGAAGAACCAGGGGCGTGCCAAAGCGGGCAGCCCGGGACGGAAGAGGGGTATTCATGCGCAATCTCCGGAAAAGGGGCGGAATGTCCTTCCCCCGGGGCCATGCCGTGGGACAGGCAAGTCGGCGGAAAGACTTCGGCGCCCATTGTCGCATTGCCCGATGAAGCTTCGCTGAAGCCGCAGGGCTGCCTGCACCACCTGCCCCTGACGGCACGAGGGGCCGGATGCAGCACACCCCCACGACCGGGCATGTCCAGCCATGGGGGTGTGTTGGGGGGCCGGAGTCGGTGGCGACCGTGCCTGCCGGACGCAGGGCACGGCCCGTGCCCACCGGAATCAGGCAGCGGCTGCAGCGGCCTTGGCCTTCTGGCGCCAGGCGTGCAGGAGCGGCTCGGTGTAGCCGCTCGGCTGCTCGACGCCCTTGAAGACCAGGTCGAGCGCCGCGCGATAGCCGAAGCTCGTGTCGGCATGGCCTGCCATGGGGCGGTAGGCCGGATCGCCTGCATTCTGCTCGTCCACCAGGGCAGCCATGCGTTCGAAGGTCGCACGCACCTGCTCGGGGGTCACCACGCCATGCAGCAGCCAGTTGGCCATGTGCTGGCTGGAGATGCGCAGGGTGGCGCGGTCTTCCATGAGTCCCACGTTGTGGATGTCGGGCACCTTGGAGCAGCCCACGCCCTGCTCGACCCAGCGCACCACGTAGCCGAGGATGCCCTGGCAGTTGTTGTCGAGTTCCTGCTGCTTCTCGGTGTCGCTCCAGTCGGTGCGAGCAGCCACCGGCACGGTGAGCAGTCCCGTGAGCAGGGCGTCGCGCTCGGCGGCCGCGTCGGTCTGTTCGAGCTGGCGCTGCACGTCGGCCACGTTCACCTGGTGGTAGTGCAGCGCGTGCAGGGTGGCGGCCGTGGGGCTCGGCACCCAGGCTGTGTTGGCGCCAGCGCGGGGATGGGCGATCTTCTGTTCGAGCATGGCCTTCATGAGGTCGGGCATGGCCCACATGCCCTTGCCGATCTGGGCCTTGCCGCGCAGGCCGCAGGTCAGGCCCACCAGCACGTTGTTGCGTTCATAGGCCTGAATCCAGGCACTGGACTTCATGTCGCCCTTGCGGATCATGGCGCCGGCGCGCATGCCGCTGTGGATCTCGTCGCCGGTACGGTCCAGGAAGCCGGTGTTGATGAAGGCCACCCGCCCACGGGCCGCGGCGATGCAGGCCTGCAGGTTGATGCTGGTGCGGCGCTCCTCGTCCATGATGCCGAGCTTGACGGTGTTCTGTGCGAGTCCGAGCAGCTGCTCCACGCGGCCGAACAGGTCGTTGGCAAAGCCGACTTCGGCCGGGCCGTGCATCTTGGGCTTGACGATGTAGACCGAGCCCTTGCGCGAATTGCGGATGCCCTCGGCACCCAGCCCCTGCAGGTCATGCAGGGCAATGGTCGTGGTGATGACCGCATCCATGATGCCTTCGGGAATCTCGCGGCCTTCCGCACCCCACAGAATGGCAGGATTGGTCATCAGATGGCCCACGTTGCGCACGAACATCAGCGAGCGGCCATGCAGCCGCACCTCGCCCTGACCGTCCGGGGCCGTGTAGAGCCGGTCGGCGTGGAGACCGCGGGTCATGCTCTGGCCGCCCTTGTCGAAGGTCTCGGTCAGTGTGCCGCGCAGGATGCCGAGCCAGTTGCGGTAGCCCAGGAGCTTGTCCTCGGCGTCGACCGCAGCCACGGAATCCTCCAGATCCAGAATGGTGGAGAGCGCTGCCTCGACCACCACGTCGCTCACCCCGGCCAGATCGGACTGGCCGATGGGGGTGGAGCGGTCGACACGGATGTCGATGTGCAGGCCGTTGTGGGTCAGCAGGATGCTGTCGGGCGCGCGCACGTCTCCCTGGTAGCCCTTGAACTGGGCCGGATCCTGCAGGGCGACGATCTGTCCGCCCTTCACGTTCACGGCCAGCTGGCCGTCCTGCACGAAGTACACCGTCGCGTCGCGGTGGGAGGCCCCGGCCAGCGGCACGGCCTGGTCCAGAAAGTCGCGGGCGAAGGCAATGACCCTGGCGCCGCGGGCGGGGTTGTAGCCCTTGCCCTTGCTGGCCCCATCGGTCTCGGGGATGGCGTCCGTGCCGTAGAGCGCGTCGTACAGGCTGCCCCAGCGCGCGTTGGCGGCATTGAGGGCATACCGGGCATTCAGGATCGGCACCACCAGCTGCGGACCCGCCTGTACGGCCAGCTCGTCATCGACCCCGGTCGTGGTGATCTGCGCATCGGCAGGCACCGGCACCAGATAGCCCAGTCCTTCCAGAAAGGCACGGTAGGCCGGCAGGTCGGTGATGGGGCCGGGATGGGCGCTGTGCCATTGGTCGAGCGCCGTCTGCAGGCGGTCGCGTTCGGCCAGCAGGGCGGCATTCCGGGGAGCCAGATCCATCACCAGATCGCTGAATCCCTTCCAGAAAGTGTCCTGTGCGATGCCGACCGGCGGCAGCACCTCCTGGTTGATGAAGTCATAGAGGGTGGAGTCGACCTGGAGCTGATGGGCCTGGGTGCGGGCGTGTGACATGGGGCTTCCTTTGCATCCGGAGAGAAAAATACAGAGACGAACGGTTGTGGCAGGCTGTACACAGAAGTCGCACAGGCGTTTCCACCAAAGTGTCATGCGGTATGTATCATGAATGGCGGTGATGTCGTACGCATCCGGAATTGCCGGTCGACCGTTCCGTATGAATGGACTGTATTACAGCATCAATGGGTTATTAATCGGTAATTTATCTCATGATTGGTGACTTTTTGGGCGGTAATTCAGGCCGCTGGGCCTTGTCTTCCGGCATGATCACGGCAGGCGATTGCCTGACGGGGCAGCAGGGATGTTCACGAACCATTCAGAATATGCCGGCCACCACACGCTGGCATCTCCCCGGGGCAGGAAGGCCCAGGGGCAGAGCGGCAGGCCTGTCTTGCAGGACGGGCCCCGCATCAGGGAGTCTTCCGCCACTACAACCCACACATCATGAACCATTACACCATTCCCAATACGCGCAAGGCACTGCAGCTCGCCAAGCAGACCACCGAGCTGTCCTTTGCGGCGCCTCAGGTCGTGGCTCTGCGCGTGGCACGCATGGCCACGGCTGGGGCTGACCCCTCCGAGGAAGACCGGCGCGAATTCACCCTGATGGGGGCCGAAAAGCTGGCAGCCTTCACCGAATCGTGGCACGCCATGGGCATGCAGATGCTGCAGGCGCAGCAGCATTTCTGGTCGGGATGGTGGGGCTACTGTGCCAATCCCCTCAAGTGGGCGCAGCCCTGGGAAGGCATGGGGCTGACCGCCGTGGGCAGCCAGTACCAGCAGGCCTGGCTCGATGTGATGCGCAAGGGGCTCAAGCCCGTGCACAGCCGTGCAGTGGCCAATGCCCGCCGCCTGGGACACCGGGAAGCGGCACGCGCCAGCGCCCTGCGCTGAAGCGCACCCCGCAAAAGCCTGTCCGTGGCCCCTCCAGCCCTTCCCGTGTGAGCCGGGGCGGGGATGGGAGCGGCGGACGTCAGGACATCAGGAGTCCAGGGCCAGAGGGTCGGTGGCTTCCAGCTCGTAGCTGGCCGCCAGCATGGCCAGCCGCCCGATGACCCCATACATGTAGAAGCGGTTGGGCGCGCTCATGCCCGGCTTCTTGCCCAGTTCGGGCAGGTGGGTGCTGCGGTCGAACGCCAGTGGCACATACTTGGCGCCGGCCGTGTTGAGGTTCTCGTCCACGCCGCGTTCCTGGTGCATGCGGTAGAACCCTCCCACCACGTAGCGGTCCATGAGGTACACGACCGGCTCGGCTGCGGCGTCGTGGATGCGTTCCTGGGTGAGTACCCCTTCCTGCACGATCACCTTGCTCACGGGCTGCCCGCCCTTGAGGTGGTTGAGGTCCTTGCGGGACTGGCAGCTCAGATCGTCGAGTTCGGCGGCATCATGCACGGTGACGATGCCCATGCCGTAGGTGCCGTTGTCGGGCTTGACGAGCACGAAGGGCTTTTCGTGGATGCCGTACTCCTTGTACTTGCGCCGGATGCGGGTCAGCACCGTGTCGACCTGGTGGCGCACGCCGTCGAGCCCGTGCGGGTCGGTGAGATCGACTTCTCCGCACGGAGCAAAGAGGGGGTTGATGAGCCACGGGTCGATGCCCAGCATCTTGCCGAAGCGCTTGGCGACATCGTCGTAGCAGGCAAAGTGCGTGCCCTTGTGGCGCACATTCCAGCCGGCATGCAGAGGCGGCAGCAGGTTCTGCTCGTGCAGGTCTTCCAGAATGCCGGGCATGCCGGAGCTCAGGTCGTTGTTGAGCAGGATGGTGCAGGGATCGAAGTCCCGCAGCACCAGCCGCCGCTCCGTGCGCAGCACGGGCTCGACCAGCAGGGTATGTCCATTGTGCAGTGTAAAGCGCGTGGGTTCGCGCAGATCGGGGTCGATCGAGCCGATGCGCACGTTCAGTCCGGCCATGCGGAAGATGCGTTCGAGCTGGGCCACGTTGTGCAGGTAGGACAGGTCGGTGCGGAGCGTGTTCTCGGGAATGATGAGCAGGTTGCGCGCCTCGGGGCAGACTTTCTCGATGGCGGCCATGGCCGCCTGCACCGCCAGCGGCAGCATGGGCTCGGAAAGGTTGTTCCAGCCGGCGGGAAAGAGGTTGGTGTCCACCGGGGCGAGCTTGAAGCCCGCATTGCGGATGTCGACGGAGGTGTAGAACGGAGGCGTGTGCTCCATCCATTCCAGGCGGAACCACCGTTCGGTGGCGGGCATGGAGTCGATGATGCGTTGCTCAAGTTCGTTGATCGGCCCGGTCAGGGCAGTCACGAGGTGGGGAACCATGGCAGGGGGGAGAGAAAGAGGTGGAGGGCCGGCAGCAAAATACGCTTCCAGTTGAGGCCAGTTCCGGAGGATTCAAGGAGGTGCAGGACACGCTGCAAGGAAGGAGAAAGAGGCTGTCTCCTCACTTTGGCGCAGAATCGCCTGCGGCGCCTGCCGTGTCCGCATCTTCTGACGTGGAGCCCTCTGGCGGGGCGGTCGATGCCGGAGGCTGCGCGGCGGCTGTGTTCGGGAGCGGCACGGATGGATCGGCGCTGGCCTCGGCGGGGGAGGAAGAGGGCGCCGCGCTGCTGCCTGGGGCTGCCTTGGGGGCGATGTCCGAAGGAGCTTCCGGGGCGCTGTGGAGCGCATGGGAGTTGTCCTCGCGGCTGTCGCGCACCACATAGGCCGGCTGCAGCGAGAGGTACATGGCTCCGGCCAGAGCCGGATAGAGTGGTCGGCTGATGAGGCGAGACAGCATGGCCGCCACCATGGCCGCAGCCATCAGGCTCAGCACCATGGCGCCTCCATCCACCATTTCCATCACGATGATGAATGCCGTCAGCGGCGCCTGGGTCACTGCGGCCAGAAAGGCCGCCATGCCCAGCGCAATCAGGGGTGCCAGAATGGTCATGTTCTGGCTGTAGTAGGCCACGTCGTAGCCCACCCCCGCGCCCACGGCCAGACTCGGGGCGAAGATGCCGCCCGGCACGCCGGACCAGGCCGTCAGCCAGGTGGCCAGGAACTTGAGGGGCACGAACAGGAACGACGGGCGTTCGGTCTGCGTCAGCATGTTCCGTACCGATTCGGCACCGCCGCCAAACGTAGCGCCCTGTGTGGCCAGCCCGATGCCTGCGATCAGCAGCCCCAGAAACGCGGCGAAGGGCAGCGGATACCGCCGTCGCAGCGCATTGAGGGGGGAGGGCGCGCCATTGAGCGAGGCCGTCATCACCCGCGCGAACAGTCCGCCCAGCAGACCGCTGGCCAGCGTCACCCCGATACCGGGGCCCAGCATCGACAGGCTGATGGGAGGCACGACGATCGTGCCCAGGAAATGCTGGTTGCCAAAGAACGTGATGCCCACCAGACCGGCAAGCACGATCACCACGATGATGAGGCTGCTGTTTCTGGGTGGCAGCTTGCGGCCCAGCTCCTCCAGTGCGAACACCACCCCGGCCAGTGGCGCATTGAACGTGGCCGCGAGTCCGGCCGCACCACCTGCCACCAGCAGGGCATGCACGCCCAGTTCCGAATCCTTGCGCAGCCAGCGGCGGGCATGCAGCATCACCCCGGCGGCCACCTGGACCGAAGGGCCTTCGCGCCCGATCGACAGCCCCCCCAGGAGTCCGGCGGCAGACAGCAGGATCTTGGCCACCGACAGCCGCAGCGACACAAAGCTCGTGCGCTGCGATGGCGTCAGGTCAGGCTCCAGCGCCACCATCACCTGTGGAATGCCCGAGCCCCCGGCTCGGGGAAACCACCGTCGCGTGCACCAGGCCACGGCCACGGTACACAGGGGCGTCCACACCAGCAGGGCCAGAGGCCAGGCCGCATAGAGCCGGGAGAACAGGCCAAAGGTCCGATCGGTCAGCCAGGTGAAGGCCACCACGCTCAGACCGGCCAGCGTGGCATACCCGAAAATGATGGCCCGATCCACCCACTGCCGTCCCTGCGCCAGTTCCTGGCGCACGTTGTGCCAGACATTGGGTTCTTCGCGTAGGGAGGGATCGTCCATGAGGCAGGGGTGCGGCGCAGGCAAAAGGGGGGATTGTAGAAAAAAACGGCATGCCCGTCAGCCCGGTGTCATGCAGTCAGCCAGGGCATTCTGCGAAAGTGGCCGCCTCGGCCCCCAGGATCAGGCCCGGGGAGCCGTGGGCGACGAGTGCCTCACGCCTGTCCTTCCGGCAGCCCCAGCATCAGCCGCAGGTTCTGCACGGCAGCACCGCTCGCGCCCTTGCCCAGGTTGTCGAGCCGCGCCACGGCCACGGCCTGCTGGGCGCCCTCGTTGCCGTACACCCGGATCTCCAGGCGGTTGGTGCCACGGAGAGCCACGGCGTCGAGCTTGCCGTCCGGCGTCGGGTCGGGGGCCGTCACGCAGGTGCTGCCCTCGTAGTGCCGGCGATAGATGGCATGCAGGTGCTCCAGCGTCGGCGCTCCCGGCAGCAGAGTCAGATGCAGCGGCAGCTGCACCAGCATGCCCTGATCGAAATTGCCCACGCTCGGCACGAACACCGGGCGACGGGCCAGTTTGCCGTAGGCCATGATTTCGGGCAGATGCTTGTGCGACAGCCCCAGTGCATACAGCTCGTAGGGGGCCCCCTGGCCGGCCTCGTAGGTCTCGATCATCTGCCGTCCGCCCCCCGAATAGCCGCTCACGGCAGGCAGGGTCACGGGGTAGTCGGGCGGCAGCACGCCTGCATCGATCAGCGGACGCAGCAGCGCGATGGCCCCCGTGGCATAGCAGCCGGGGTTGGCCACGCGGGCGGCCTTGCGGATGGCCTCGGCCTGGCCTGCACACAGCTCGGGGAAACCGTACACCCAGCCCGCCTCCACCCGGTGGGCCGTGGAGGCGTCGATGATGCGGGGCCGCGGAGCCGGCAGGGCGTCGATCAGTGCCACCGATTCGCGCGCGGCATCGTCATGCAGGCACAGGATCACCACGTCCACCGAGGCCATGAGCGCCTGCTTGGCCTGGGCGTCCTTGCGCAGGGCGGGGTCGATGCTGACCAGTTCCACTTCCGGCACATGGGCGAGCCGTTCGCGGATCTGGAGCCCGGTGGTGCCCGCCTCTCCGTCGATGAAAATTCTGAATCGATCCATGATCTGCTCCTCTGCGGTCTGTGTCGCTGCCGACTGCGCCACGGAGCACCTCCAGTATCGGAAGGCCCGCCCAGAACTGTGGCAGTTCGGCTTTCTGGTCAAGGTGCCATTATCGGTGTCAAGGTCAAGGCCGGTGGGTGTGGAGCTGTGATTTGTGGCCTGCATGCCGTGTCGGCACCCATTCTTGACGTACCTGCCAAAAGAATGCAACATGCACGTTATACGTATAACGTGTATTGAGGAAGTGATATGCACAGAAAAATGACCATCACCCTGGACGAGACGGTCTATGACGGCCTCTATCGCACGGTAGGGCGTCGCAAAATGAGCCAGTTCATCGAGGATTTGATTCGCCCTCACGTGGTAGACACTGCACTCGACCAGGGTTATCGCGCCATGGCAGGCGACACCCTGCGTGAAGCCGAGGCCACGGAGTGGTGCAATGGCCTCGCCGGAGACATGGCCGATGCAGCGCGGTGAAGTGTGGTGGGTCGAATTCGATCCGGCCATCGGAAGCGAAATTCGCAAGACACGTCCGGCCGTCATCATCAGCAATGATGCAGCCAACAGACATCTGGCAAGAGTCGTTGTCGTTCCTGTCACCAGCAGCACCGGGCGCCAGTATCCTGGCGAGGCGGTGGTTCATGTGGGAGGGCAGCTCAGCAAGGCCATGGCCGACCAGATCATGGCGGCTGACAAGTCACGCCTCAAGACGCGGCTCGACACCCTTTCCAGGGCAGACATGCTGGCCATCGAGGATGCCATCAAGGTGCATCTGGCCTTTTCCCGGTGAAGGCACGGGGAGCAACTCCTGGAGGCCTGCCTCACGCCACTTGCATGCAGCTTGCGGCCTTGCTGCAATCAGGGGCTTGTGTGGGGCGGAACACACGCGCGTGCTGCCCCCTTGGCGCACCGGTTCATTTTTTGCATCGAGAATTTGCATTCAATCATGCGAAAAAACGCCGATATTTCATCATGCGATAGAACAGGGGTGTGCAGGCTCCGGGTTTTCAGGGATGCTCCTATATTCGAGCGTAAGTCGCACATGATACATTTACGCCCGGATTTTCCAGACCCTTTTCGGGGCAGCCTTCCGGCCCCGTCTCGGGGGATCCTTTTCCATTCGTAGAGAGAACCGCATGAAGATTCATGAGTATCAGGGCAAGGAAATCTTGCGTCAGTTCGGCGTGCCGGTCCCACGGGGAATTCCTGCATTCACTGTGCAGGAAGCCGTGGAAGCCGCCCAGAAGCTGGGAGGCCCCGTGTGGGTGGTCAAGGCACAGATTCATGCCGGCGGCCGTGGCAAGGGCGGTGGTGTGAAGGTGGCCAAGTCCATCGAGGACGTGCAGAAGCTCGCCGGCGACATGCTCGGCATGCAGCTGGTCACGCACCAGACCGGGCCCGCAGGCCAGAAGGTTCGCCGTCTCTATATCGAAGAGGGCGCCGACATCCAGAAGGAATACTACGTCTCCGTCGTCACCGATCGTGGCACCCAGAAGGTCGCCATGATGGCCTCCAGCGAAGGCGGCATGGACATCGAGGAAGTGGCGCACAACACGCCCGAGAAGATCGTCAAGATCTTCATCGACCCCCTCGCCGGCCTCACCGATGAGCAGGCCAAGCAGCTCGCAGACGGCATCGGCATCCCCGCCGACTCCACCGCGCAGGCCATGGACGTGTTCAAGAAGCTCTACCAGTGCTACATGGACACCGACGCCTCCCTGGTCGAGATCAACCCGCTCAACCGCGACGGCAAGGGCAACATCATGGCGCTCGACGCCAAGTTCAACTTCGACAGCAACGCGCTCTTCCGCCACCCCGAGATCGTCGCCCTGCGCGATCTGGATGAAGAAGACCCGGCCGAAGTCGAAGCCTCCAAGTTCGATCTGTCCTACATCAGCCTCGACGGCAACATCGGCTGCCTGGTCAACGGCGCCGGTCTGGCCATGGCCACCATGGACACCATCAAGCTCTTCGGCGGCGAACCTGCCAACTTCCTCGACGTGGGCGGCGGTGCCACCACCGAGAAGGTCACCGAAGCGTTCAAGATCATGCTCAAGAATCCGAACGTGAAGGCCATTCTGGTCAACATCTTCGGGGGCATCATGCGCTGCGACACCATCGCCGAGGGCGTGGTGGCTGCCTCCAAGGCAGTCGGCCTGTCCGTGCCGCTGGTGGTGCGCATGAAGGGCACCAACGAAGACGCCGGCAAGAAGATCCTGGCTGATTCCGGTCTGCCCATCATCAGTGCCAACACCATGGCCGAAGCCGCCGAGAAGGTCGTCACTGCCGTCAAGGACGCCGCCCGGTGAAAACCGCCTCCGTTCCTGTCGCCGTCCAGTCGCCGGTCGCCCCCGAGGGGCATGACCTGCCCGGACATGACGGACACGCCCATGGACACGCTGCAGCAGGGACCGGTCTTCCGGCACCCGAAGGCACGTGGTATGGCCGTGCGCTCTGGTTCGCGGCCATCGCAGCCACTTCGCTCGCGCTGCTGCGTCTGTGCAGTCAGCAGGCCCAGCCTGTCGACATGCCACTGCCGCCCATGCAGCCTGCCTCAGGGGGCGAAACACCCGCCGCATCCGCTTCCGCATCGTCCGATGCGGCCGTGGAATTCGGCCAGTGGTCGGCCACCGTGGCAGGCGGCACGCTCACCCTCGACGGGCGCGTGTCCAGCGAAGCCGCGCGCAACGCCCTGCTGACCGCAGCGCGTGCCCGGTTCGGCGCAGACCATGTCATCGACCATCTCCAGGTGGACGGCTCCCTGCCGGCCACGATGCTGGGTGAGCGCATGGACGAGCTCTTCGGCTGGCTCCAGTCGCATGCGGGCGCAGGCCTGCGTGCCCAGGGACACCGCATGGCCCTGTCCGGCACGCTGGGCGAGGCCCTGGTCGACGACATCGCCAGCCGGCTGCACCTGTGGTTCGGTGAGGGCGTGACCGTCGACACCAGCAGCGTCAGGATCGAGGCCATGCAGGCGGCAGAGGCACTGCGGCAGGGAGCCACAACCTTCCGCATCCATGTCGAATTCGACACCGGCAAGGCGTTCATTCGCCCTGCCAGCCATGCGGAGCTCGACGCACTGGCCGAAGCGCTCAAGTCGGCGCGGGTCAAGGGAGAAATCGCGGGTTACACCGACCATGTCGGCAACTCCGCCACCAACCTTCGCCTGTCGCAGGCACGCGCAGAAGCCGTTCGGGCCTATCTGGTCGGGCACGGCGTCGATGCCGCCGCGCTGACGGCCAAGGGCCATGGGGACGCCAGTCCCGTTGCCGACAACTCCACTCCCGAAGGCCGGCAGCGCAATCGCCGCGTGGCATTCATCGCACAATAAACCCCGAAAAACCATCGGAGCATTCCATGAGTATTCTGATCAACAAGGACACCAAGGTCATCACGCAGGGTATCACCGGCAAGACCGGCCAGTTCCATACCCGCATGTGCCGTGACTACGCCAATGGCAAGAACTGCTTCGTGGCAGGTGTCAATCCCAAGCGTGCCGGCGAAGACTTCGAAGGCATTCCCATCTACGCCAACGTGACCGAAGCTGCCAAGCAGACCGGCGCCACCACCAGCGTGATCTATGTGCCGCCCGCAGGCGCTGCGGACGCCATCTGGGAAGCCGTCGAGGCCGACCTCGACCTCGTCATCTGCATCACCGAAGGCATTCCGATCCGCGACATGCTGATGGTTCGCAACAAGATGAAAGCCAAGGAAGCCGCAGGCGGCAAGAAGACCCTGCTGCTGGGCCCCAACTGCCCCGGCACCATCACGCCCGACGAGATCAAGATCGGCATCATGCCCGGCCACATCCACCGCAAGGGACGCATCGGGGTGGTGAGCCGCTCCGGCACGCTGACCTACGAAGCCGTGGCCCAGCTGACCGAAATCGGTCTGGGACAGTCCAGTGCCGTCGGCATCGGTGGCGACCCCATCAACGGTCTCAAACACATCGATGTCATGCAGATGTTCAACGATGACCCCGACACCGATGCCGTCATCATGATCGGCGAAATCGGTGGTCCGGACGAGGCCGAAGCTGCCCGCTGGTGCAAGGACCACATGCAGAAGCCCGTCGTTGGCTTCATCGCAGGCGTGACCGCGCCTCCCGGAAAGCGCATGGGCCATGCCGGTGCGCTGATCTCCGGCGGTGCCGATACGGCCGAAGCCAAGCTCGCCATCATGGAAGAGTGCGGTTTCAAGGTCACGCGCAATCCGTCCGAAATGGGCAAGCTGCTCAAGAGCCTGCTCTGATCGCAGCGCGGGTCCAGGTGGGCGGAGCGTCCGGGGCAGAGGGAGAGTCTTTCCTCCGCCCGGAAGCGGGCTCCGCCATCCAGCCGCCAGCTTTTCACGGCTGGCGGTTTTTTTTGAGGGGAGCCGCGGGCGGCTGCTCCATCCTTGTGGGAAACCATTCATAATCCATCGAACATTCCATGCCTGCTGACCGAGGTTTCTCACATGGAAGAAGCCCAGAAGTAGGTATATGGGATGACTTCTATGTACAATTAATAAATTAAGGCTATTGCGGTATGCGGATCCATGCATTGCATGGCCTGACCGTGTCAAGTGGCCTGCGCATGGTGCGCAGGGGTCGTTCCGCTCTTTCCGTCACAGCCCAAGAGGTCTGCACATGGCTAAGCTGGTCATCACGCTCGATGGTGTCGTCATCCGAGAGGTTCCTCTCGACAAGGATCACATCTCCCTGGGGCGCCGTCCCTACAACCACATCGTGATCGACAATCTGGCCGTCAGTGGAGACCACTGCGTGTTCCAGTATGTGGGTGGGCAGTTCTACGTCGAGGACGTGGACAGCACCAACGGCACCTCGGTGAACGGCCTCAAGATCAAGCGCCAGAAACTCCAGAATGGCGACATTGTCGGTGTGGCCAGATACCGCATCGAGTTCCTGTCTTCCCCTGAGGACGCCCTGCGTCCACCTCGTCCCACAGGCGTGCTCAACAGCACGGTCCAGGTCATTTCAGGGCCTGCCACGGGGCGTTCGCTGGTGCTCACCAAGCCGGTGACCACGGTAGGCAAGCCCGGCGTGGCAGTGGCCAGCATCTCGCGGCGGGCCGAAAGCTTTGTGCTGCGCTACATCGAAGGTACACGCCCCATGACCTGCAACGGAAACACCGTTGCCACGCGGGAGCACATTCTGCTCGACGGCGACCTCATCGACCTTGCCGGGGTTCAGATGCGCTTTGCACAGCACCTCTGATGCCTCTCCGGGGGGAAGATTTCGGCGGGCAGCGCCGGGGCTGCTGCCTGCATGGTCTTGAGATACCCGCACCGGCAGATGTTTGGGCATTCGTGTGTGCGGTCATGCTCAGGGAGAGCCTCGGCAAGTCTTTTGCGCTTTCCGGTGCACGCATGCACAGGGCCTTGTGGCTATGCGCGCCTTGCTCGTGAGATTTTCCCTGTGGGCGCGAGCGCACCTGCGTGCGTGCGGCTCTCTGCTGCAGCGGGCAGGCTGGCGGTGGGTCCTGCTTCTGCCCCTGGTGCTGCTGTGGCCTCATGCTGCCGGATGGTGGCCGTATGGAGCCATCACGTCGCTGGATCGCGCCTGGTACGACCTTGAACTCACCACCCTGTGCGCACGCAAGGGAGCCGATTCCCGCATCGTGATCGTCGACATCGACGAAGCCAGTCTGCGCCAGTGGGGGCGCTGGCCCTGGAGTCGCGCCGTCATGGCGCAGTTGGTCACCGAGCTGTTGCAGCGCCAGAAGGCCAGCGTGCTGGGGCTCGACATCGTGTTTGCCGAGCCCGAGGGCGACACGGTGCTGCCGGGTGTGGCACGGGTGATTGCACAGCAGGCGGGGCACAACCCCGCGCTTCAGACGCTCTCCCGCCAGCTGCAGGCCGAGATGGACCACGACGCAGCCCTGGTGCGTGCCCTGCAGCACCAGCCCGTGGTGATGGGCGCCTACTTCGAGAAGGAAGGCGCCTCCACCATGGTGCCGCCGCCCGCTGCGCGGGCTCTGCCCGTGCCCGCCTCTGCCCACCAGGTGCTGGGGGCGGACTGGTCCCATGTGCCTGCCATGCGCGGCTATACCGGCAGTGTGTCCGGGCTGCGGGACATGCCGTTTGGCGCCCTCAACGCCTGGATCGACCCCGATGGCACCCTGCGGCACATTCCGCTGGTGATGCGCCATGTCGATGCGCAGGGCGTGTCCCGCTTCTATCCCTCGCTGGCCCTGGCCATGCTGCAGCGTGCCTTGCCCGCCGCCCAGGTGCAGGTCGCCCTGAACCCTGCCGACGGGGCCTCTGGGGGCTCTGCCCATCTGGCCGGCGTGCGCCTGTCGCAGGGGGCGGATCGCCTGTGGATTCCGTCGGATGACCGGGGGGCCATGCTCGTCCCGTTCCGGGGAGAGGGAGGCGCAGGAGCCGGACACTTCCGGTACATAGGTGCGGCCGACATATTGGCTGGGCGCCTGCCGCCCGGATCGCTGGCGGGGCGCATGGTCATCGTGGGGACCAGCGTGCCCGGGCTGCGCGACCTGCGGGCCACCCCCTTCGACAGAGCCTATCCCGGCATGGAGGTCCATGCCTCGGCGCTGGCCGCCATGCTCGATGGTCGTTTTCTTGTGGCCCCTGACTATGCCAATGCGTGGTCCGCGCTGTGGCTGCTGCTGCTGTCCGGCGGGTTGTGGTGGGGGCTGGCGCATGCTGGCGCCCTCAGGGCATGGTTCGTGACCCTGGCCTGCGCGGCTGTGGTGGTGGGGGCGCAGGTGGCACTCTTCCGTGCAGGCCTGGTGCTGCCCCTGGCAGCCAGTCTGGTGCTGGTCGTATCCATGTATGTGCTCCACACCCTGATGGCCTACCTGCACGAGCGCCGGGCGCGCGCCCGGCTTGTGACTCTCTTCGGACACTATGTCCCGCCCGAGCTGGTGAAGGAAATGGATCGCCAGCCCCAGTCCTGGTCGCTGCAGGCGCAGTCGCGGGAGATGACCGTCATGTTCTGCGACATCCAGAACTTCACGGCCATGGCCGAGGAAATGGCACCCGAAGAGGTGCAGCGCTTCCTCAATGGCCTCTTCAACCGCATGGCCGGCGTCATTGCGCGACACCGGGGCACCATCGACAAATACATCGGCGACTGTGTCATGGTGTTCTGGGGAGCGCCGCTGCCCGACCCCGACCACGCCAACCATGCCGTCCACACCGCCCTGGAGCTGCAGGCGCTCATGGGCGAATACAACACCCAGCGCGCCCGCCAGGGCCGCCCGCTGCTGCGTCTGAGCATCGGCATCAATACCGGAATCATGCGCGTGGGGGACATGGGCTCGGACCTGCGCCGCAATTACACCGTGCTCGGAGATGCCGTCAACCTGGCTGCCCGTCTCGAACCCTGCTCCAAGCAGTGGGAGCAGCCCCTCATCGTCGGGCCCGACACCGCAGCGGCGGCCACCGACTTTCTGTGGCAGTGGGTCGACGACACCCATGTCACCGGCCGCAACCGCATGGTGGAGCTCCATGCCCCCTGGGCTCCGACCTCGGCCGCCTCGGCGTATCGCACACAGCGCGACCTGTGGCAGCAGTACCAGAGCGCCTGGCGTGCCCAGCACTGGAATTCCTGCCAGACTCTCCTCACCCGTCTCCTCCGGGAAGCCCCAGACCATCTGCTCTATCGACTGCATGCCGAGCGGCTCCATGCCATGCGGGTGTCTGCCGTCATCTGACGGGGTCCGCGCATCAGAGTGGGGGCAGGGGAGACCGCCAGGGCATACCAAGGCGTGCGCAGCCCCGTGTACCAAAGTGTGCGTGAACCTGTACACCTTGGTGCAGACAGGCCATGCCCGTGGGGGCTGGACGCACGGCATGCGGCAAGTACGGCGCAGCAAACCATGTCCACCGACAGAAGTTGTCACCTCTGCGCTGACAAAAAACGTCTGGTGCAGGACGTTTTTTGTGACGTACGACAGAATTTGTCACAACTTGTGCAGCCTGGGTGAACCCAGCGAGAACGTCGACCTCCGCAAAGCGTGAAAAAGTGGGCACAGCGCACGCCGTGGCCCTCCATCATGCAGTCTGGCACGACAGTTGCATCATGTCAGTCGTAGTCAGCAAAACTACAGAGCGCGAGTTCCGAGTTTTAATTCTTTGGTAAAAGTTTTTTGGAGTACATCTCATGAAAGCCTCCCTGCGTAAAGCCCAGCAAGGTTTCACCCTGATCGAACTGATGATCGTGGTGGCCATCATCGGTATCCTGGCCGCCATTGCCATTCCTCAGTACCAGACCTATGTGGCCAAGTCGCAAGTGGCTCGTGCCATGGAAGAAACTGGTGCACTCAAGACAGCCTATGAAGATTGCCTGAATAATGGGCAGACGGATAAAAGCGCTTGTAATATGGGTGCAACTAGCTCTAATATTATTAGTTTTACGACACCATTGACATCCAAGGCAGGCACTCCTTTGGCTGATCCCACTAACAGTGCTGCAGCTCTGACTCCCGATGGGAAGATCAGTGCAACGTTTGCGGGTAATGCATCTTCTGCGCTGACCTCTACTAGTCCGGCAGCGACCATTACGTGGACGCGGACTCCTGATGGCAGCTGGTCTTGCTCTACTACGGCAGATGCCAAATACAAGCCTGCTGGATGTTCTGGCACTGCTGCTTCTACTTCTACTTCTAGTTCTGGGTCCTGATATTCAGCTTCTTGCTTGAATGCAAAAAGGAAGGCTTGGCCTTCCTTTTTTTTATGGAGCCGTCATGTCTTATGTGGTAGGGATCTTTGTCCTGTGTCTGGTGCTGGGCCCCAATGTATCGAGTTTCTGGGTGGGCGATGTGGGGGTCTATGACATGCAGCGCCTATTACTTGGTGTGGGCGTGACGTTCGGGGCAGTGCGGGCATGTGCAAGGCTGGCGGGGGGCGCTCCTGGGGCAGGCCGGTGTGGCAGGCACAATGGGGATTTGCGCGGGCCAAGCAGTCAGGCGCAACAGGTGTGGGGTTGCGTGGGATTGATTGCCTGCATGGAGCTGTGGTCCACCTCTTGCTGTATGACGGATGCGGATGTCAAATATGCGTTGGCAGACTGCCCGGTTGGCACTCCGTCGTAAGACAGGCTATATTGAAAAAGGCGCCTTTTTTTGATTGAGGTATGGGTAATATGTATCATTTGATACGCTTGTGTCCGGACGGATGATATGAATTTTTTGACGCGTATGTCGTGGAAGGCAGAAGTGACGAGATATGCCCTTGTGGGGGGAGGTGCATTTATAGGAGATTACAGTACCTTCCTGCTGTGCGTGGATGTTCTTGGTTTGGGGTATATGCTGGCTTCTTTCTTTGGGTTCCTTGTCGGTGTATCGTTGAACTATTTTTTCTGCTCGGGATGGGTTTTTAAAAGAAGCCACAAGATGGGGGGGGTGGAGTTCTTTTGGTTCGTATTGTCTGGCGTATGGGGGGTGATTCTGACATTTTTGTTAATGTATTGGATCGTGGAACAGGAAGGATTGAATGAGAAAATATCCAGGGCGGTAGTTGCGGTTGTGGTTTTTGTTGTGAATTATTTAATACGGAAAAATTTCGTTTTTTTGAACGCAAAGGTTGAATCGAATGTCGCATGATGCTGCTAATGAATTGAAAAAAGTGGTTGTGATCGGTGCCGGTCCCGCAGGGTTGACTGCTGCATATGAGTTGGTGACGCGCTCTGGAATAAAACCCCTTGTCTTAGAAGCATCTGATCAGGTTGGCGGAATATCAAAAACCATAGAACATCATGGGAACAGGATGGATCTGGGTGGACATCGATTCTTTTCTAAATCGGACTGGGTCATGAATTGGTGGGCAAAGATGCTTCCGGTTGCAGCAGTAGAAGGGGCTGCTTCTGTGAACATCACCTATCATGGAAAAAGCAGAGCAGTTTCTCCTGCATCGAATACTACCTTCGATGCCTGTATGTTGGTCAGGCCGCGCCTGTCAAGAATTTATTTTTTGCGTAAATTTTTTGATTATCCGGTGAAGCTGAACTGGACGACCATTAAAAATCTTGGCGTGGTACGTTTGATTTTTATTATGGTGAGTTATTTAAAAGCCAAAATGAATCCTCGTGCAGAAAAAAGCCTGGAGGATTTTGTCATCAATCGTTTTGGTGTGCGGCTGTATGAAATGTTTTTTAAGGACTACACAGAAAAAGTGTGGGGTGTTCCATGCAGTGATATTAGTCCGGAGTGGGGCGCGCAGAGAATTAAAGGACTGTCGGCATCGGAAGCCCTAAAGCATGCTGTTCAAGCTTGCCTGGGTGGAAATAAAAAAACAAAAGAAAAACATACCAGTCTGATTGAGAAATTTTTGTATCCGCCTCTGGGCCCGGGGCAAATGTGGGAAACGGTCGCTGCAAAAATAAAAGAAGCAGGGGGAGAGATTGAATTCGATGTCAAGGTGGTTTCCTTGCTGCGAGATGGAACGAGAATACATGGGGTGGAAGTTGAACGAAAAGATGGAAAGAGAGAGGTGATTGATGCAGATGTTGTTATTTCCACCATGCCTGTGAAAGATTTGATTGCTGGTATGAACCCAGGCGCACCGCTAGAAATTCAAAAGGTTGCAGGGAATCTGCCTTATAGAGACTTTATGACATTGGGGCTGTTGGTGCGCAAGTTGACACCAAGCGCATATGCCAAGGCAGGGTCGCCTACCCACTTGTTGCCGGATAATTGGATTTATATCCAAGAGAAGGAGGTGCGTTTGGGAAGGCTCCAGATATTTAATAACTGGAGCGCAAATCTGGTTGCAGACGATGCAAATACAGTCTGGCTTGGCTTGGAATATTTCTGCAATGAAGGGGATCATCTCTGGGAAATGAGCGATGATGAGTTCTCGAATTTTGCCATCCAGGAGCTGGAGTCGATTGATTTGATTCGAAAGGAAGATGTCCTTGATTGGCGCGTTGTACGCGTAGAAAAGGCCTATCCAGCTTATTTTGGCGCTTATGCGGAATTCGGGACTGTTAGAAAATGGGTGGATGAATTTGATAATCTTTATCTTGTGGGGAGAAATGGCATGCATCGCTACAATAATCAAGATCATTCCATGCTGACGGGCAAGATGGCAGCAGAGGATATCTTGAATGGCGGAATTTCTCGTGATGAAATATGGGCCATCAACGTAGACGATGAATACCATGAAGTAAAAGTGTAAATTTAGGCTGCATGAGCAAAAATGAATTGTGCCAATGTCTTGGCGAATGAGGTTGTGCAATGTCGAGAGGTGAAGATGCGCGAGGGTATTTATATTGGATATCTTTGCTTGTGCTATTGTACGGCTGCTGGATGATCGCCAATCCTTATTATGGAATATGGCATGATGCAAGAATATATTTGGTAATGGGATTGCAGCATCTTGAGCCTGAGGCATTTGTCAGGGATGTCTGGTTCATGTTTGGCGCTCAAGATCGATACAGTCTGTTTGATGAGTTTTATTCATACGTTTTACAGGTCCTGCCGGTGGCGCAGGCAGCGAAGCTGCTGGCAGCTCTTGGTGGTTTTTTTTGGATGGGGGCGGTATTATATTTTGCCAAAGGAATTGTGTCGCCAAAAAAAGCCATTTATTGTGCGCTGATATTGGGATGCGTGCCGCTATGTTATGGAATGCAGGACGGAGCTGTTTTGCTGCTTGTGGAAAGCTTTGCAAATGCGCGTCCATTTGCATTGGCAAGTGCTGTATTGGGGATGGCTTTCTTCGTTCGTGGGTATTACTTTCGTTCTTTTCTGTTTTTTTTGCTGGGATTGTTGATTCATCCCTTGCTGGCGATTTGGGCAATATTGGCATGTGTGGGTGTGTTCTTTTCCGATATTGCGTTGCTGGTTTTTTTGTGTGTGACTGTTCTGGCCATTGGAATTGCATCCATTTTTGGGGTGGGTGATTTTTCATTGATGGATACTACGTGGTATGACTTGGTCAAGAATACATCAGTAATTGTTTTTCCAAAGGATAGCGAGAGCGTGGCTTGGGGGGCGCCTCTCTGGTGGATTTCCCTGTTGGCGCTCGCGGGGCGTATGCGGTCCGATAAAGTGGGAAGACTGTATGACGTAGTGTCTTTCATTTCTGCTTGGACATTTTTGATTGCTATTCTGGTGTCATTTTTCTTTCCAGTGATATTTCTGGCAAAGGTTCAGGTGTGGAGAGCATACTGGGTCGCACTGTGTCTTGGGGTGATGGCTGGAACGGAGGTTTGGTCGATTCCAGAGAATCCGCGTGCAAAATGGTTGTGGCGGGCTGTGATATGCCTTAGTTTTTTGAGTGCAGATGCGGGTGGGTGGATTTTTATTTTGCTTGCGTGGTTTTATTTTTCGTGCAATCGATTCCATGGATGGGTCAATGCACGGTGGCAAACCATTGAATGCTTTCCCTTGTGGCGATGGGGAAGAATGAGTGTATGGTGTGTTTTGGCAATCGTTGTTTTTCTGAAAATTTTTCCTATTCAGTACCGTGAGGTGATGATTGGTGGAGGGAAATTCGAGATTGCATATGTGCTGTTGGCTGTGTTGATTTTCCCCGTGGTGATTGCATGTATTTCTTTTTCCCATGATGTTGTTTTGATGGTTCTGAGTATTTCTTTTGCCGTGTTTTCCTTCTTTGTATGGGATCAACGTTCTCTGGAAACGATGCGTCTTGAGTCATTTTATGGGGTTCATTCTGGGGAATGGCTGTCTTCTGGGATAAAGAAAGAAGATGTTGTTTATTGGCCTAAAATTGATTCTGGGCCTTGGTTTATATTAGGCGCAGCAGGGTATGCGCAAAGTGTGCAAGGGGTGGGGATTGTTTTTTCGAGAGAACATGCGTCTCTTTTGTATCGACGTGAGAGAATGATTAAGGGGCTTGGTTTGCCGAAGGGGAATGGTATAGGCGAAAATGAATTCGATCTCCATGCATCAATGTTTCATCCTTTTTCATTGACGAGAAAATCAGTTGTTGCTTTGTGTCAAGATAACGATTTGGATATCGTGGTGGATGATGTCAGATATTCATCATTGCCTTCTAATATGTTTTATCTTGGGGGTGGGGTATCTGGCAAGGCATGGTATGTTTTTGATTGCAGGGAAATTCGTAAAATAATTTGAATTCATGAGGGGAGAGGTGATGCTGATTAAAAAATCGAATAATTTCAATCTTGGTTTTACTTTGATTGAGCTGATGATTGTGGTGGCCATCATAGGTATTCTGGCTGCCTTGGCTTTGCCTCAGTATCAGCGGTATGTGATTCGTTCTCAAATATCGCGGGTAGTGTATGAAGCCGGGTCGCAGAAAGTGGCTGTAGAAGACTGCATCAATAATGGGCAGCTTACGGTGGGCGCAAGTGGCATGTGCAAGGGCCTGGCCACGGGGTCCAATCTGATGGCCAATGGGGGCAACATGTTCAATGGCGGAGCTCCGGCTGCAGGACTGGGTGTGCCCACGCTGGCGTTCGGCAGCACGGGCAGGGCCGCGCAGGTAGTGGCTGTCATGGGCAATCAGGTCAGCCCGCTGGTGGTGGGCAAGAAAGTTGCCTGGTCACGGGCAGATAACGGCAGCTGGGGCTGCGCTACGGATGCAGATGCACAGTTCGCTCCGCCGGAGTGCCCACATGGCTCGATTCCGGCACTGCCCTGAGGCGATAGGGCAGTGTGCATGTCGGTTGATGGGGGAGGGACATTCATGCTCAAGAAGACTTATCTGTTTCGCTGTAGAGTGATGACATCGAAAATCGTAAATTCACTGTTGTGACGGAGGTTGGTGGCATGACTGCCAGAGATGCTGAATCAGCGCTGCTTGCCCGGTGCTCCGCTGTCGCACGGGAGGTTGCGCAGTCCGCGCAGGATCAACGCGAGGCCAATGTGTTCCGCTTGGCTGCGATGGTCGTTCAGTCGCGATTTCCCAGCGAGTCGATGTGCTTGATGCGAGCGAGCGAGCGGTACTTCGACTCGCACCCGAACGAACGACTTGCACCGGCTGATGTTGTCAGGAAGGGCTGGGTTCTGAGCCTTCCTCGCCTGTGTGACATGCTGAGCCACCGACTTCACGGGCATTGAATCTATGGTGACGAAACAAGCATTCCATACTCGCACGGCTTTGGCGGAAGGTCTGCGAGAGTTGTTCAAGCAACTTGAGGAACGGCTTTCGCTGCGCAGCCCGGTTAATGTTTACCTGGCTGGGGGAATGGCTGTCCATCTTTACACAGCCAGTCGCGTCACGACCGATGTGGACGCGGAGTTCGGAGGCCGTGTTTACCTTCCGAACGATCTGATGGTCGAGGTGACTCTGGAGGACGGCACCGAGCAAGTCGTCTATTTCGACACCAACTACAACTCGACCTTTGCGCTGATGCACGAGGACTATCTGGACGACTCCATCCCTGTAGACCTCGGCATGGATCAGATTCGTGTCCACGTCCTCTCTCCCGTCGATCTCGCGGTGAGCAAAATCGCCCGCTTTGCTGACAACGACAAGGATGACATTGCTGCATTGGTAAGGCTTGGCCTGACCAGCGCAGACGAGATTGAACATCGCGCAACAAGCGCCTTGGCGGGCTATGTTGGTGGTCAGGCGATGCTGCAACTGAACCTGCGGGATGCCGTCGCCTTGGCTCGCGAGGTCGAAAGCGAACGGGTGGCCGCGCAGTGATTGACCGAACTGCCTCTTCTCGAAAAGCATGCGGGAGCGGCATTCACCTTTTGGCGGCACGCCACCGAGGCCATGAAGGCGCATGGCGCTGGTGGCATGAACTGGGCTGATATCGAGCACAGAACCATCCTCGAAAGCATTTCTGAGCATGGGCAACCCGCCTCTGATGGTGCGGATGTGATCTGCCAGCACAGTCCGGGGGCCGTGACGAAGGCAAGACGACCTGCGTGCCTTGGTTGAAAGGCTCGCACCTGAACTTCAAGCGCAATATGCCAAGGCGCGAGGCGAGAAAGGGTGTGAATCATCCAGCTGGCTGGGTGCAAATGTGTAAATCGGCGTGCACTGTGTGGGTTTGTGGCAGCGCCAAGGGGCTATGGAGCTGAGCTGGTTGGTGCATGAAGCTGCGGGGCCTGCCGCCATGGATCAGTCTCGCTGGAGCCGCTGACTCAGTATGTGATCCAGCCCGAGGCAGGCTGGTGGATATCCATTCTTGTCAGACTCGGTCTCTCTGGCAGTCATGGGCCTTGCTTCTCGTGGAGGGCGGTGACTGGCAAGAATACGCTCTGCATCAGGACGTCATGGCTTTGCTGCATGCACCACTTTCCTTGTCTGGAGGCAACACACGCAGACGGCCATGCGCTGTATAGATGACTATACTTCGCTCATCTGACGAGCAACAGGAGCACTTCGATGCGGATGACCAGGCTGATGAACAGGCGGATCGGGATGGCGGTGGCGGCGGTGTGGCTGCTGGGGGGGAGCGTGGCGGCGCAGGCGGCCGAGATCACGGTGTCGGCTGCGGCGAGTCTGACCAACGCTTTTCGTGAGGTGGGGCAGGCCTACGAGCGGCGGTATCCGGGGGCGCGGGTGCACTTCAACTTCGGTGGGTCGGGGGCGCTGCTGCAGCAGATGGCCAAGGGCGCACCGGTGGATGTGTTTGCGTCGGCTGACGAGGAGACGATGAACCAGGCGCAGCAGCACGGACTGGTGCGGGCCGATGCGCGGCGCGATTTTGCCCGCAACGCACTGGTGCTGATCGTGCCGGCCGACAGCCGCCTGGCGCTGCACCGTGTGGAGGATCTGGCGCAGCCGGGTGTGCACCGGGTGGCGGTGGGCAATCCAGCGAGTGTGCCGGTAGGGCGTTACAGCATGATGGTGCTGGGGCGCCTGAAGAGCTGGCCGCAGATTCAGCCGCGCGTGATCCATGCCGCCAATGTGCGGCAGGCACTGGACTATGTGGCCCGTGGCGAGGTGGATGCCGGGCTGGTGTACCGCACGGATGCGGCCATCATGCCGGGCAAGGTGAAGGTGGTAGCCACGGTGCCCCTGCCGGTGGCGATCCGTTACCCGATTGCGTCCACCACGGGCAGCTCGCAGCAGGTGGAGGCGCGGCGCTTTGTGCTGTTTGTGCTGACGCCCGAGGCGCAGGCACTGCTGGCCCGCTACGGCTTTGGCCGGCCGTGAGGGGCCGACTGCAGGCAGGGATGCAAGGCAGCAGGCGTGTACGATGACTGATCTGTGCAGGAGGGGGGCCGTATGGACGAGCCGGTGACGGTGGCGCTCGAGCTGTCGCTGCGGGTGGCGGGGCTGGCCACTGCGGTGGATCTGGTGCTGGGGGTGGCGCTGGGCTGGCTGCTGGCGCGGCGGCGCTTTCCGGGGCGGGATGTGCTCGATACGGTGTGCACCCTGCCGATGGTGCTGCCGCCGACGGTGCTTGGCTATTACCTGCTGGTGCTGCTGGGCTCTCGGGGGTGGCTGGGCGGCTGGCTGCAGGAGGTGTTCGGCATGCATCTGATCTTTACCTGGCAGGGAGCCGTGGTGGCGGCTGCCGTGGTGGCGTTTCCACTGGTGTTCAAGCCGGCGCGTGCAGCCTTCGAGGCGGTGGATGGGCATCTGGAACAGGCCGCGCGGGTGCTGGGCGTGAGCGAGTGGGGCATTTTCTGGCGGGTGACGCTGCCGCTTGCCTGGCGCGGCATTCTCGCGGGGTTGCTGCTGGCCTTTGCGCGGGCTCTGGGTGAGTTCGGGGCCACGCTGATGGTGGCTGGGAGCATTCCGGGCAAGACGCAGACGCTTTCGATTGCCGTGTACGAGGCGGTGCAGGCCGGGCAGGACGATGTGGCCAACCGGCTGGTGGTGCTGATTTCGGTGGTGTGCGTGGTGGTGCTGCTGTCGGCGGGCCGGCTCGCCCCCGGGCGACTGGCGCGGCAGGAGTGACGGACATGCAGAACCATGAGAAGGCTGGGGTGGCGCATGCCACACCGTGCATGCAGCCGGCGGAGGCAGCAGGGGCTGTGCCTGCGGCAGCCGAGGTTGCGGCCGTGTTTGATCTGGCGGTGGACAAGGTGTTGCAGTCGCGGCAGCACCGGTTTGCGCTGCGGGTGCGGCTGCAGTCCCCGAGCCGGCGGGTGGTGCTGCTGGGGGATTCGGGGGCGGGCAAGTCGATGACGCTGCGGGCGGTGGCGGGGCTGCTGCGCCCCGACGCCGGGCATGTGCGGGTGTCCGGGCGCACGCTGTTCGACAGTGCGCGCAAGGTGCATCTGCCGGCCCAGGCACGCCGCATGGGCTATGTGTTTCAGGATTACGCGCTGTTTCCGCATCTGAGCGTGCGGCAGAACGTGGCGTTTGGACTGCGCCGGGGGTGGCGCAATCCGTCGGCACGGGCCCGGTGGCCCGAGGTGGAGCACTGGCTGGACATGCTGGGGCTGATGCCGCTGGCGCACCAGCTTCCGGATGCGCTCTCGGGCGGGCAGCGGCAGCGGGTGGCGCTGGCACGCACGCTGGTGGCGCAGCCCGATGCCCTGCTGCTCGACGAGCCCTTTTCGGCACTCGATCCGTCCCGGCGTGCGGCCCTGCGCGACGAGCTCGATGTCTTGCAGCAGCGCCTGCAGCTTCCCATGCTGCTCATTACCCACGACGCCGACGATGCAGCCCAGCTGGGCGAGCATGTGTTTCGCCTGCGCGAGGGCGAAGTGGTGGGGGAAATGTGGCAGGGGGCGATCGCTCTGCCTGCGAGCGCCGAGGCTGGGCAGGCATGCAGGCCATGGCCCCCTCGGTGATGCGGGGGAGTGGGGGGTCAGGTCTTGTGATGCAGTGCGCGCAGCATGGCTTCCCGCAGGATGGCATTCATGCGGGTCTGATAGCCTTTGCCCTGGCTCTTGAGCCAGGCCAGGACATCGGCATCGATGCGCACGGAGGCGTGGGTCTTGACGGGCTTGAAAAAGGGGTTGGAAAGGGCGCGTGCCAAGAATGCGTCATCCAGCTGGGGAATGTCGCTGTAGTCGATCCTGTCTGCCGGCTGGCTCGCAAGCGCCTTGAGTTCGGCCTCGCGGGCTGCGCTGATGGGCGGAAGTGTGCCCTGTGCGTACCTAACTTTGCTCATAATGATGCCTTTCGTGGCGATCGGCGCGACGGGCGCTGATGATGCGGATGATTTCGGCTCCTTCGTCTTCAAGCTGGAGGGTGTGGGCAACCAGCAGTACCACGCACCCGCCGACCATGCCAAGGGTCTGCCATCGCTGTTCTCCATGTTCGATGCGATCCTGTACCGACAGGGCCAGAGGGTCATCGAACACGCGCGCTGCGTCTTCGAATCGAATGCCATGCTTGCGGAAATTGAGATCTGCTTTGTGGTCGTCCCATTCGAAGTAGCGCTGCATGGCAAAAGAGTAGCATATTTTTGTATATACAAAAAGGGCGAGCGAAATGCGCATGAAGGAAACGCCAGAGGCTGTCCCGCACGGAGCGCACGCTCCCTGCCCCTGTGAAGAAGCCAGCGAAGAGACTGCCGTGACGCTCGAAGCGCCGCTTCAGCTGGCGCTGGGGGGACGGGTGCTGGGGGGGAGCGGCAGATGCGGCTGCTGGAGGCGGTGGAGGCCTGTGGCTCCATCACGCAGGCGGCCCGCATGGCGGGCGTGAGCTACAAGACGGCCTGGGATGCCATCGATGCCATGAACCAGCTGGCCGGCGAGCCGCTGGTGGTGCGCGCCACGGGGGGGCGGGGCGGTGGCGGCACGGTGCTCACGCTGCGCGGCCGGAGGCTGCTGGCGGGCTATCGGCGCATCGAGGCCGAGCACCGGCGCTTTCTGGCTCATTTGGCCGAAGATGCAGGCCATCTGGCCGACGATTACCGACTGCTGAGGAGAATGATGATGAGAACCAGTGCGCGCAATCAGTTCATGGGGACGGTGTCCCGCATCGAGCGGGGAGCGGTCAACGACGAGGTGATGCTGGCCATTGCCGGAGGGCATGAGCTGGTGGCCGTGGTGACGCGGGAAAGCACCGATGCGCTGGGGCTGGCGCCGGGGTGCGAGGCCATTGCGCTGGTGAAGTCGTCTTCGGTCATTCTGGTGACCGAGAGCGAAGGGGTGCGGTTCTCGGCGCGCAATGCGCTGGGAGGGCGCATCATGCGGCTGCATCCGGGGGCAGTGAATACCGAGGTGGTGCTCGACATTGGCGCCGGGCTGACGCTGGCGGCCATCATCACCAACACCAGCGCCGACGCGCTGGGGCTGGAGGAGGGCATGCAGGCCCGCGCCGTGTTCAAGGCGTCGAGCGTGATTGTGGCGGTACCGGCCTGATGCGCTCCGGGCGGTAGCCGGGGCCGCTCAGGCCAGGCTGTCGATGAGGGTGATGTACTGCTGGCGGGCTGCGTCGGCGCTGGTGCCCTTGAGGGCGTTCCAGGCGTCCCACTTGGCGCGGGCGACGAAGTCGCTGAAGCCGGGCTTGGCGGCGGTGTTGTCGCCTTCGGTGGCCTGCTTGTAGAGGCTGTAGATCTTGAGCAGGGTCTGGTTGTCGGGCTTTTCGCTCAGGGTGGTGGAGCGGGCGACGGCGGCTTCGAAGGCGGCGTTCAGGTCGGTCATGGATGTCTCCTCTGTGGGGCTGGGATGCATGGCCTGCGCGCACAGGAAGGGGCAGGCAGGCAGAGGCGCATTCTACCTATTTCTGAACGCTCGTGCTTTTTTGCGCAAGACTGAGCCAGTCCACAATGGGGCCGGCCTTGAAGCCGCTCACCAGCCGCAGCAGCAGACCCGACAGGGCCTCGACCTCGTTGGCCTGCATGTGGGCCTGCAGTTCCACCAGAAGGGGCTGGAGCTGTTCCCAGGGGAGCAGGGCCTCGTGGGCTTTCATGATGCGGGGGTGTTCGGTGGGCTGGGGATTGTCGCCGATGAGCAGTTCCTCGTAGAGCTTTTCGCCGGGGCGCAGGCCGGTGATCTGGATGGCGATGTCGCCTTCGGGGTGCTGTTCGTCGCGCACGCTCAGGCCGGAGAGGGTGACCATCTGGCGCGCGAGCTGGAGGATGCGGACGGGTTCTCCCATGTCGAGCACGAAGACGTCTCCACCCGTGCCCATGGCGCCGGCCTGCAGCACGAGCTGGGCGGCCTCGGGAATGGTCATGAAGTAGCGGGTGACTTCGGGGTGGGTGAGGGTGATGGGGCCGCCGTGGGCGATCTGCTGCCGGAACAGCGGCACCACCGATCCGGATGAGCCGAGCACGTTGCCGAAGCGCACCATGGTGAAGCAGGTGCGGGGGGCGGCAGCCGAAGGCTGGGCAGGACTGCCGTCCGTGGCTGTTGCCACTGCCGCTGCGGGGAGCTGCGGCAGGGGGCGGTCGCCCGGGGGGATGTGCATGGCGTCGTCGAGCGGTGCGAAGCCGGGGGCGGCGGCGCTTGCAGTGGCGTGCGCCAGGGCCTGCAGGCACATTTCGGCCAGGCGCTTGCTGGCGCCCATGACGTTGGTGGGGCGGACAGCCTTGTCGGTGGAGATGAGCACGAACTGGGGCACCCCGCATTCCAGTGCGACGCGCGCCATGGTGAGGGTGCCGAAGACGTTGTTGGCCAGGCCCTGCACGGGGTTGTGCTCGACCATGGGCACGTGCTTGTAGGCGGCGGCATGGTAGAGGGTGGCGGGCTGCCAGGTGTGCACGATTTCGCGCATGTGGTGCAGGTCCTTGACGTCACCCAGCAGGGGCACCATGGTGGCGGGGGTGCCCTGCGGGCCTGCCGTGGCGGCAGCCAGGGCGCGCAGCTCGTGGTAGATGCGGTAGAGCGCGAATTCGCTGTGCTCGACGAGCAGCACGGTGCGCGGGCCCTGCCGCACGATCTGGCGGCACAGCTCGCTGCCGATGCTGCCGCCGGCGCCGGTCACGAGCACGACCCGGTCCTGGATGTCGCGGGCGATGAGGGCGGGGACGGGCGGCACGGGGTCGCGGCCCAGCAGGTCCTCGACATCGAGCTCCTGGAACTGCTGCACGCCCGAGCGGCCGCTGGTGAGCTCGGCCATGCTGGGCACGCTGCGCACATGCACGTTGAGCCCCTGCAGGCTCTGGATGATGGCGTTGCGCCGGGCCCGGGGCAGGGAGGGAATGGCCAGGAGCACGTCGGTGACTTCGCTGTCGCGGATCACGTCGGGGAGCTCGGCGGGGGACCAGACTTCGGCGCCGTTGATGCTGCGGCCGATCTTGGCGGGGTCCTGGTCGACGTAGCCGATGAGGGTGTACTGGCGGGCGTTGCGGATGGCTCCGGCGGTCTGGATGCCGGTTTCGCCGGCGCCGTAGATGAGCAGGCGGCCCTGTTGGCGGGCCTCGTGCTGGCCGCTGTAGAGGAACAGTCCCCGGATGAAGGCGCGGTTTCCGCCCACGAGGAGCAGGAACATGAGCGGCTGCAGGATGCCGACGCTGCGCGGCACATGGGTGGGGTTGCCGACGAACACCACATAGCAGAAGAACAGCACCCCGTAGACGGCGATGGCCTGGATGGTGGTGACCATGGCCGCGAAGCCGGTGTAGCGGAAGATGGCACGGTACAGCCCGAACCGCAGCATGATCGGAATGGCGAGCGCCGGGGCGAGCAGGTAGGTGATGCCCTGGGCGCGGTAAGGGGCGGTCCAGACGTCGAGCCGCAGGCTGATGGCCAGCCACAGGGCCAGCCAGGCGCAGAGGATGTCCATGCCCATGGCCAGGAGCTGGCGGGGCAGGGTTTGGGTGTTGAAGATGCGGGACTGCATGGTGTTTCAGAGCCTGTTCACAGGTTCTTCAGGGGAGGGGATGAACTTCATTCAGACGGGGAGCGGCTCGGGCGGGGAGCGGGACAGTGCCGGCAGCCAGAAGAACCCTGCAGAAGGCGCGCTGGGAGGTGCGGGCGCATGGCGTGTGGGTGCAGGGGAGCGGCATCACAGCACCCGGAGGGGTTCGAGGCCCTCTGCCGTCATCGACGGCCACCATTCCTGGATGGTGTAGGCCGCGATCCGTTCGCGGTGAAAGGGGTCCTGTGCCACCAGCGTGTCCACCGCCGCACGGTCTGCCGCGCGGGCCAGAATCACGCCACCGGTGCGGGGTTCGAGCCGGCCGGAGGCGAGAAACACGCCTTGTGCATAGCCCTGACGCAGATAGGCGCGGTGGGCTTCCAGGTGGCGTTCCACTTCTTCCAGGGGCTGAAGGTAGCGCAGGGTGATGAGAAACAGGGGAGCGGGCATGGGGACAGCAGGGAAAAGGGGCACGAGAGGGCAATGCATCAGGGCTTGAGCAGGATGCCGAGCGTCATGCCGATGATCTTCAGGTCGAGCCCGAGGCTGCGCTCGCGCACATACTGCCTGCACAGCGCGAGCTTGGCCGGGAGGATGGTGTCGACGTAGGTGCGTTCGGGGTCGGCACTCTGTGCGAGCAGCGTGCTCTCGCTGCGGTATTGTACGGAGGCCAGATCGGTGATGCCGGGGCGCACGCTGAGCACCTCGGCGCGCACGTCGGCCGGGTAGAACGCCACGTAGCGGGGGACTTCGGGGCGCGGGCCAACAAGGCTCATGTCGCCCAGGAACACGTTGAGGAGCTGGGGCAGCTCGTCGAGCTTGTAGGCCCGGATGATGTGGCCGCTGCGGGTGATGCGGTCGTCCGCGCCCACGGTGATCTGCGGGCCGGAGTGGTCCACGCGCATGCTGCGGAACTTGTAGATGCGGAAAGGCCGCCCGCGCAGGCCGATGCGTTCCTGGCGGAAGAACACCGGCCCCGGGGAGTCGAGCCGGATCCAGGCCGCCAGAGCCAGCAGCAGGGGCGAGAGCAGCAGCAGCCCGATGCCGGAGGCGGCGAGGTCGAAGGCGCGCTTGAGGGCGAGGGACTTCATGCGGGGTGTCGTGCGGTCGTCGTCATGTGCGCGGAGGCTCAGCCGAGGATGTCGTGCAGGGCCGCAATGATGCGTTCCTGGTCGTCGTCGCTCATGGCGGTGAACAGCGGGATGCTGAACATGTGCTGGTAGGCCTTGTCTGCCTCGGGGAACTGCTCGGGGGTGAGGTGGTAGCGGTCGCGCCAGTAGGGCTGGCGGTGCAGGGGCACATAGTGCACGCTGGTGCCGATGCCGGCGTCGGACAGGCGCTGGATGACGTCGTCGCGCGTGACGCGGGCCGCCTCGGTGAGGCGCAGCACGAACAGGTGCCATGAGTGCACGTCGCCCGCAGGGGCATCGGCGGGCAGGATGAGGGGGAGGTCACGCAGCGCCTCGAAGTAGCGGGCGGCGAGCTGCTGGCGGCGCGCCAGGAAGGCGGGCAGGCGTCGCAGCTGCACGCGGCCCAGGGCCCCGGCCATGTCGCCCATGTTGTACTTGAAGCCGGGTGCCACGATCTCGTAGTACCAGGCCGGTGTCTTGCTGGTGAAGCGGTCGAACGCATCGCGGCTGATGCCGTGCAGGCGCATGATGCGCATGCGCGCAGCCAGGGCCGGGTCGTGCGTGACGGCCATGCCGCCTTCGCCGGTGGTCATGGTCTTGTTGGCGTAGAAGCTGAACACGGCCGCATCGCTCGGGAGCTGGCCGATCTTGACGCCCTTCCAGGTGGAGGGCAGGGCGTGGGCGGCGTCTTCGACCACGCGCAGGTGGTGCTGCCGCGCCAGCGCCATGATGGCGTCCATGTCGCAGGACAGGCCGCCGTAGTGCACCGGCAGGATGGCCTTGGTGCGGGAGGTGATGGCGGCCTCGATCTTGCGCACGTCGATGTTGAGCGTGATGGGGTCGCAGTCCACGAAGACGGGGTCGGCGCCCAGGTAGCGCACCACTTCGGCGGTGGTGGTGAAGGTGAGTGTGGGGACGATGACTTCGTCGCCCGCCTGCACGCCGATGGCTTCGAGGGCCAGGTGCAGTCCGGCCGTGGCGGAATTGACGGCCACGGTGTCGACGCCACCGCCGAGCGAGTCGGCAAATTCCTGCTCGAAGGCGCGGGTTTCAGGGCCGGTGGTGACCCAGCCGGAACGCATGGCCTGCGTGACGGCGGCAATTTCTTCCTCGCCGATGTCGGGGCGAGCAAAGGGGATGAAGGCAGGTGTGCTCATGAAGTCGATGGAAGAAGGGGAAAGTGCCTGCGCGGAAGGGGCATGCGTCAGCGGCCGCTGGGCCGCCCCTGACCGGGCGCAGGAGACCCCCGGGGCCTCTCGTGCAGGGCCCGGCCAGGGGCGGGGCGCAGGAGAGGCATTCCGGGTTGCATCAGAAAGGTATTGTCCGACTTTTGGTCTGGAGCCGGGAGGGCGTTTCAGCTTTTTGCAAGGCTCGCGCCACAGGCTTCCAGAAAGCGGCGTGCGAGCACGGGGTAGGTGTGGTGTGCGAGCACGTGGGCGCGGCCCGATTCGCCCATGCGGGCACGGGTGGCGGGGTCGATCGCGGCGAGCTGGCGCAGGCCCTGGGCAATGGCAGGAGGATCGGCCGGGGGCACGGTGAGTCCGCAGCCGGCTTCGGCCACCGGATCGTTGCCGGCCTCGACCGAGTGCAGGACCACGCAGCGCGCCATCATGTAGTCCATGAGCTTGTTGGGCGCAATGCCAAAGCGGTAGATGGGCACGCGCTGCCAGCCGATGTAGGCGATGTCCACCTGGGCCAGAAAGGCGGGGATCTGTGCCTTGGGAATGGGGTCGAAAAAGGCCACGGTGTCAGCGAGCCCCAGGGCCTCGGCCTGCTGGCGCAGGGCGGCTTTTTCGTGTCCGTCGCCGACGAGCACGAAGCTGAAGGGTGCGTCCCGGAGCAGGGTGGCAGCCTGGAGCATCACGTCGAGCGCGTTGGGGGTGCCGTGCGAGCCGGCATAACCGACCACGGTGCGGCCGGCGGCCTTCTGTGCGGCCACGTGGCGCGCGATGTCGCCCCGCAGGGGTGGCGGCTCGCCCTGCCATTCGTCGAGCGTGATGCCGTTGGGCACGATGTGGAGCCGGCGCAGGTCGAGTCCGTGCGCCTGCATGTGTCCGGCCACCTTGGGCAGCATGCTCACCACGACATCGGCGTCCCGGTAGGCGGCGTTCTCGGCGGCCTGACACAGCCGGATGAAGGGGTGGCCGGGCGACATGCCGCCCAGTTCGATGGGAGACAGGGGCCAGAGGTCGTGCACCTCGAACACCAGCGTGCAGGGGTGGCCGGCACGGCGGGTGAGGCGCGCGATGCGGCGGGCGACCCAGATGTCCATGGGGTAGGTGCTGCTGGCGATGACCACATCGGGCCTGAACTCACGAGCGATGCGGGGGGCATCGGCCCATGCCTGGCGCAGGAAGGCCCAGATGTTGCGCACCCGGCCCAGGCCGTTGCCCGCGTAGGGGGGGGTGGCATACCAGTGGTAGGCGATGCCGTCGATGTCCTGCACGGTGGCGTGTCCCGACCGTGTCGCTCCCGCCGCCTGCAGCGCGGGCAGATCGGGCTGCCTGGCCCGCACATGGCTGTAGCTGCCGGCGAGCATGCGCACGCAGTGGCCGGCGTGCACCCATTCGCGGGCGAGGTAGTAGGGGCGGTATTCCATGCCGTGCAGGGGACTGCCGGCATAGTGGTTGAGGTAGAGAATGTTCATGCGTGCGGCCCCCGGAGCGGAGGCAGGGTGTGCAGGGTCTGGATGAGGCGCGAGACGGCAGGGGCAAAGAGCCCGTGGTCGGCCACCCAGGCGCGATGGTGTCGGGCGATGTCCGGGGCGCGTGCGGCCAGGACCGGGAGCTGCTGGGCACTGAGCCGGGCCAGCTCCGCGCTGCCCAGGCGATCCGGCACGATCCAGCCGTGGGCGTCGTCGGCCACCAGCTCGCGGTTGGCGGGCAGGTCGCTCAGCAGCGGAATGCAGCCGTGGGCCATGGCTTCGAGCACCGACACGGCGACCGAGTCGCTCTGCGGCAGGCTCAGATACCACTGGGCCCGGTCGTACCACACGGCCTGTGCGGCTGCGTCCAGGCGCCCGACAAGGCGCACGCGGTCGCCGAAGCCTTCGCGTTGCACCCACGCTTCCAGCTCGGGGCGCAGACTGCCGTCGTGGGCCATCACGAGCCGGGCCTGCGGCTGCCAGGAGACGATGCTGCGGAACAGCTCCAGCACGCGCAGGGGCTGGTAGATGGGCTCCAGCCCCCGGTTGGCGTAAAAGAGCCAGGGCTCGCGCACCGGCTGTGCCGGCACGGGCGGCAGCGCATCGAGCCCGAAGGGAAAGGTCATCACCTCGCGTGCGCCCAGCGCCCGCATCTGCTGCGTCATGTGCTGCGAGTCGCTGGTGCAGAGGTCCGCGTTGCGCAGAATGGAAGAGGTGAGCCACCGGTAGGCCGCATGGCGCCCGGGCGTGAGCAGGATGTCGCTGCCCCAAGCCGATGCCAGCACGCGCCCGCGCAGGCGCCATGGGCGGCGTGCCAGCCACACCAGCGTGCCGTGCGAGGTGAGGTAGTGGGGGTTGATCCAGTCGGCATCCGCATGGCGCAGCCAGCGGCCGACTTCCGGCAGGCGGCGCAGCAGCGCAGCGTTGCCCCCGCCATGGGCCGGGTCGGTGTGCAGTGCCAGCCGCTGCTCGGGCGGCACCAGCTCCGCCAGCCCGGGTGCAAAGCCCCGGCTGGAGCATACCCACAGATCGACATGCGGATGCAGGGCACGCCCCCATTTGACGAGGTGCGGGCTTTCGCCGTCGCCCACCAGGGCATAGCGCAGGCGGCGTGTGGCATCGACCGGCAAGGGGACGGGAAAAACGGCAGGGGTCATGCGTCGTGCGGAGGAAATGGGGATGCCGATGCCGCCTGCATCCCGGAAGCGGAGGGCAGCGCACCGGCCCAGTGTGTGTAGGCCGTCAGATGGTCGGGGTGCTCGGCGAGCCAGCGGGCATCCTGCGTGCGGGTGTCGCCCACCACGCGGGCAGGGCAACCGCTCACCACCGCAAAGTCGGGAAATGTGCCACGCACCCGGCTGTGGCTGGCCACCAGACAGCCCTTGCCCAGCACCGTGCCGGCCTCGATCACGCAGTGCGGGCCGATGAAGCAGTGCGCCCCGATGCGGATCGGAGCCCGGATGTCGCTGGCGAACGAGCCGTCCGCAGCGGGCCCGGGAGCGCCCGGCACCCGGGCTGCCACCCGCACGCTGCGGTGGGTGCTGTGGGTGACGATGCTGACGAAGTTGGTGATCTGCGTCCCGGCCCCGATGGTGATGCCCGCGCTGGCCTCGATGAAGTTGAAGTGCCCGATGAACACGTCGTCCTCCAGCAGCAGCCGGTCCTCGTGCTCGATGCAGGTGCTCGGCGAGATGCGGGTGGCGGGGCGGGGCTGGCCGCCGGACACCTCGCCGAACACCATGCGGAAGCACAGTGCCTGCCACAGCCAGCGCCGCATGCGGTTGAGGCGGGCGCGCCAGCGCAGGGCGGCGGTCATGGGAGGCGGGGACATGGGGGACGTCATGGCTGCTCCTCCACCAGTTGACCCACATCCGCTTCAGCCGGATCGGCAGGCTCGGGTGCGGGAATGTCCGACCAGAAGGCCAGACGCCAGAAATAGATGCCGAAATACACCACCATCGCAGCCGAAACGGCCCAGGCCCCGGCCAGCAGCCCTCCCCAGCGCAGCCCGGCCGCGAGGGCGCCCACGAAGGCGATCTGCCCCACTACCGCCCAACGGAAGGCCCAGCGCTGGGCTTGCCAGGCCATGGTGACCACGGCCAGCGGCGCAGCCACGAAATGCGCGGCAATGTAGGGTGCCAGGGCGCGGGCCAGCTCGCCCGCATCCCGCCATCCGGCCCCGAACACCAGCCGGAACAGCCAGGGCCCCGCCACCATCAGCACGCCCATGAGCCCCAGCGCCACAGCCCCGAGCAGCAGCATGATCTGTCGCACGGCACGCCGGGCATCCTCGGGCCGGGCGCCGGTCAGCCGGGGGTACAGCGCCTGCGACACCGCGCTGCCCACCAGTGTGGCCGGCGCCTTGAGGTAGCGCAGCGCCAGTCCCCAGAAGCCTGCGGCCGCATCGCCCGACCAGGCCACCAGCAGCGCCACGGCCAGTGCATCCTGCAGCGTGCCCAGAAAGGCATGCGGCGTGTTGAGCAGCGGAAAATCGCGATGAATGGAGGCCATGCGGCGCATGTCCTGTCCCAGGTCCGCAGAGGTCGCCAGCGGCCAGACTCCCCGCCAGCCCCCCGCCGGAGCAGGGCGCCACAGGGGCAGGGTCGCCAGCAGCACCGCCACGATGGGGGCCAGCACCAGTGCCCATGTGCCGGCGGTGCCCGTGGCCTGGCCGCTCCACAGTGCATAGCCGAACAGCACCTGCAGCACGGCGCCTCCGCCATACTGCACCACCCGGCTGGTGGCCAGTGCGCGGAACTGTTCGGCGCGGTTGCACCACATCACGAGCAGCTGCAGCAGCCCACTCCCTGCCACCGCCAGCGGCAGCAGGGCCGGCAGAGGCAGATGCGCCCAGCGCGCCAGCGCCCAGCCCACTGGCAGACACAGCACCGTCACCGCCAGCCAGATGCGCAGGCACAGCGCCAGCAGGGCACGGGCATCGCCTTCCTGCCGTGCCATCGGCAGCGCAAACTCGTAGCGGCCGCAGGCCACCACGGCCAGGGTGGCGGCCACCGTGGTGAAGCTCGTGAATCCGCCCATCGCCTCCGGCGTGAACAGGCGTGTGATCACCGGCCCCAGTGCCAGGGGCACGACCTGTGCGAGCGCTCCGCCCATCAGCAGGGTGAGCGTGGCACGCAGGAGTCCGGCAGGAGCACGGGAAGACATCGTCGGCAACAGGGCAGCGGGGAGGGAAGAAAGAGGGCGGGGCAACCTGCGCCGGTCAGCCCAGCACCCGAGCCAGGGCCGCGATGACGCGGTCCTGCGTGTCGTGCGTCAGGTCGGCGCTCATCGGCAGGCTCATCACCGAGCCCGCCAGCATGTCTGCGACCGGGGTGGGGGTGTCGCACAGTCCCTGATAGGCCGGTTGGCGGTTCATGGGGATGGGGTAGTGCACGGCGGTCGGAATGCCCTCGGCCTTGAGGGCCGCCTGCACCGCCTCGCGGTCAGGCACCCGGACCGTGTACTGTGCAAACACGCTGGTGCGTCCCGGCCGCTGCTGGATGCGCGTGATGCCTGCGGCATCGCACAGTGCGTTGTAGCGGGCGCCCAGCTCCGCGCGCCGCGCCACTTCCCAGTCGAACCGTTCCAGCTTGGCCAGCACCACGGCGCACTGGATCGTGTCCATGCGTCCGCCCACGCCGATGCGGGTATGGGTGTAGCGCTTGCTCTGGCCATGCACCCGCAGCTCGCGGCAGGCGCGGGCCAGCGTGTCGTCGCTCGTGAAGATGGCGCCGCCATCCCCGTAGCAGCCGAGCGGCTTGCTGGGGAAAAAGCTCGTGCAGCCCAGCGTGGACAGATGGCCGCTTTCCACCCCGTCGAGCGTGGCCCCGAAACTCTGCGCGCCATCCTCGATCACCGGCAGGTGCCCATGCCGTGCGGCCACTGCGCGGATCGCCGTCATGTCCGCCACCTGTCCATACAGGCTCACCGGCATGATCGCACGGGTGCGCGGCGTGATGGCTGCCTCGATCCGGCCGGCGTCGATCAGGCCCGTGTCGGGTTCCACGTCGACGAACACCGGGCGCCCGCCCAGGAACACGATCACCTCCACCGTGGCGGCAAAGGTGAAGGGCGTGGTGATCACCTCGTCGCCGGGGCGCAGTTCCAGCGCCATCAGGCTGATGAGCAGCGCCTCGGTGCCGCTCGACACCGTGATGCAGTGCGCCGCACCGGTCCGCGCTGCCAGCGCCGTCTCCAGCTCGGCCACTTCGGGGCCCATGATGTACTGGCCGTGGTCGAGCACCTGCTGGATGCGGGTGTCGATGCGGGTCTTGAGGGCAGCGTACTGCGATTTGAGATCGATGAAATCCATCGTGATGCATGCAGGGCATCCCGCACGGGAGCCCTGTCCTCCACAGGTCATGAAAAAAGGGACAGTGAACAGACCCTGCGCCATGCAGGGCCACAGGACCGTCCCGGAATGTGTTGTGCGCGTGGCATGTCGGGTGCGTGCTCGCGGTCGTCCGCCCCGCAGGGCTGCCGCAGCCAGATCGTGCAGGGCCCTCCGGCCTCAGGCCGCCGGCACCAGCGTCACTGCGTCGTCCTGGAGCACATAGCGGTCGCCCGTGTGGGGGCAACGCGCCTCGCCCTCGCCCGAAGCCGGCAGATCCAGCCGCTCGCCAAACCGGCTCATCCAGCCGATGCGCCGCGCCGGCACCCCTACCACCAGGGCAAAGTCCGGCACATCCCTTTGTACCACGGCCCCGGCCCCCACGAAGGCGTACCGCCCCACGGTATGGCCGCACACAATGGTCGCATTGGCGCCGATCGTCGCCCCCTGTCGCACCAGCGTGCGGCGGTATTCGCTCTTGCGCGCCACGGCAGAGCGGGGGTTGTAGACGTTGGTGAACACCATGCTCGGGCCGCAGAACACGTCGTCCTCCAGCGTCACCGCGTCGTACACGCTCACGTTGTTCTGCACCTTCACGTTGTTGCCGATCTGCACGTCATTGCCCACAAACACGTTCTGCCCGAACGAGCACCCCGCGCCGATGCGGGCTCCGCCGCAGATGTGCACCCAGTGCCATACACGGGTGCCCGCGCCGATCTGCGCCCCCGCATCCACGATGGCCGTGGAATGGACCACAGGAGAAGAAGCAGAAGCAGGAGCGTCCGCAGACGCCGTCGTCATGTCAGCCGCCATGGGCAAGCACCTCGTCGATCGATGTTTCTGGCGGCGCGCACCGGCATGTGCCCGTGCGTGCCGCCTCCAATGCGTGGAAAAAGCGCAGCCCCCTCAGGCCCGCAGCAGCCGGGCAAGCATCGGGTGTCCCTGGTCGTCCCGGGCGGGCACGGGCTGCGCATGGCGAATGACGTTCACCGTCTCGATGCAGTGCCGCGCATCTTCCAGCCCGTAGCCACGGCCGGCCAGAATCTCCTCGTAGCTCACCTTGTGCAGTTCCGTGAAGCCTTCCGAGAACTCCAGCTGCTCGCCGCTGATGTCGATGCTGCGGAAAGTCGGCTTCCTGCCCTTCACGCTGTCGGGCAGATCGTTGGCGTCGATCGACAGGAACCAGCGAACGCGCGCGCGTTCGTACTCCAGATATCCCGCCGCCTTGTTCTCGGCGCTGTAGTGCACCACGTTCTCCTGCAGGTTGCCGAACACGAAGTGCAGCATGTCGTAGAAATGCACCCCGATGTTGGTCGCCACCCCGAAGGACTTGCGCGGATCGCCCTTCCAGCTCTCCATGTACCACTTGCCGCGCGAGGTGATGTAGGTCAGCTCCACGTCGAACTTGCGGTCGGCCGGCGCCTCGGCCACCTTGCGGCGCAGCGCCAGAATGGCGTCATGGTGGCGCAGCTGCAGAATGTTGCGAACACGGTGGCCGGTTTCCTTCTCCACCAGCACCAGGTCGTCGAGCAGCTCGGGCGTCGGCACCAGCGGTTTCTCGCAAATCACGTCGCACCCCAGCCGCAGCCCCGCCGTGATGTGGGGATGGTGCAGGTAGTTGGGCGTGCAGATGCTCACAAAGTCGAGCGTGCGGGCCGGATCGCGCTTCAGGCTCCAGGCATGGTCGTAGAAACGCTCGAAGTCGGTGAAGAACTCGCTCTGCGGAGAGATGCTGTCGATGATGCCGACCGAATCGTTGATGTCATAGGCCACCGCCAGATGGTGTCCCAGATCCTTGATGGCCCGCATGTGGCGGGGTGCAATGTAGCCGGCCGCACCGATCAGCGCGAAATTCTTGATGGTATGCATGGAAGGAAATCAGGCGTGTCATGAAAAACAGCCCGCATTGTGCGCCTATTCGGCAAAGCTGACAAAAGGGTGACACATCGGCGCAGTCCGTCCGGCGGAGCACGCAGCCCCTCCTGCAGACAGGGCCGGGGCACAGGGGCAGGGGCCTGCACGGGGTGTCCGTGCCCGTGCCTGTGCTTCGTGCCCCTGGTTGCCTTACAGCCGGAACACCTTGAACCCGGCCTCTGCGGCTGCGTGGCGGTCGTACAGGCTCTTCACGTCGCTCAGGATCGGGTGCTCGCCACGGGTGAAAGGCCGGAGCTCGGCGGGCGTCAGGGCCCGGTAGGCACTGTGGCCCACGGCCACCACCAGCACATCCACCGGGTGCTCGGCGTCGATCGGCTCCAGCGCGATGCCGTATTCGCGCTGCACCTCCACCGCATCGGCCACCGGGTCGCACACCGCCACCTGCATGCCCCAGCTCTCGAACTCGCGCACCATGTCCACCACCTTGCTGTTGCGGATGTCCGGGCAGTTCTCCTTGAAGGTGATGCCCAGGATTCCCACCCGGCAACGCGGAGCGTCCATGCCCTGCTGCAGCATCAGGCGAATGGTGTTGCGAGCCACATAGCGCGCCATGTTGTCGTTGATGCGGCGCCCCGCCAGAATCACCTGCGGGTTGTAGCCCACGGCCTGCGCCTTGTGCGTGAGGTAGTAGGGGTCCACGCCGATGCAGTGTCCTCCCACCAGCCCGGGCCGGAAAGGCAGAAAGTTCCACTTGCTGCCCGCTGCCTCCAGCACCTCCACGGTGTCGATGCCCAGTCGGGCGAACAGCACGGACAGCTCGTTGACAAACGCAATGTTGAGGTCGCGCTGCGTGTTCTCGATCACCTTGGCGGCCTCCGCCACCCGGATGGAGCTGGCCGGGTAGGTGCCCGCCGTGATGATGTCCGCATACAGCGCATTCACCGTCTGCGCCGTGGCGGCCGTGCTGCCGCTGGTGATCTTGCGGATCTTGGTGAGGGTGTTCACCTTGTCGCCGGGATTGATGCGTTCCGGGCTGTAGCCGCAGTAGAAGCCGCGTGCCGCATCGGCCGTGGCCTCGTTGCCGCTGTGAATGTAGGTGAGCCCGGACATGCGCTCCAGCACCGGCACGCACACCTCTTCGGTCGCGCCAGGGTACACGGTCGATTCGTAGATCACGATATCGCCCGGCTTGAGCACCTTCCCCACCGATTCGCTGGCCTTCACCAGAGGAGTCAGGTCGGGGTTGTTGGCACCGTCCACCGGCGTTGGCACCGTCACGATGAAGATGCGGCAGTCGCGCAGCGCGTCGAGCGTGCTGGCGTAGCGCAGATGGGTGGCTGCAGCCAGCTGCTCGGCGGTGGTTTCGAGCGTGCTGTCCCGTCCGGCCTCCAGCTCGGCAATCCGTGTCGTGTTGATGTCAAAGCCCACCACGGGTCGCTGACGGCCGAATTCCACAGCAAGGGGCAGGCCCACATAGCCCAGGCCCACCACAGCCATCAAGGGCATAGAAGTGCTTTGCATACAATATCGAGAGAAGAGTAGTTTGAACGGCCTAGCGTGTGGCGCGCAGTCCTGTCATGCCGGTGTCAATGTCGTGTCAGACACTTGTCACTGTGCTGCCATGCATGCGCCGCATGGGCCCGGCCGGGTCCACCCAAATTATAAGAACCGTTCCCCCGGATTACGGGGGTTCCCTGTGATACAAACCCTCCCATGAACACTGTCATCCGCAAGGCCGTTTTCCCCATCGCGGGCCTGGGCACCCGCTTCCTTCCCGCCACCAAGGCCAGTCCCAAGGAAATGCTTCCCGTCGTGGACAGGCCCCTCATTCAGTACGCCGTTGAGGAGGCCTACGCAGCCGGCATTCGCCAGATGATCTTTGTCACCGGGCGCACCAAGCGGTCCATCGAAGACCATTTCGACACGGCCTACGAGCTGGAATCCGAACTCGAAGCTGCAGGCAAGACGGCGCTGCTCGATCTGGTGCGCAGCATCATGCCTGAGGACATGCAGTGCGTGTACGTGCGCCAGCCGCGGGCCCTGGGGCTGGGCCACGCCGTGTCCTGTGCCCACCAGCTTGTGGGCGACGAGCCCTTTGCCGTGCTGCTGGCCGATGATCTCATGGTCGGTGAGCCCCCGGTCATGAGCCAGATGGTCCAGCAGTTCCGCGAGTGGCGCGCGAGCATCCTGGCCGTGCAGGACGTGCCGCACGAAGAAACCCGCAAATACGGCATCGTCTCCGGCACCCCCATCCGCGAACGCCTCGTCGACGTCGACGGCATCATCGAAAAGCCTGCCCCCGAGGAAGCCCCCAGCACGCTCGCCGTGGCCGGACGCTACATCCTCACCCCCGGCATCTTCGACGAGCTTGCCCGCCAATCCCACGGCGTGGGCGGCGAGATCCAGCTCACCGACGCCATCGCGGCCCTCCTGCGGCGCGAAAAGGTCTTTGCCTACCGCTATGAAGGTGCCCGCTATGACTGCGGCAGCAAGCTGGGCTTCCTGCAGGCCACGGTCGACCTGGCGCAGACCCATCCGGAAGTTGGAACTCCGTTTTCTGCATGGTTGGCCACTAGACTGCACCAAGAGGTGAAAGAGTGAAAACTGTTCTTCTTACCGGCGGTACCGGCTACATCGGCAGCCATACGGCCGTGACGCTGATCGAGGCCGGATACCAGGTCGTTCTGCTCGACAACCTCTGCAACAGCCAGGCCGACATGGTCGACCGCATCGCTGCCCTGTCTGGCGCGCGGCCTGTCTTCGTCGAGGGCGATGTGCGTGATACCGCCCTGGTGCGGGACACCCTTGAGCGCCATTCCATCGAAGCCGTCATCCACTTCGCGGGCCTCAAGGCGGTCGGCGAGTCGGTCGAGCGGCCCATCGACTACTACGCCAACAACGTGCAGGGCTCCATCAACCTGCTGCAGGCCATGCAGGCCGCCGGTGTGCACCGGCTGGTGTTCAGTTCGAGCGCCACCGTCTACGGCACCCCGCACTACCTTCCCTACGACGAGCAGCATCCCACGGCGGCCATCAACCCCTATGGGCGCACCAAGCTGCAGGTCGAGGAATTCCTGCATGACGTCGCGGCCAGCTCGGCCGACTGGCGCTTTGCGACCCTGCGCTACTTCAACCCCGTCGGCGCTCACCCTTCCGGGCTGATCGGCGAGGCGCCCAACGGCATCCCCAACAACCTCATGCCCTACATCGCCCAGGTCGCCGTCGGCACCCGGCCCTGGCTCAACGTCTTCGGCGACGACTACGACACCCCCGACGGCACCGGCGTGCGCGACTACATCCATGTCATGGATCTGGCCGAGGGCCACCTTGCCGCCCTGCGCTTCCTGCAGGAGCATGCGGGCTGGCATGCCTTCAACCTGGGAACCGGGCAGGGCACCAGCGTGCTCGACATGGTGCGGACCTTCGAGTCTGCATCGGGCGTGCCCGTCCCCTATCACATTGCCCCGCGCCGGGATGGGGACCTCCCCGCCTACTATGCCAAGGCCGACAAGGCCCGCGAGCAGCTGGGCTGGCAAGCCCATCGCACGCTGCACGACATGTGCGCCAGCACCTGGCGATGGCAACAGAATTTTTCGCGGCAATCCTGAAGTCCTGAAAGCCCCTTTCCATGAGCACCCCCCCATCGTCGGATCCGGCCGAGTTCTATCGGCAACAGCATCAACGCACTTCCTCGCACCACGCCACCACCTGGCAGATCGTGGTGCAGGCTTTGTATGATGTGCTGGCCTTTCTGGCCAGTGGGGCACTGGCCAATGTGCTCGCCGACTGGCTCGATGGCTCCCAGGCCGAGCAGGCCTTCTGGCAGGGGGCGCGCGGCACCGTCTTCCTGGCGCTGCTTCTGGGCTGGCTCTTCTGGTTCGGGGTGGTCAAGCAGGCCTATACCCGGCGCAAGCCCTTCTGGACCGATCTCCAGCGTTCGCTCACCGCCATTCTGATTTTTGCGGTGCTCGACCTGGCCCTGCTCGGTCTGCTCAAGGTGTCCTATTCCCGCTTCTGGTGGCTGGCGTTCTGGGGCTGTCTGCTCGTGCTCCAGCCCTGGGGCAGGGGCCTCGCACGTCGCATGCTCATGCGGCTGGGCAAGTGGAACCGCCATACCGTGATCTATGGTGTGGGCCCCAATGCCTGGCAGGCCTGTCTGGCCCTGCGCTCGGAGCCTGCGCTGGGGGTCATTCTGGACGGATTCGTGGCCCCTCCGGAGCTGCTGACCGAAGTGGATCCTGCCATCCGTGCCTCCGGCCTGCCGGTCGTGGAGTGGCAGGGCACAGAGGATCAGGCAAGCAGCATCCATGAGTGCAACAACGTCATCGCCTTCGAGGCCGAGCAGCGGGACTACCGCGACGCCTGCATCCGTCAGCTCACCCAGTACATGGTCAGGAGCGTGCGCGTCATCCCCTCCATGCGGGGCGTGCCGCTGTACGGTATGGAAACCTCCTATTTCTTCAGCCATGAGGTTCTGCAGATTCACCTGCAGAATAACCTTGCCAAAATTCAATGGCAGATATTGAAAAGGAGTCTGGATATTTTCCTTGCAAGTATCGGATTGTTTGTTCTGTCTCCGTTTTTTCTATGGATTGCATTTCTTATAAAAAGAGAAGATGGTGGTCCTGTCATCTATCATCAAGCAAGAATAGGAAAAGATGGAAAAGCATTCAAGTTTTATAAGTTCAGAAGCATGGTGGTGAATGCGGGACAGATTCTTGAGCAATGGAAGTTAAATAAATCGCCTGAGTGGTTGGAATATAAAGAAAATAATTTTAAGCTGGCAAATGATCCGCGCATATTGAAGATTGGACGTTTCATAAGAAGGACGAGTGTTGATGAGTTTCCTCAGCTTTTCAATGTATTGAAGGGGGACATGAGTCTTATTGGTCCTCGTCCTCTTATGCCCAGTGAGGTGGTGGATTACGGTGAGGATATTTCTTTGTATGGGGTAGTGCGGCCCGGAATGAGTGGGCTGTGGCAGGTCAGTGGTCGAAGTAATACCTCGTTTGCAGATCGCATTTATTTTGATGGATGGTATATAAAGAACTGGTCCCCCTGGATGGATGTAGTGATTATTGCAAAAACATTTAAGGTGGTGCTTGCTGGTTCTGGTGCGTACTAGAGGATATTATGAGAGTGTGTGTGCTTTTGGCTGCATTTGATGGTGAAAAATATATTAAAGAGCAGTTGGACTCTATTTTTCAGCAATCCGAATGTGATGTCATCGATGTATTTGTTCGGGATGATTGTTCTCGTGATGGCACAAGTGAGGTTTTGAAGAATTATTCTTTGAAAAAAGACGCCTTGAAAGTGCTTGAGGCAAATTCCAATACAGGAAAGGCGGGATTTAATTTTTATGAGTTAATAAGATATGTTCCACCTGATTATGATTATTATGCATTTGCAGATCAGGATGATATCTGGATGCCAGATAAGTTGGCGTCGGCAGTGAATTTGCTGAAGGGCAGCGGAAGCGAATGTTACTCGTGCGCAGTAGAAGCCTTCTGGCCGGATGGTAGGACTTCGGTATTGAAACAAAATCCCAGACAACTCCCGGCCGATGCTTTTTTTGAAGCGGCCGGCCAGGGATGTACCTACGTTTTTACGCAAGCATTTTTTGTGAGGTTACAGGATTTTGTGCGGTCGCATGCAAGCGAAATAGCTAAATTTGAATTCCATGACTGGCTGGCCTATGTCCTTTCAAGGGCATGGGGATCAAAATGGTATTTTGATCCTGTTCCTCATATGCGTTACCGCCAACACGACAACAATGAATTGGGTGCAAGAGGGGGCTGGAAATCGATTGCCAACAGGCTGCGTAAGATACGAAGTGGATGGTACAAGGATCAAATTGCTATAGCTGCAAATCTCTACATGTCTGCTGGTGGAAGAGAGAGGGCAGCAATCGATGTCTATGAGAAATGCCTTAGAAAAGACAGCTCTTTCGGAATGGCAGCGGTTTTTTATCTTCTGATGTATTCTCGTAGAAGGTTGTCTGATAGGTTGGTATTGGTATTTTCTTATTTTGTTCGTTGGATTTGATGGCTAATTTCTTGTTGCGCGTATGACATATGAACGGAAAAGTGAAAATAATTAAAAATATCATCGCGCTTGCTGGATTACAGGCGACGAACTATATTCTTCCATTGCTGCTTTTGCCATACTTGGCTAAAGTATTGGGGGTTAATGGATTTGGTATTTTTGTTGTTTCTGTATCTTTGATGCAGGTTTTTTTTGTACTGACTGATTATGGATTTAATTTGACCGCATCTCGCGATGTGGCTGTTGTTGCAGATGATGTTGACGAAGTTGCAAAAATTTTTTCATCGGTTATGTGTTTGAAAATTATTTTTGTCGGCATTTGTTTCCTTGTGTTGATATTGCTTTTGTGTTTCGTGGATTTTTTCGGTAAAAATGCACGACTTTATCTTGTTAGTTACATAGCGGTACTGGGAAATGCTTTTTTCCCTTTGTGGCTTTTCCAGGGGATGGAGGCTTTAAAGGCGGCAAGTTTTATTCAAATATTTTCGAAAACATTTTCTTTTCTTCTTGTTTTTGTTTTTGTGAAAAGTAGTGATGATATCGTTTTGGCTGGATTTTTGCAAGGTTTCGGTGGTTTTTTGAGTGCTGTGCTTTCGTGGTTTTATATTCCTAAAATGTTGGGGGGTGGCAAAATAAAGTTGCCAGGATGGCATTATTTGGTAATTCAGCTGAAAAATGGGTGGCATGTTTTTATATCAACTGCATTTATTAATTTATATACATCGAGCAACGCCATTATTTTGGGATTTGTGAGTTCTTCGACGCAGGTGGCTTATTATCATGTGGCGGAAAAAATTTCTCGGGCGGTGCAGTTTTTATTTAATCCGGTAAGTCAGGCGGTATATCCTAAAGTCAGTAGCTTGGCACATGTGAATCCTTCAGGTGCGATTGAGTTCAATAGGCGGCTGATCAAATATGGATTGCTGTGTTTTTCGATCCTCTGTGTTTTTCTATATGGAGCTGCTCCTTATTTGGTTAATAAGTTTTTTGGCTCGAATTTTTTGCCTAGTGTAAGTGTTTTGAGAGTTATGAGTGTTTTGCCATTATTGGTGGTGGTTTCTAATGTTGCGGGCATCCTAACGATGTTGAATTTTGGAATGGAAAAAGTTTTTAGTGGAATACTTATGTATTCTTGTCTGTTGAACTTGATTCTATTTCCAGTATTGTCTTGGCGATTTCAAGCGCTTGGTTCTGCTTGGGCCGTTGTAATTGTGGAATTTTTTGTGTCGGGCATGATGCTGAAGATTCTGAAGAAACATGGGTTGGCATTGTTTGTATGGAAGCGAGGTGTCGAATGAAAATTGCGATTGTTGGTGCCGGTTTTTCTGGTGCAGTTGTGGCTAATAGACTGAGTGCTATTGGTCATGAGATAACGGTGTTTGAAGGTAGGGAACACATTGGTGGAAATTGTTATACAGAGCGAGATGAGTCCACGGGCGTGATGGTTCATACGTATGGTCCACATATTTTCCACACCGACAATGAACGCGTTTGGAATTATGTTAATCAATTTGGTGAATTTGTTCCGTATGTCAACAGGGTTAAAGCGATAGCTCGAAATTCTGTTTATTCGTTGCCGATTAATTTGCATACCATAAATCAATTTTTTGGCAAAACATTTTCTCCGGATGAGGCGAAAAAATATATCGAGAGCATTTCTGATAAAGGCATAGCTTCTCCTCAGACTTTTGAAGAGCAAGCTTTGAGCTTTGTAGGGAAGGATTTGTACGAAACCTTCTTTAAAGGATATACAGTAAAGCAATGGGGGCGTGATCCTAAGCAGTTGCCTGCTAGCATTCTTAAACGCCTTCCTTTGCGCTTTAATTATGATGATAATTATTTCAATCATCGATACCAAGGAATGCCTAAATATGGTTATACCAATGTTATTGCAGCCATGCTGGATAATAAAAATATCGATTTGATTTTGGGGGAAAAAATTGGCCGCGAGAAACTTCTTGATTTCGATTATGTTTTTTATTCTGGGCCGCTTGATGCTTGGTTTGATTATAAATATGGAAGACTTCCGTATAGAACATTGAGGTTTGAGAAGTTTTATTATAATGGAGATTTTCAAGGAAATGCAGTAATAAATTACTGTGACGCAGATATCCCTTATACCAGAATTACTGAGCATAAGCATTTTTCACCTTGGGAGTTGCATGATTCTAGTGTCTGCTATCGAGAATTCAGTTCTGAATGTGGAGAGGATGATGTGCCTTATTATCCTATTCGTCTGAATAATGACATGTCTGTGCTAGAGAGATATGAGAGTCTGGCGAAACAAGAAAAAAATGTAACATTCATGGGGCGTTTGGGTACATATCGGTATTTGGATATGGATGTGACGATTGCAGAGGCTTTGAAGATTTGTGATGAATTCATTTCTTTGTGAAAATTCTATGAAAATTACTGCTGTAGTCGTTTCTTTTAATAGATTTTCTCTTTTATTGGAGACTGTGGCTTCTTTGCTGGCTCAGACATTGAAGTTGGATTCAATTATCATTGTAGATAATTGCAGTTCGGAGAAAGGCTATGAGTCTTTGAAAATCCATCCTTTGATTGCGGGAAATAAAAATATTTCTGTATATCGGTTGGATAAAAACACAGGCGGTTCTGGAGGGTTTAATTTTGGAATGGATCAGGCATATCAATCTGGGGCAGATTGGATATGGGTGATGGATGATGATGCTGAGCCAAAAAATGATTGTCTGCAAAGAATGGTACAAAACGATTTCTTTGGGAAAAATGATTGTTTGATTGTGGCGCCCAAAAAAGTTGGAATCGATGGGCTCCCTCAGTATGAGCATAGAGGATTTTTCTGGAATAAGAATAAGATAGAACCATTAACCGATGCAGATTATAAAGTTAAATATATCTATATTGATTATTGTTCTTTTGTTGGTCCTTTGATTTCTTCGCTGGCTATCAAAAAGTATGGGTTGCCAGACAAGAGGTTTTTTATATGGTATGACGATGTTGAATTTTGCTTGCGAGTGAGTAAGCGTGAAAAAATATTGCTTTGCAATGATGCAATAATTGTTCATAAGGATGGTGCGGCGGCTAAAAAAAATAAGATCGGATTGGCTATTATGCCTATTAATCTATATTGGAAGTCGCTTTGTGGCGCTAGAAATTACATGTTTCTAATGAAGCACAGGGTGGGTAAAGGTGTGGCGTGGCTGTTGTGGAATTTATTTAAAAGGCATGTCAAAATATTAATTTTCGAGGATAGAAAAAATATTAGAATGAAGTATTTAAGAAGTGTATGTTTGCCTGTGATTTTTTCGGATACATTTTTTGATGTTACGCCTTCGTGGTGGAAGAGTGTCTTGGAAAATGAAGAAAAAAATAAAGATAAGTTTTGATGGAATATTGAATCCATATCTATTGTTTTTTTGTGTTTGGGGAGGGTCTTTTTTTCTCGAGTATCTTTCACTGGTTCCCGTAATTAGGAGTTTTGAGTACTATCAGTATGCTATTGTTTGCGCTGTAGTGCTGGCCCCATTTTTTGTAGCATGGATAATTTCTAGGAAGAGGCGTGCGGTTGCATGGATATCCGAAGAAGATGTTGTAAGAAAAAATAATCTAAAAAATTTATTGGCTTTATTTTGGTTGGTTGCAACTGTATTCGAGATATTTTATAGCGGCGGGTTCCCGCTGCTTTGGAAGATATTTGGCATAGATAAAGATTATTTTGATTTTGGTATTTCTGGTTTGCATGGCCTTCTTAATGGAATATTTTTTCTTCTTGTTCAGATAGACATGCTTGATTATTTTTTGTCGGGCAAGAAGGCTTCATTGGTATTTCCATTTTTTGCATTGATATGGACTGTGGTTATATTCTCGCGGCAGATGACTATAGTTTTGTTTCTGCAGACATTGTTTATGTACATGTGTTTTTCTGGGCGTGCTATGCTATTGAAATTAATTGCCTACGCATTTATTTTGGTGGTATTGTTTGGTGTGGTGGGTAATATAAGAACGGGCAATGAAGAGTTTTATTCTCTGGTGGGGGTGAGTTCTGGGTGGTTTCTGCTATTGCCTGCGGGTTTCTTGTGGGTCTATGTCTATATGGCATCCCCCATATCTAACCTGATGTACAATTTATTTATTGATAAGCCAGTCCCTAATTATGATATTGGTTCTTTTTTTGTGACTCTGTTCCCGAAATTTTTGAGAACTGAAATGTTTAAATCGGATAATTGGAATCCTAATAACCTTCCCTTTGAGTTGACTGGGAATCTTGAAAATTATAATTTGAATGTGGGGACTGCGTTCATGAGTGGCGTAGTCTCTTTTGGGTTTGTTGGGTTGCTGGGGATGGTGGTCATTCATTTGGTTGCTGCTTATCTTCTTCGTAGATCCCGTGGTTGGAATTCTGTATTGTTCTATCCAGTCGTTTTGACGTCATTGGCGTTGAGCATTTTTGCACCATCCTTATTGTCGCTAACGGCACTTTTTCAGATAATTCTGATTGCCCTGCTAAAGTTTTCTTATAAGATAAGGTGATATAAATGATATTTGTTACGGGCGGCGCCGGTTTCATCGGCGGAAATTTTGTGCTGGACTGGGTGGCTGGGCATGAGGAGCCGCTGGTCAATCTGGACAAGCTCACCTATGCGGGCAATCTGGAGACGCTGGCTTCGCTCAAGGACAATCCCCGCCATGTCTTTGTGCAGGGGGACATTGGCGACCGTGCGCTGGTGGAGCGGCTGCTGGCCGAGCATCGGCCGCGTGCGGTGGTGAACTTTGCGGCCGAGAGCCATGTGGATCGTTCGATCCATGGCCCGGAGGATTTCATCCAGACCAATATCGTCGGCACCTTCCATCTGCTGGAGTCGGTGCGTGCGTATTTCGGGGGATTGGGGGTTGCCGAGCAGGCGGCTTTCCGCCTGCTGCATGTGTCGACCGACGAGGTGTATGGCACGCTGGAATCCACGGCTCCGGCGTTTACCGAACGGCATCGCTACGAGCCAAACAGCCCCTACAGCGCAAGCAAGGCTGCAAGCGACCATCTGGTGCGTGCATACCACCACACTTATGGGCTGCCGGTGCTGACCACCAACTGCAGCAACAATTACGGGCCCTACCATTTCCCCGAAAAGCTCATTCCGCTCATGATCGTGAATGCGCTGGCTGGCAAGCCGCTGCCGGTGTATGGCGACGGCATGCAGATTCGGGACTGGCTCTACGTCAAGGACCACTGCAGTGCCATCCGTCGCGTGCTGGAGGCAGGGCAGGTCGGCGAAACTTACAACGTGGGCGGCTGGAACGAAAAGGCCAATATCGATATCGTGCACATCGTCTGCGATCTGCTCGACGGGCTCCGTCCCCGTGCGGATGGCCAGAGCTACCGCACGCAGATCACGCATGTGACGGATCGTCCCGGTCATGACCGCCGCTATGCCATCGATGCGCGCAAGATCGAACGTGAACTCGGCTGGAAGCCTGCCGAAACGTTCGAGACCGGCATTGCCAAGACGGTGCAGTGGTATCTGGACCATCCGCAATGGGTGCAGAACGTGCAGAGCGGGGCCTACCGGGAGTGGGTGAATCTGCAGTACCACCAGTAAGACACGGGGGATACCGTCATGAGAATTCTGCTGTTCGGCCGCAACGGGCAGGTGGGCTGGGAGCTGCAGCGCAGCCTGGCGCCGCTGGGCGAGGTGGTGGCGCTGGATCACCGCCTGGAGGACAACCCGGCATGGGAGGGCCGGCCGCTGGCCGGGGATTTCGGCGATCCCGAGGGATTGCGGGACACCGTGCGCCGCGTGCGCCCCGATGCCATCGTCAATGCGGCTGCCCATACGGCCGTGGACCGCGCCGAGAGCGAGCCGGAGCTGGCGCGCTGTCTCAACGCTACGGCCGTGGGCGTGCTGGCCGAGGAAGCTGCCACACTGGGGGCGGCACTGGTGCACTATTCGACCGATTACGTGTTCGACGGATCGGGGGATCGTCCCTGGACCGAAGGCGATACCCCGGCACCGCTCAATGTGTATGGGCGCACCAAGCTGGAGGGCGAGCAGCTCGTGCAGCGGCATTGCCCGAAGCACCTGATCTTTCGCACCAGCTGGGTCTATGCGGCCCGGGGGGGCAACTTTGCCAAGACCATGCTGCGGCTGGGGCAGGAGCGCGATGCCCTCAGCGTGATTGACGACCAGCACGGGGCCCCCACCGGAGCCGAGCTGCTGGCCGATGTCACGGCCCATGCGCTGCGCCAGCTGCTGCGTGGTGATTCGCAGTGTGCCGGGCTCTACCATCTGGTGGCGGGTGGCGAGACCACCTGGCATGGCTATGCCTCGCTGGTGCTGCAGACGGCGCGGGAGGCAGGGGTGCCGGTGCGGGTGACGCAGGACGCCATTGCAGCGGTGCCGACCAGCGCATTTCCCACGCCGGCGCGCCGGCCGCTCAATTCGCGTCTGTCCACGACGCGGCTGCAGCAGACCTTTGGCCTGGTGCTGCCCGACTGGCAGCAGGGCGTGCGGCGCATGCTGGCCGAGATTCTGCCCGATGGCAAGGCAGCGAAATAGTTTTGAAGGCCCGCGGTGAACCGCAGGGCTGTCGCATTCTCTTTCTTACGCACACATCATGACGACACGCAAAGGCATCATTCTGGCCGGAGGTTCGGGCACCCGCCTGCATCCGGCTACTCTGGCCGTCAGCAAGCAGCTGCTGCCGGTGTACGACAAGCCCATGGTTTACTACCCCCTGAGCACCCTGATGCTGGCAGGGATCCGGGATATCCTGATCATCAGCACGCCGCAGGACACCCCGCGCTTTCAGCAGCTGCTGGGCGATGGTTCGCAGTGGGGCATCCATCTCGAATATGCGGTGCAGGCCAGCCCGGATGGGCTGGCACAGGCCTTCCTGATCGGGGAGCATTTTGTAGGCAACGCACCGAGTGCACTGGTGCTGGGGGACAACATCTTCTACGGACATGACCTGAGCATGCTCCTGCAGCAGGCCGACGCCCGCACCACGGGCGCGAGCGTGTTTGCCTACCATGTGCAGGACCCCGAGCGCTACGGCGTGGTGGAGTTCGATGCGGCGGGCAAGGCCATCAGCATCGAGGAAAAACCGGCGACTCCCCGATCCAACTATGCCGTGACGGGGCTGTATTTCTACGACAGCCAGGTGGTGGACATCGCCAAGGCCGTGCGGCCGAGCGCGCGCGGGGAGCTGGAGATCACCAGCGTCAACCAGGCCTATCTGGAGCAGGGCTCCCTGCATGTGCAGATCATGAAGCGGGGGTACGCCTGGCTCGATACCGGCACGCACGAGAGCCTGCTCGATGCCGGACAGTTCATTGCCACGCTGGAGCAGCGGCAGGGGCTCAAGATCGCCTGCCCCGAGGAAATCGCGTGGCGCAACGGTTTCATCGACGCTGCACAGGTCGAGCGGCTCATGCAGCCCCTGCTCAAGAACGGCTACGGCAAATATCTGCAACGCATGCTCAAGGATGGAGTCAAGGCATGAACATCATCGAAACCACGCTTCCCGAAGTCCTCATCATCGAACCCAAGGTGTTCGGCGATGCACGCGGCTTCTTTTTCGAGAGTTTCAACCAGCGCGATTTCGATGCGGCCACGGGCACGCATTACAGCTTCGTGCAGGACAACCATTCCCGTTCCCGAAAGGGGGTGCTGCGCGGCCTGCACTATCAGACCCAGCAGCCCCAGGGCAAGCTGGTGCGCGTGGCGCGTGGCGCCGTGTTCGACGTGGCCGTGGATATCCGCAAGGGGTCGAGCCATTTCGGACAGTGGTTCGGCGCCGAGCTGACCGAGGACAACCAGCGCCAGCTGTGGATTCCGCCGGGGTTTGCGCATGGCTTTGTGGTGCTCAGCGAAAGTGCCGACTTCCTCTACAAGACCACGGACTACTACGCGCCGCAGTATGAAGGAAGTATTGCGTGGAATGATGAGACTATTGGGATTCAATGGCCAATGTCGGATTCTGAAAAAAGTGAGTTGATAATCTCTGAGAAAGATGCAAAAGCTATTGATTTTCAAACCTATGTGAAAAATCTGGGCTGAAATGTCGATCAAAAAGAATGCGGCATGGAATATGTTGGGGATGGGGGCACCGCTGTTGCTGGCAGCTGTCGCCATTCCCTACATCGTTAAGCATGCTGGTGTAGAGGCATTTGGTATCCTTACCATGGTATGGGCGCTGATTGGGTATTTCAGTCTTTTTGACTTTGGATTGGGGAGAGCGCTGACTCAAAAAATTGCGGTTGAGATATCTCTTGGTGAGCATGAAAATATTCCTGATATTGCAAAGAGCGGGTTGATTTTTACGGCGATTGCAGGTGCGATTGGGGCTTTGATTTTGATTTTTTTGTCTCATTCGCTGGCGTACCAATGGCTTAAAATAAGTGCCGGCCTGCAGCATGAGGCGTTCCTAGCATTGATTGTTTCTGGTTTTGGAATACCGTTGACAACACTTGCTACAGGACAGAGGGGTATTCTGGAAGCGTATGAGGATTTCAAGAACGTAAATATTGCCAGAATGCTTTTGGGAATGGCGAATTTTGGCTTGCCAGCAGCATCGGTTTATTTTTTTTCTAGTTCTCTGGTATGGATGGTTGTAAGTCTTGTTTGCGCGAGGCTTGCCAATGTGCTGGTGTTTTCCTCCTTGGTTAATGCTAGGCTGAAGAGGGGGTGGTGGAGTAGAGGTGCATGGAGTACCGAAAAATTCAAGAATCTTTTGTCTTTTGGCGCTTGGATTACCGTGTCGAATGTGATAAGCCCCTTGATGGTGACGGCAGATAGATTTATTGTATCTGGAATTGTGGGGGCGGCCATGGTGGCATATTATTCTGTTCCTGCGGAAATGATGCAGAGAGTGCTTATTGTTCCTGGCGCGATTGCGACTGCGCTTTTTCCTAGATTCACGGCCCTGCATAAAGTGGCACCCAATGAAGGGAAGAAGATATATAAAAAATCAATGCTGTTTCTTTGTGCTGTGATGTCTGCAGTTTGCTTGGTGATAGTTGTATTGTCACGAGAAGGACTCAGTCTCTGGTTGGGTAAGACTTTCTCTGATAGAGCATGGGTCGTGGTAGATATCTTGGCAATAGGTATTTTTTTTAATGGGATGGCGCAACTTCCCTTTGCGCGTGTGCAGGCTGCAGGAAGAGTGGATGTGACTGCAAAGTTTCATGTACTGGAACTTTGCCTGTATGTTCCGGTTCTTGTGTTTCTTGCTGAAAAATATGGATTGAATGGTGCGGCAGTGGCATGGTCGTTGAGAGCGGCGATGGATTTCTTGATGCTTGCCTATATGTCTTTTTTGCTCGGCAGATTGGATGATGACTGATCACCCGGGCGTTGGAGTAAAAATGGAAGAAAATTTCGTATTGAATGCTGTTCAGCGTGCAGAGATCCTTTCCGAGGCGCTTCCGAGCATCCAGAAATATCACGGCAAGACCATGGTGATCAAGTATGGCGGCAACGCCATGACCGATCCGGCCCTGCAGAAGGCGTTTGCCGAGGACATCGTGCTCCTGAAGCTGGTGGGCATCAATCCGGTGGTGGTGCATGGCGGGGGGCCGCAGATCGAGACGGCGCTCAAGCGACTGGGCAAGGAAGGACACTTCGTGCAGGGCATGCGCGTGACCGATGCCGAGACCATGGGCGTGGTGGCGTGGGTGCTGGCCGGCGAGGTGCAGCAGCAGATCGTCGGACTCATCAATCAGGTGGGCGGCAAGGCCGTGGGCCTGACCGGACGCGATGGCGCCATGATCCGTGCCCACAAGCTGCGGCTCAAGGACCAGCACGATCCGTCCATCGAACATGACGTGGGCATGGTGGGCGACATCGAGGAGATCGACCCGAGCGTGGTCAAGGCGCTGCAGGACGATCAGTTCATCCCCGTGGTCAGCCCTATCGGCTATGGCGTGGACAACGAGAGCTACAACATCAACGCCGATGTGGTGGCGGCTGCGCTGGCCACCAAGCTCCAGGCCGAGAAGCTGCTCATGCTCACCAACATTGCCGGGGTGCTCGACAAGCAGGGCCAGCTGCTGCCCGAGCTCACGCCCACACGGGTGGACGAGCTGTGTGCCGATGGAACCATTTCCGGCGGCATGATTCCCAAGATTTCCGGGGCGCTCGAAGCGGCCAAGCGCGGTGTCAAGGCCGTGCACATCATCGACGGTCGGGTGCCGCACAGCATGCTGCTCGAAGTGCTGACCGAGCAGGCCTACGGCACCATGATCCGGGCCTGAAGACGGCGGAGCCGGCCCGTGGGGCGGGGCGGCTCCCTGAGAGTGCCCCGTCATAAAGGAGAACAGACATGCGATTGCTGCTGGTGGAAGACGACCAGATGCTGGCCGATGGCATCAAGCAGGGGCTGACCACGGCGGGCGGCTATGTCGTGGATGCTGTGGGCAGTGCCGAAGCGGCGCTGGATGCCCTGACATCCGACGAGTTCGATGCCGCGATCATCGACGTGGGCCTGCCCGGCATGGACGGCATGGCGCTCACGCGCCGCATTCGCGAGCGGGGGCTGAATCTGCCGGTGCTCATGCTGACGGCCCGGGATTCGCTCCAGGACCGGGTGCAGGGACTGGATGTGGGCGCTGACGATTACATGGTCAAGCCTTTCGAGCTGCCGGAGCTGCTGGCGCGGCTGCGGGCACTGCTGCGGCGATCGCAGGCGGCCACCACGTCGGTCCTCACGCTCGGGCCCATTGCGCTCGATACGGCGGCCCACCAGGTCACGGCCGATGGCCAGCCGCTCGACATGGGCCCACGCGAATGGACGGTGCTGCAGTATCTGATGCTGCATGCACCCAAGCCCGTGAGCAAGGAGAAGCTGCTGCAGGCGCTCACCGGCTGGGACAAGGAAATCACCCTCAATGCGGTAGAGGTCTATATCTCCCGGCTGCGGGCCAAGCTCGATCCCTACGGCATCGCGCTGCGGTCGATCCGTGGCTTCGGCTACCGCATCGAGCACAACGGGCACTGAGGGGGCTTGAAGGGGGCTTCAGCCGGGCGGCTGCCCGGCATGGAGGCTGTGTGCAGCCGTCACTATTCCCCCTGCACGGTGTTGCCGTAGCGCAGGAGCAGCGAGGCGGCAAAGAGCAGTGTGACCTTCAGGCCGCAGCCGGTGTCTTGCTCGTGGGGCATGCCGTCCGAGAGAATCAGGTCGCTGTGATGGCGCAGCGCGATTTCGCGGGCGATGGCCAGGCCGAGGCCGGTGCCTTCGCCCTTGGTGCCGGGGACGCGGTAGAAGCGCTCGAACACATGGGTACGCTCCGTCACCGGGATGCCGGGGCCGTTGTCCTCCACTTCCACGAAGGCGCGGGGTGGAACCGGGGCGTGTTCGGGGTGGCCGGTGACACGAGCCAGCATGCTGGCATGGTCGTGCTCATCAGTATCGCCGACGCCCTGCACGCCGCAGCGCAGGGTGACCACGCCGCCCTCCGGGGTGTAGTGGATGGCGTTGACGATCAGGTTGCTCAGGAGTTCACGCAGCCACAGCGCATGGGCGGAGACGCGCACCGGCTGCACGTCCAGCCCGAGGTCGATGTTCTTGGCGGCGGCGGCATCGAGGTGCGATTCGAGCAGGTCCTCGCACAGCGCCTTGAGGTCGACGGCCTGCAGGTGCTGCGCTTCCATGGCATCGGAATCGGCGCGGGACAGCGACAGGAGCTGGTGCACGAGCTGCGAGTTGCGCCGGATGGCCGCACGCAGGCGGGTGAGCTCTGCCACAGGGATCTGGGCCACATGCTGGTGCAGCTCCGGACTCCAGACCAGACGGATGCCGTTGGCATCGGCTCCTGTGCCCGCGCCTGCCCCAGAGCCTGTCGAGGGGGGCAATGCTGGAGCCGTGTCTGCCAGACCGGGTGTGTGGAGCCGGGCGGGTGGGGAGGACGGCAGTGCGTCCTGCTGCTGCCGCAGGGACTCGGTCCAGGCCTCGATCTGGGCCTGCAGGCCTGCCAGCGGGGTGCGGAGCTGGTGCGCGGCGTCGGCCACGAAGCGGCGCTGGGTTTCGGCCTGGGCGTTCACGAGGGCGAACAGGCGGTTGAGCGAGGCGATGAGGGGGCGGATTTCTTCCGGTGTGATGCGTTCGTCGATGCTGCTGAGGTCCCGGGGAGAGCGCTGCTCGACGGCCATGATGAGGTCGCGCAGCGGCTTGAGGGCGCGCCGCACCGCCCAGCTGATGACGAGGGAGGCACCCGCAATCATCACGAGGTTGGGCAGCAGGACCTTGAGAAAGAGCTGCTGCAGCCAGCGCTTGCGCGGGTCGGAGGCGTCGGCCACTTCGACCACCACGTCGCCTGCCACGCTGGGCACGCGCTGGACCACGATGCGGTAGCTGGTGCCCTTGACGTCCTGGTTGAAGAAGTCGGGGTCCTGGGTCACGGGCACGATCGAGGGCAGGCGTTCGTCCCCGTGCAGCAGCTTGCGCTTGGGGGTGTAGACCTTGTAGGTGACGAGGCCCTGGCGCTCCTTGAGGAATTCTTCCACCGGTGGGGCGAGCAGGAGCACGGGCGGGTCGCCCTCATGTGCGCCCACCGCGATGATCGAATCCGCCAGCAGGGGCACGAGCTGCAGGAGCTGTTTGTCCTGCTGCGAGGCGGCCGAGTCGGCCGAGCGGTAGTCCGACCAGGCGTTGATGAGCGCGAGCACGACCAGCGGGGCGATCAGCAGCATGAGCAGACGGCGCTGGATGCGCACCGTGTCCACCCGGGCCACTGCGCGGTCTGCCACGGCCCGCGCCCGCGCACTGGCGGCGGCATCGGGGGAGCGGGGGGAAGACAGGGCGTCGGCGGCGTCCGCCTCGGTGAGGGAGTGGGGGGCCAGGCGCAGCCGCAGCCAGCGGGGAAGGTTCATGGGGCGAGTATGCGGGAAAAGGGATCGAATTCCCAAGGCCCGCGATGCTTGTCCGGCCGAAGGCGTGTGGCGCTCCTGCCCCCGCCCGCACCGTGGCATCGGGCCCCCGGAGGGCAGATCGAGGGCAGGCTGCCGGCTGTGCGCCCGAGGGAAAACGGCAGGAAACGAGGAGTCTCCCCATGCGCTGCGGGGATGGGGTGCGCTACCATGGGCGCCGCAAGCATGTTACATCCCGCGAGGAGGTGGAGAGATGTGCTGCAGGATGCCTGGTGCTGGCTCGCGCGGCTAGGTGTCTTCCCTAGATGTGCCTGAAAAAAGCACGACCGTTCTATTCATTTGATATATTCACGCCATGTCCACGATCCATCCTGTTTCGTCGTCCAAACCCGAAGCGGAGAGCCACGGCAGCCGCCGTGCCCACCACAAGGGAATGCACACCCGTGCCATGCTGCTCGATGCAGCCCTGGCGCTGGCGAGCGAGCTGGGATTGGAGGGCATCAGCATCGGTGCGCTGGCCGAGATGGTTGGCATGAGCAAGTCCGGCGTGTTTGCCCATTTCGGGTCGCGCGAGGATCTGCAGATTGCCATCGTTCAGGAGTATTACCAGCGTTTCGAGCAGGAGGTGTTCTATCCCGCCCTCAAGGCGCCCCGGGGCTTGCCGCGGGTGCGGGCGATGTTCGGCAACTGGATCCAGCGGGTCACGGAGGAGGTGCAGTCCGGCTGCATCTTCATCAGTGGCGCGGTGGAGTTCGATGACCGCGAGGGGGCTGTGCGCGATGCGTTGCAACGTGCCGTGCGCAGCTGGCTGGCGGCCATGTACCGGGCGATCGAGCAGGCCAGGGAAGAAGGACACCTCCGGCCCGATACCGATGCGCAGCAAATGGTGTTCGAGACCCATGGGCTGATTCTGTCGGTGCACTACGAGGCGCGCTTCCTGCAGGAGCCGCACGCACTCGACCGGATTGCGCGGGGTTTCGAGCGCATCGTGGCGTATTACAGCACCGGCACGTCCGCGTAGGCGCGGCGGGGTACGGGCGGTAGACGTCGGAGAGGAGTTCCACCGGAAGCGGTGCGACATCGGGGGGCCTGCGGGCAGGCCCGATGCTGCGGAGCCATCGGTGGGGTTCGAGGTCTTGAATGAACGAGGCGCATGCGTGCGCCGGACACAGGAGATGGACAGATGCCGATTTACAACCCGCCCCTGCGCGACATGCAGTTCGTGATGCACGAGGTGTTCGACGTGAGCCGCGAGTTCGCCGCCATGCCGGCCTTTGCCGAGGTGGATCGCGAGACCGTCAACGCCGTGCTCGAAGAGGGGGGCAAGTTCGCCGCCGAGGTGATCTTCCCGCTCAATATTTCCGGGGATACGGAGGGCTGCCGGCTCGACGTGGTCACGCACGAGGTGACGCCGCCCCAGGGCTTCAAGGAAGCCTACCGCCAGTATGTGGAAGGGGGCTGGCCTGCGCTGTCCTGCGCTCCCGAGTTCGGCGGGCAGGGGCTGCCTGCCGTGGTCAACCAGTGCTTCTACGAGATGCTGAACTCGGCCAACCAGGCTTGGACCATGTACCCCGGCCTGAGCCACGGTGCCTACGAGGCCCTGTTCGCGCACGGAACCGAATGGCAGAAGACGACCTATCTGCCCCGGCTGGTGAGCGGAGTGTGGACGGGCACCATGTGTCTGACCGAGCCGCACTGCGGCACCGATCTGGGGCTGCTGCGGACCAGGGCCGTGCCGCAGGAAGACGGCAGCTACCGCATCACCGGCAACAAGATCTTCATCAGCGCGGGCGAGCACGACATGGTGGAGAACATCGTGCACCTGGTGCTGGCCCGCCTGCCCGACGCGCCTGCGGGGAGCAAGGGCATCAGCCTGTTCGCAGTGCCCAAGTTCCTGGTGAACACCGATGGCTCGCTGGGAGCGCGCAACGGCATTTTCTGCACGTCGCTTGAGCACAAGATGGGCATTCATGCCAATGCCACGGCCGCACTGGCCCTGGAAGATGCCGTGGGCACCCTGATCGGCGAGCCGAACAAGGGGCTGCAGGCCATGTTCGTGATGATGAACGCGGCCCGGCTGGGCGTGGGCAACCAGTCGCTGGGACTGACCGAGGTGGCGTACCAGAATGCGCTGGTCTATGCCAAGGACCGCCTGCAGATGCGCAGCCTCTCGGGCACCAAGGCCAAGGACAAGCCGGCCGATCCCATCATCGTGCACCCCGACGTGCGCCGCATGCTGCTCACGGCCAAGGCCTGGGCAGAAGGGGGCCGGGCGCTGGGCGTCTATGCCTCGCTGCTGCTCGACAAGGAGCAGCATCACCCCGATGCCAAGGTGCGCAAGGACGCCGGCGAGATTCTCGCGCTGCTCACGCCGATCGTGAAGGCCTTCCTCACCGACAACGGCTTCCAGGCGGCGGTGGAGTGCCAGCAGGTGTTCGGCGGGCACGGCTACATCAAGGAATGGGGCATGGAGCAGTTCGTGCGCGACGCCCGCATCAACATGATCTACGAGGGCACGAACACCGTGCAGTCGCTCGACCTGCTGGGACGCAAGGTACTGGGCAACCAGGGAGCCACGCTCCGCAAGTTCGGCAAGGAAGTGGCGGCCTTCATCGAGAGCGAAGGCGTCAACGAGAAGATGGCCGAATTCATCAACCCGCTGGCGCTGATTGCGGGCCAGATGGAGAAGTTCACCACCGAAATCGGGTTCCGGGGGTTCCAGAACGCCGACGAGGTGGGGGCAGCGGCTGTGCCCTACCTGCGCGTGGCCGGGCATCTGGTGTTTGCCTACATGTTTGCCCGCATGGCGCAGGTGGCGCTCCGGGCGATCGCCGAGGGGAACACCGATCCGTTCTACCAGGGCAAGCTGCAGACGGCACGGTTCTACTTTGCCCGGCTGTTCCCCGAGACGCTCACGCTCATGAAGACGGCGCGTGCTGGCAGCCGGGTGCTGCTCGACACTGATGCCGCACTCGCCTGAGCGGCATGCGCAACCTGCTGGAGGAGACAGATCCATGATGAACCAGACGCATGCACGCAGAGGCCGGGGACTGGCCGTTGCCCTGGGGATGGCCGGTGCGCTGCTGGCCCAGGCGGGAGCCTGGGCGGCCGAGATGACTCCGGTCGGCACCTGGCGCAGCATCGACGACAGGACGGGCGCCCCCAAGGCGCAGATCGTGATCCGCGAACGCGGCGGAGCGCTCTATGGCCGCATCGAGAAGCTCCTGCGGCCCGGAGCCGACCCGCATGCCGTGTGCAGCCACTGCACCGATGACCGCAAGGACAAGCCCATGGTGGGGCTGGAAATCATCCGCGGCGCCCGCCGCGATGGCGACCGGGCGGTCTGGGAAGACGGCAAGATTCTGGACCCCGAGAGCGGACGCAGCTATACCCTGCGCCTGACGCCGGTGGAGGAAGGCCGCAGGCTGCAGGTGCGCGGTTCGGTGTTCGGCATCGGCCGTACACAGACCTGGGTGCGCGTGCACTGATCCGGGCACCTGAGACCGGGCCGGCCGCCATGGGCCGAGCGGGCCCGGGCCGATGCTGACTGTCTTTTTTCCTCCATCCCATCAACCCGCTGGCTGCGAGGCCGCGTGGGGAAGACCGGCTCCTGCAGTGTGCGCAGGGGGTATCTCCACCGGCCTGCAGACGGCTGAACCGAAAGCAAAACCATGTCCCGATTTCAAGTGAAGAAGGTCGCCGTGCTGGGTGCCGGCGTCATGGGGGCGCAGATTGCTGCGCACCTGGTCAATGTGAAGGTGCCGGTGGTGCTGTTCGACCTTCCGGCCAAGGAAGGTCCCAAGAGCGGCATCGCGCTGCGTGCCATCGACAATCTCCGCAAGCTCAAACCCTCGCCGCTGGGCGTGGCGGACGACGCGGCGCTCATCGAGCCGGCCAACTACGAGGAGCACATGGCGCTCCTGCAGGAGTGCGATCTGGTGATCGAGGCGATCGCCGAGCGCATGGACTGGAAGACCGACCTGTACCACAGGATCGCGCCGCACGTGGCTCCCCATGCCATCGTGGCGTCCAACACCTCGGGGCTGTCCATCACCCGGCTGTCGGAGGCCCTGCCCGAGAGCCTGCGGCCGAGCTTCTGCGGCATCCACTTCTTCAATCCGCCGCGCTACATGTATCTGGTGGAGCTGATCGCCACGCCGACCACGCAGCCGCGCATTCTCGATGACCTCGAAACCTTCTGCACCAGCGCGCTCGGCAAGGGCGTGGTGCGCGCCAAGGACACCCCCAACTTCATCGCCAACCGCGTGGGCATCGCCGGCATGCTCTCGACCATGATCGAGGCCGAGAAGTTCGGCCTGACCTATGACGTGGTGGACGATCTCACGGGCAAGAAGCTCGGACGGGCGAGCTCCGGCACCTTCCGGACCGCCGACGTGGTCGGTCTCGACACCATGGCGCACGTGATCCACACCATGCAGGAGAACCTCTCGGCCGAGACCGATCCGTTCTACGGCAGCTTCGGGACTCCCGCCGTGGTGGCGCGGCTCATCGAAAAGGGCAATCTGGGGCAGAAAACCAAGGCCGGTTTCTTCAAGAAGGTGGGACGCGACATCCTGCGCTATGACCTGGCCGAGGACGACTATGTCCCCGCCGGCGACAAGAGCGACGAGGTGTATGCCCGCATGCTCAGGAAGCCTGCGGCCGAGCGCCTGCGGCTGCTGCGCCATGCCGAAGGCGCCCAGGGCCGCTTCGTGTGGGCCGTGCTGCGCGACCAGATGCACTACGCGGCCGTGCATCTGCAGACCATTGCCCATACCGCGCGGGACGTCGACTTCGCCATGCGCTGGGGGTACGGCAGCAAGCAGGGCCCGTTCGAGCTGTGGCAGGAGGCCGGCTGGCTGGAAGTGGCCCACATGATCCAGGAAGACATCGACCGGGGCGAAGCGCTGTGCAAGGCGCCGCTGCCTGAGTGGGTGTTCCGGGGACCGGTTGCCGACGCGGGCGGCGTGCACACGCCCGAGGGCTCGTTCAACCCCTCGACCGGCGAGTTCGAGCCCCGCTCGGCACTGCCCGTGTATGCCCGCCAGTACTTCCCCGAGAGCGTGCACGGCAGCGTGCAGGCCGATCCGGCCACGGCGGGCACCACTGTGCACGAGGACGATGCCCTCCGCCTCTGGACGCTCGATCACGAAGTGCTCATCGCTTCCATCAAGACCAAGATGCACACCATCAGCCCCGCCGTGGGCGAGGGTCTGACCCGCGCCGTGGAGCTGGCCGAGCAGTCCTACCAGGGGCTGGTCATCTGGTCGAACGACGAATGGTTCAGCGCCGGCGCTGACCTGCAGAGCGTGCTGCCTGCCTTCATGGCGGGGGGCGCCCTCACCGTCAACGGCATGGAGCAGGAACTCCAGCAGCTCATGCTGCGCATGCGCTATGCCCAGGTGCCCACCGTCGCCGCCGTGCGGGGGCTGGCACTGGGCGGTGGCTGCGAGATGGCCGTCTACAGCAGTGCGCGTGTGGTGGCCATGGAGAGCTACATCGGGCTGGTCGAGGTGGGGGTGGGCCTCATTCCTGGAGCCGGAGGGCTGACCTACATTGCCCGCCGCGCGGCCGAGCATGCCGCACACAGCACGGGCAAGGATCTGCTGCCCTTCCTCACCGAAGGCTTCACCGCTGCAGCCATGGCCAAGGTGGGCACCAGCGCCCTCGAAAGCCGCAAGCTCGGCTATGTGCTCGACAGCGATGTGATCGTGCCCAACAAGGACGAACTGCTGTACGTGGCCATCGCCCAGGCCAAGGCCCTGTACCAGACCGGCTACCGCCCGCCCATGAAGCGGCTGTTTCCGGTGGCGGGGCGCGACGGCATCGCCACCATCAAGGGCTCGCTCGTCAACATGCGCGACGGTGGCTTCATCAGCCAGCACGACTACGACATCGCCTCCATGATCGCGCGCATTGTGTGCGGCGGAGATGTGGACCCCGGCACGCTGGTGAGCGAGGAGTACCTGATGCAGCTTGAACGCGAAGCCTTCACGGCCCTCATCGCCCATCCCCTGACCCAGGACCGCATCCTCCACATGATGAACACCGGCAAGCCGCTGCGGAACTGACCCCGCACCGCACGCACTGCCACCCCCCTGACAGAGTCCGTTCCCTACAGGGAACGGCCCCCATATCCGGAGTCTGAAGCATGAGCAAACAAATCCAGGACGCCTACATCGTGGCCGCGACCCGCACGCCCATCGGTCGCTCGCACAAGGGCTATTTCAAGCACACCCGTCCCGACACCCTGCTGGTGCGGGCACTGCAGTCGGCCATGGCGCAGGTGCCGGGGCTCGACCCCGCCGCCGTCGAGGACATCATCTGCGGCTGTGCCATTCCCGAGGCCCAGCAGGGCCTCAACATCGCCCGTGTGGGCGCCGTGCTTGCCGGGCTGCCCGAGAGCGTGGGCGGCATCACCGTCAACCGCTTCTGTGCCTCCGGACTCAGCGCCGTAGCCATGGCGGCCGACCGCATCCGGGTGGGCGAGGCCGATGTGATGATCGCCGCTGGCGTCGAAAGCATGAGCCTCGTGCCCATGATGGGCAACACGCCCTCGCTGTCGCCCACCATCTTCGACGGCAACCACGACATCGGCATCGCCTATGGCATGGGCCTTACCGCCGAAAAGGTGGCCCAGCAGTGGAAGGTGAGCCGCGAGGCACAGGACGCCTTTGCGGTCGAGTCCCACCGCCGTGCCGTGGCCGCCATGCAGTCCGGTGCCTTCCGCGACGAAATGACCCCTGTGGACATCGAGGAGCGCCGTCTCGACCTGGCCACTGGCGAGGTCCGCGTCTCGACCCGCACCGTCGATCTGGACGAAGGCGCACGGCCCGACACCACCCTGGAAGGACTGGCCCGGCTGCGCACCGTGTTTGCCGCGCGCGGCACCGTCACGGCAGGCAACAGCTCTCAGACGAGCGATGGAGCGGGCGCCCTCATTCTGGCGAGCGAGGCGGCGGTCAAGCGCTTCGGCCTCACGCCACTGGCGCGTTTCGTGAGCTTCGCGGCCAAGGGCGTGCCCCCGGCCATCATGGGCATCGGCCCCATCGAGGCCATTCCCGCCGCCCTGCGCGTGGCCGGACTGCGGCAGGACGACATGGACTGGATCGAGCTCAACGAGGCCTTCGCCGCCCAGTCCCTCGCGGTCATCAACACCCTGGGACTCGACGCCGCCAAGGTCAATCCCATGGGGGGCGCCATTGCCCTCGGCCACCCGCTGGGCGCCACCGGTGCCATCCGTTCGGCCACCGTCGTGCACGCCCTGCAGCGCAACCGGCTCCGGTACGGCATGGTCACCATGTGCGTCGGCATGGGACAGGGCGCTGCCGGCATCTTCGAGCGCGTGTAAGCTGGGCGCGTGTCCCTGCCCGTGTGTCGGGCAGGGAGTTCCGTGCGTGACTTCCCTGTCCATACCGCTTGCCGTCCCTGCCGGGGCGCCAGGCGGTGGCGGACACACCATGGCACGCCCCTTTCCTTCCCCAGATTCCCTGCATTTCCATGTCCGACATCCTGACCCACATCGACCACGGCATTGCCACCATCACCCTCAACCGGGTGGACAAGAAGAACGCCTTCACGGCTGCCATGTACGCCGACATGGCCCGTTTCATGGAGCAGGTGGCACAGGAGGACGGGGTGCGCGTGCTCGTCTTCCAGGGACATCCCACCGTGTTCTCGGCCGGCAATGACATTGCCGACTTCCTGCACCATCCTCCTTCCACGCCTGAGGCGCCTGTGTTCCGCTTCCTGGAGCAGATCAGCACCTTTCCCAAGCCTGTGGTGGCCGCGGTGGCCGGTCCTGCCGTAGGCATCGGCACCACCATGCTGCTGCATTGCGATCTGGTGTACGCAGGCGACAATGCCGCGTTTTCCATGCCCTTCGTCAACCTCGGCCTGTGTCCCGAGGCCGCCTGCAGCCTGCTCGCGTCCCTGCGCATGGGGCATGCCCGTGCGAGCGAGGCCCTGTTGCTGGGTGAACCCTTCCTGGCCGATGCAGCGCTCGAAATGGGCGTCGTCAACCGCATCGTCGCCCCTGTCGAGGTGAACGCCTACGCACAGGCACAGGCAGCGCGCCTGGCGGCCAAGCCCCTGTCCTCCCTGATCGAAACCAAGCGCCTGCTCAAGGCCGATCTGCAGCCAGCCATTGCCGCACGCATGGCCGAGGAAGCCACGGTCTTTGCCCGCATGCTGCGCGAACCTGCCGCGCGAGAGGCCTTTGCTGCCTTCATGGAAAAGCGCCCGCCCCAGTTCCATTGAGCGCCCGGGAATTGAGCACTCGGGAGCCGGATCGTCGCTCCACTCTCTGTGTGGCAGCCGGCAGAAAGGGGCAGGGCAGCGTTCCGTGCTCCCCGCCTCCCTCTTGTGCTGCGCTTTTGCCCACTTCTCTTTTTCTTCCTTTTTCCCGTTTCAGGAGACACCGGCCATGAGCAGTACCCAGGTCCCAATGAGAGCCCTCCCTTTCGAGCAGCTGGCCGCCGTGGAGCTCGATCCGGAATTCGTGCGCGCCGTGCACGACATGTTCGGAGAAAAAATGGCCTTCAACCGTCTGCTGGGCCTGCGGCTGACGCGCAGCACCCCGCTGGTGAGCGAAGCGGCCATGGATCTGCGTCCCGAGCTCATCGGGCACTATGCCCATCGGCGCATCCATGGGGGCGCCATTGCGGCTGCGCTCGACACCATGGGCGGATTGGCCGTCATGAACGCCATCGGGGCACGCTATCAGCACGAACCGCTGGAGCAGCGTCTGCGCCACTTCATGCATCTGAGCACCATCGATTTGCGCATCGACTACCTGCGCCCTGGCCTCGACGAACACTACACCCTGCGCGCCGAGGTGCTTCGGCTCGGGTCCCGCTTGGCCAGCACCCGCATGGAGTTCATGACGGGAGAAGGCAGGGTGCTGGCGCTGGGCACCGCTGCCTACATGGTGGCCTGAAGCCGGGGCCTGTCTCTCTGTGCCCTACTCCTGCGCAGGAGTAGGAAGAACACAGGCCCGGAGCTTCCTTCGGGGTCAGGCCTTCCAGCCACCTGCCTGCTGCGTGAGGCGCAGCTGAGCGGGCAGCGCGTCGAGCATGCCGTTGTGCACCTCCTGCCCATCCACCTTGACCACTACCTGGGGCTCATCCACCAGGAACATGACAGTGCCCATCACACTGGTGCGCAGTTCTCCACAGCCGCTGGCAGACACGAGCGTGCCGGAAACCGGCTGCCCCTGTGCATCCAGCAATTCGATAGTCAATTTTTTTGCCGACATGAGAATTCCTTTTCAAATCGAGAGGGCGGAAAGGAACTACTGGAATCTACCCGCCCCGCTGACGCGCATTGTGACGCAACTCGGTCGGCATTCCGGCACATAGGCGAATAAAGCATGAAGAATCATATGGTTGCCCATTCACCAGAAACCTTTAGCGGCGTAAATTTTTTAAAAATGGCATGAATGCCATCATGAAAGTAGCTGATCGTGACAGATTCACCGCGCACCAGTGCCTGCGCAGCTGCACTTCAGGCTTCCGGCCGATTTCCTTTCTCCCCTCTCTGCAAAACTCCTGACCGCCGCAGTGCGCCGATGGTGCTCACTCCGTGTGCAGCGGCACACGTGTCGGAAGAGGGGCTGGCCGCAGCAGGCGCTGGGTGAACAGGTCTTCCTGGTAATAGCGGATCTTGTCCACGAGAGCAGGGTGTGCCATGCCTTCGATGATCAGGATTTCCCGGTCGCTGCCCATGGCCTTGAGTTCCTGCGGCAG